>NZ_JADYWQ010000008.1:0-204378 GCF_015864725.1 Pseudoalteromonas sp. NSLLW24 | reverse complement strand
GATGGAGCAGTCTGGTAGCTCGTCGGGCTCATAACCCGAAGGTCGTCGGTTCAAATCCGGCTCCCGCAACCAATTCTACTAGTAGGTATTACCTTACTAATTTATATCGCGCATTCTAAGTAATGCGCGTTTTGCGTTTTAGACTATGTAGTTTAATTAGGTCAGTTTACTGACTCGCAACCAAGCTTGGCCCTAGGCCACACAGTTTTATGCTTTATTGGTGTGACGCCCCGCTTGGTTCGGGGCGTTGTTGTATCTGCACCTTGCGATTTGTGGCAATTGTCATCAAATTAAAACTTAAACTCAGTATTTTAGGGCTATAAGCCCTTTTTTTGTTTGTATGGAGGATTTTCGTGACAAAACTTGAACAAGATTTAGTAACCATGTTAACGCCTGCGGTAGAAATGTTAGGCTTTGAATTGCATGGTCTTGAATTTGTGCAAGCGGGTCGCCATTCTACCTTAAGAGTATATATTGCTCATGAGGATGGGATCTCAGTTGATAACTGTGCGGATGCAAGTCGCCAAATTAGTGCGATTTTAGACGTCGAAGACCCAATTACAAATGAATATGATTTGGAAGTATCGTCTCCTGGTGTTGATCGTCTATTATTCAAACAAGATCACTACGAGCAGGCGCAAGGAGAGGAAGTACGCGTGCGTACTAAACTTCCACAGGATGGTCGTCGTAATTTTAAAGGCGACTTAGTAGCAGTTAGCAGCGATATGATCACACTATCTAGCGATGGTGCAGAGCATCTGATCATGCTTAGTAACATCGAACGTGCGAATTTAATCGCGAAGTTTTAAATTCGAGTGCGAAGGAATAGGGCAAGCGAGGCATTACCCATGGCAAAAGAGATATTATTGGTTGCTGAAGCCGTTTCCAATGAGAAAGCGGTTCCAAAAGAAAAGATTTTTGAAGCTCTAGAGTTCGCTTTAGCGACAGCTACAAAGAAAAAACACGATGGCGAAATTGAAGTACGCGTAGCAATTGACCGTAAAACCGGTGATTACGATACGTTCCGTCGTTGGCAGATTGCCGCTGTATTAGAAGATGGTTCTTTAGAGAACCCATACAGCGAAATCACTCTAGAAGCAGCACAGGTTGAAGAACCTGATTTGCAAATGGGTGATTATGTTGAAGAGCAAATCGACTCAATCAAATTTGACCGTATTACAACACAAATGGCTAAGCAAGTTATCGTACAAAAAGTACGTGAAGCTGAGCGCGCTTTAGTTGTTGAAGCATACAAAGATCAAGAAGGCGAGCTGGTAACGGGTGTTGTTAAAAAAGCAACTCGCGATGCAATCGTACTTGATTTAGGTAACAACGCAGAAGCGGTAATTTATCGTGATGACATGTTACCACGTGAAAACTTCCGCCCGGGTGACCGTATCCGTGGTCTTTTATATGAAGTTAAGCCTGAAGCACGCGGTGCACAATTATTTGTAACGCGCTCTAAACCTGAAATGCTAATGGAATTATTCCGCATTGAGGTGCCAGAAATTGGCGAAGAGATGATTGAATTACGTGCAGCAGCACGTGATCCAGGTTCACGCGCTAAAATTGCTGTTAAATCTAACGACAAACGCATAGACCCAATTGGTGCATGTGTTGGTATGCGTGGCGCACGAGTTCAGGCTGTATCGTCAGAACTTGGCGGTGAGCGTGTTGATATCGTACTTTACGATGACAACCCGGCACAATTTGTTATCAATGCAATGGCGCCAGCAGAAGTTGCTTCAATCGTAATGGATGAAGACACTCACTCAATGGATATCGCTGTAGAAGCAGATAACCTAGCGCAAGCAATTGGTCGTAATGGTCAAAACGTTCGTTTAGCAAGTCAGTTAACTGGCTGGGAACTAAACGTAATGACTGTTGAAGACATGCGTACTAAAAATGAAGCTGAATCTGATAAGTTACTTAACTTATTCACTGAAAATTTAGAAATTGATGATGAGTTTGCATCATTACTTATCAACGAAGGTTTCTCGACACTTGAAGAAGTGGCGTATGTACCAGCGTCTGAATTTTTAGAAATTGATGGTCTTGATGAAGAGACTGTAGATTTACTGCGCTCACGCGCAAAAGATGCATTGACAACTAAAGCACTTAAAACGGAAGAAAGCTTAGATGGCGCAGAGCCAGCTGAAGACTTACTTGCGCTTGAAGGCTTAGAGCGTCACTTAGCATTTGTTATGGCAAGCAAGGGTGTTGTTACACTTGAAGACTTGGCAGAACAAGGTATTGACGAATTAGTTGATATCACAGAACTTTCATCTGAAAAAGCGGGTGAACTGATTATGGCTGCACGAAACATTTGTTGGTTTGCAGACGAGTAATTTATTAACGGAGGTATTACACACTATGGCAGAAGTAAATGTTGAAAAACTAGCCGGCGATATAGGTACGACTGTTGATAAATTGCTACAGCAGTTTTCACAAGCAGGTATCACTAAGCAAGCAACTGATAACGTAACAGAAGCTGAAAAAGCAACGTTACTTGATCATTTAAGCAAGCATCATGGCGGTACAGGTTCAGATGGCCCAGCGCGTATGACTTTACAACGTAAGAGCAAAAGCACTTTAAGTGTTACGGGCTCTACTGGTAAAGCAAAAGATGTTCAAGTTGAAGTTCGCAAAACACGTACTTACGTGAAGAAAAGCGCAATGGAACAAGAGCAAGAGCAAGCTCGCTTAGCTGCTGAAGAAAAAGTGCGTCTTGAAGAGCAGCAAAAAGCTGACCAAGAAGCCGCAGAATTAAAAGCGAAACAAGAGGCAGAACGCAAAGCGAAAGAAGAAGCCGACCGTAAAGCCAAAGAAGAAGCTAAACGCAAAGCTGATGCAGAGCGTAAAGCGAAACAAAAGCAGATGACCCCAGAGCAAAGTGCTAAGTCTGAGAAAGATCGCATAGAAGCTGAGCGTCTGCAAAAAGAAGCAGAAGAGGCCGCATTGAAGAAAGCTGAAGAAGAAGCGAAACGTCAAGCAGAAGAAGCAAGAAAGCTAGCTGAAGAAAACTCGGCACGCTGGAAGAAAGAAGAAGAAGAACGTAAGAAACGCGAAGAAACAGCGGATCACCATCTTACGACTTCTACTTATGCACGTGAAGCAGAAGATGTTGCCGATGCTCGTGATGAGCAAGGTACACGCCGTGCTAAGAAAAAGAAAAAAGCGCCAGCAAAAGATAAATTTGCAGCGTCAAGAGGCCGTAACAAGTCTAAGTTAAAAGCACCTGCATCATTACAACATGGTTTCCAAAAACCAACTGTTGATGTTAAAAATGAAGTGCGTATTAGCGAAACAATTACAGTAGCTGAGCTTGCATCACGCATGGCCGTTAAAGGCGCTGAAGTTGTTAAAACAATGATGAAAATGGGTGACATGGTTACTATTAACCAAGTGATTGACCAAGAAGCTGCACAATTAGTTGCAGAAGAAATGGGTCACAAGGTTATCATTGTTAAAGAAAACGAATTAGAGCAAACAGTACTTAATGACCGCCACGAAGATGGTAAGTCAGAGCCACGTGCTCCAGTAGTAACTGTAATGGGTCACGTTGACCATGGTAAAACATCAACTCTTGATTACATTCGTTCTGCGAAGGTTGCTTCTGGCGAAGCCGGTGGTATTACACAGCATATTGGTGCATACCATGTTGATGTAAACGGTCACATGATCACCTTCTTAGATACACCAGGACATGCTGCATTTACTTCAATGCGTGCTCGTGGTGCTAAAGCGACTGATATCGTAATCCTAGTAGTTGCAGCAGATGATGGCGTTATGCCACAAACTAAAGAAGCGGTACAGCATGCTCGTGCAGCTGGCGTTCCTTTAATCATCGCAGTAAACAAAATGGATAAAGAAGGCGCAGATCCAGATCGTGTTAAAAACGAACTTGCTGTACTAGACGTTATTCCAGAAGAATGGGGCGGCGATACGCAGTACGTTCATATCTCAGCTAAAACTGGCTTAGGTATTGACGACCTTCTTGAAGCAGTATTGAACCAATCTGAACTTTTAGAGCTTTCTGCACCTACTGAAGGTATGGCGGCTGGTGTTGTTATTGAATCTCGTCTTGATAAAGGCCGTGGTCCAGTAGCATCAGTACTTGTTCAATCTGGTACGCTTAACCAAGGTGACATTGTATTATGTGGTCTTGAGTATGGCCGTGTTCGTGCAATGCGCGATGAAAACGGTAAAGACATTAAGTCAGCTGGTCCATCTATCCCAGTTGAGATTTTAGGTCTTTCTGGTATTCCTGCTGCAGGCGACGAAGCGACTGTAGTTAAAGATGAGCGTAAAGCGCGTGAAGTTGCTTTATACCGTCAAGGTAAGTTCCGCGATGTTAAACTAGCACGTCAGCAAAAAGCTAAGCTTGAAAACATGTTTACTAACATGACTGAAGGCGATGTTTCTGAAGTTAACGTGGTACTTAAAGCAGACGTTCAAGGTTCTATCGAAGCAATCTCTGATTCACTAACTAAACTTTCTACTGATGAAGTGAAAGTGAAGATTGTTGGTTCAGGTGTTGGTGGTATTACCGAAACTGATGCAACACTAGCTGCAGCGTCTAACGCAATTGTAGTTGGCTTTAACGTTCGTGCTGATGCTTCAGCTCGTAAAGTTATCGAGACTGAAAACTTAGACCTACGTTACTACAGCGTAATCTACAGCTTGATTGACGAAGTTAAACAAGCAATGTCAGGTATGCTAGCGCCAGAGTTTAAACAAGAAATCATTGGTCTTGCTCAAGTTCGTGACGTATTCAAGTCTCCAAAAATTGGCGCAATCGCTGGTTGTATGGTTACTGAAGGTGTTATTAAACGTAGCGCTCCAATCCGTGTACTACGTGAAAACGTTGTTATCTATGAAGGTGAACTTGAGTCACTTCGTCGCTTTAAAGACGATGTTGCTGATGTTCGTAACGGCATGGAATGTGGTATCGGCGTTAAGAACTACAATGACGTACGTGTTGGTGACCAAATCGAAGTATTCGAAACAGTTGAAGTACAACGTACTCTATAATTGTTACTAGGGAGTATTGAACGCTCAGGTTAACGCCGGACGTTCTACACACCCTACGCTAAGATTTTAAATGGGGGCTTAGCCCCCATTTGCATATCCATTATTTAGTTAACTTATTATTTAATTTCAATAAGTTATTATTTTAGGACAAGTATAATGAGAGAATTTTCTCGCACTGATCGTGTTGCACAGCAAATCCAAAAAGAGATTGCTGTAATTTTACAACGCGAAATTAAAGATCCACGCTTAGGTATGGTGACAGTGTCAGCGGTAGAAGTATCGCGCGATTTATCTTATGCCAAAATTTTCATTACTGTGTTTAACACACAAGATGAAGACGCAGCAAAGCAAAGCGCAAAAGTACTTAATGAAGCAACGGGCTATATTCGCTCGTTACTTGGTAAGCGTATCCGTGCACGTATAATGCCTGAGTTAAAGTTTGTAGTTGATAACTCATTAATGGAAGGTATGCGTATTTCTAATTTAGTGGATTCTATTATCCGCGAAGATAACGCAAAGCATGTAGATGAAGACGTAGAAAGTGTTGATGCTGCTGATGTTTCAGATAGCGAAGAAGGTACTGATCACGTAGACGATACAGATAGCGAAGAAGGCACTGATACAGATGGCAAAGCGCAGTAAAGGCCGTGCAGTTGACGGTATTTTGTTGTTAAACAAACCTGAAGGCATTTCATCAAATAAAGCATTACAGCAAGCAAAAAGTGTTTATTTTGCGCAAAAAGCTGGGCACACAGGTGCTTTAGATCCACTTGCCACAGGTATGCTGCCAATTTGTTTTGGTGAAGCGACTAAGTTTACGCAGTTTTTACTCGATACAGATAAAACCTATATCGTTCGTGCACAACTGGGTGAGCGTACAACAACATCAGATTCTGATGGCGAAATTGTTAGCACTAAAGATGTGAACGTTACACGTGAACAGCTAACAAAAGAAATAGCTGCTTTTGTTGGTGAGTCTGAACAATATCCGTCAATGTACTCAGCTCTTAAGTACCAAGGTAGACCGTTATATAAGTACGCGCGCGAAGGTATTGAAGTTCCTCGTAAATGCAGAAAAATAAACGTGTTTAGCTTATCGTTTGACGAATTTGATGAACAAAGCAACGTATTACAAATGACGGCCCATGTATCTAAAGGGACCTACATTCGTACAATCGTTGATGATTTAGGCGAAAACCTAGGCTGTGGCGCACACGTTATTATGCTCCACAGAACCGCTGTTGGTCAGTATCCGGCAGATAAAATGGTCTCGCTTGATGAGATTGAAGCGTTGCTTGCTAAAGCGAAAGAAGAAGAGCTTGCGCCTTCAACTTATTTAGACTCGCTATTGCTACCAATTGATACTGCTTTAACTGATTTACCCGTTGTTGAAATTACAAAAGAACAAGGGGGAATTTTTAGTCACGGGCAAGCTGTAGAATTATCAATCGCTTTACCTGATGGTGCAATTAAAGTTGTTGCGGATAATATATTTATTGGTACTGGTGAGCGTAACTCAAACGGTCATTTAAAGGTTAAACGTGGTCTTGCTAGTCAGCAAGACGATTACGTGAAGCCTGAATAAGCAACTAATGTGCCTAACGGTGGCTTATTAGTTGTAGTTGGGGATAATTAGCTTGTAGTTATTCCTACAGTTGGTAGAATACGCCCGCTTAATCGTTTTGGCTGAATTAGTGATCGGCTAAGACACCTTTTAAATTTAATTTTTGGAGTTACTATGTCACTAAGCAATCAAGAAAAAATCGATATCATTGCTAAATTTGCACGTGCAGAAGGCGATACAGGTTCATCAGAAGTACAAGTAGCATTACTTACTTTTGACATCAACAAGCTTCAAGGTCACTTTGCTGATCACAAGCATGACTTCCACTCACGTCGTGGTCTGCTTCGTAAAGTAAGCACTCGCCGTAAACTACTTGATTACCTTAAAGGTAAAGACATCACTAGTTATACTGCGTTAATCAAAGAACTTGGCCTACGTCGCTAAGAACTAGATTATAGAAAAAGGAGCTTTTTAGCTCCTTTTTTTGTGCCTGAAATTTGTGTTTCCAAATTAAGAAAATTCTTAAACCTATTGAATTATAATATAAAACCCCCATTTCATAGCCTACCAATAGCTGTTGTATTTACCCGCTAATTAGCCCAGTTTAAATCTAGTAGCTAGTGTGTGTTGACCTTTCGTGATTAATTTTGCAGCTGTATGTTTGGTCTTTAGGCAAGGCAGCGCCTATGTAGTGTGGTTATTCCCCATAAATAGGCGATAACGCAGCATAAATGCCAAACATGCGCTGCCCTGCGGGTTCATCCTAGGGGCGATTAACTCTTTGTTGCTCGATTTTTACTTAGCCCACTAGGTTACAAATCTCGCGCCGTGATTAAATCGACCCTAGATTGAACAAATTTCAATCCACAAAGATCAACACACCCTAGACTCGCATTTTGAAGCAGCTTTGGTATATACTATGCGCGTAGGTAAAAAGGTTTATCTACGCTTATTCACATCATTGCCAATTGTAGTACTTAATTGATTTCCAACTGAATACAATTATGTACTGTAATTGGTACTTTGATGACAACTTATTAGAATACATTTAAGGAATATTTTAAGTGCAAGCAATTATTAAAGAATTCAAACTAGGTCAACATACAGTGACTCTAGAAACTGGTGCAATCGCTCGTCAAGCAGACGGCGCTGTACTTGCAAGCATTGGCGACACTTCAGTTTTAGTAACTGTTGTTGGTAAGCGTGAAGCACAACCTGGCCAAGACTTTTTCCCACTAACAGTTAACTACCAAGAGCGTATGTACGCTGCTGGTCGTATCCCAGGTGGTTTCTTAAAGCGTGAAGGTCGTCCTAACGATGGCGAAACACTTATTGCACGTCTTATTGACCGTCCAATTCGTCCACTTTTCCCAAGCGGTTTTGTAAACGAAGTACAAGTTATTGCTACTGTTGTTTCTGTTAACCCTGAAATCCAACCTGATATGGTTGCGATGATTGGTACTTCAGCAGCACTTGCTATCTCTGGTATCCCGTTCAGTGGTCCAATTGGTGCATCTCGCGTTGGTTACATCAACGGCGAATATGTACTTAACCCTACATTAAAAGAGCTTGAAGAAAGCCAACTTGATTTAGTGGTAGCCGGTACTGATAAAGCGGTACTTATGGTTGAATCAGAAGCTAACGTACTTGCAGAAGACGTAATGCTTGGCGCTGTTGTATATGGTCATGAGCAATCTCAAGCGATCATCACTGCAATCGAAGAATTTAAAGCAGAAGCAGGCAAGCCTACTTGGGATTGGACTGCACCAGCTAAAAACGTTGCACTAGAAGATAAAGTTGCAGCAATTGCTGCTGATAAAGTAGGCGCAGCTTACTTAATCACTGATAAAGTAGCGCGTAAAGAAGCACTTGGCGTAGCTAAAGATGAAGTTGTTGCAGTGTTAACAACTGAACTTGCTGAAGGCGAGTCTTTAGATAAGCAAGAAATTGGTAAAATATTCGGTTCACTTGAGAAGAAAATCGTTCGTGGCCGTATCGCTTCTGGCGAAAAACGTATCGATGGTCGTGAACCAGATATGATTCGTGCACTAGATGTAATGACTGGCGTATTACCGCGTACTCACGGTTCTGCTATCTTTACTCGTGGCGAAACTCAAGCGTTAGTAACAGCTACACTTGGTACAGAACGTGATTCACAGTTAATCGACGATTTAACTGGTACTCATAAAAACCACTTTATGCTTAACTACAACTTCCCTCCATTCTGTGTAGGTGAAACTGGTTTTGTTGGTTCTCCTAAGCGTCGTGAAATCGGCCATGGTAACCTTGCTAAGCGTGGTATTGCTGCTGTAATGCCAACATTGACTGAATTCCCATATTCAATCCGTGTAGTATCTGAAATCACTGAATCAAACGGTTCATCTTCAATGGCTTCTGTATGTGGTACTTCACTTGCACTTATGAATGCTGGTGTACCAATTAAAGCATCTGTTGCAGGTATTGCGATGGGTCTAGTTAAAGAAGACGATAAATTCGTTGTTCTTTCTGACATCTTAGGTGATGAAGATCACTTAGGTGACATGGACTTTAAAGTTGCCGGTACTGCTGCTGGTATTACAGCACTTCAAATGGATATCAAAATCGAAGGTATCACTCAAGAAATCATGCAAATTGCGCTTAAACAAGCAAAAGCTGCACGTTTACATATCTTAGAAGTGATGGATGAAGCAATTTCTGCTCCTTCTGAAGAGCTATCAATGTTTGCTCCTCGCATATACACAATGAAAATCCCACAGAAGAAAATCGCTGAAGTTATCGGTAAAGGTGGCGCAACTATTCGTCAGCTTACTGAAGAAACTGGTACAACGATTGAAATCGGTGACGACGGTACAATTAAAATTGCCGCTACAGATGGCGAAAGTGCAGCTAATGCAATTAGCCGTATTGAGCAATTAACAGCTGAACTTGAAGTAGGTACTATCTACGAAGGTAAAGTTGTACGTATTGTTGATTTCGGTGCGTTTGTAAACATTCTTCCTGGTAAAGATGGTCTAGTACATATTTCTCAAATTAGTACTGAGCGCGTTAATAACGTGGCTGATCACCTTTCTGAAGGTCAAGAAGTTAAAGTTAAAGTACTAGAAGTAGATCGCCAAGGCCGTGTACGTCTAAGTATTAAAGAAGCAATGGAATCAGCAGCACCTGCAGCTGACGCGCCAACTGACGCGTAATTGTTAACTTATTAATCTAGTTATATTAGCTAGATGATAAAAAAGGGGCTGTTTAGCCCCTTTTTTTTATGCTTTAATGAAACCTTATTGGACAAGGTCTGTCTTATATTAATCGCGATATATCTTGGTATTAAGGATTTTAATGATACTCAAACATTTAGCTTTGGCATCTTTTGCTATTTTGTCTTTAAGCGCTTGCCAAACTACAACAGATTCAGAACCAACCCCGATTGTTAATGTGCCATTTACTGCACCTTTAGCCTCTGACTTTAGAAGTGAAATTGCTATTGCACGCTACTCGGAGTTATTGAATAGGGCTGACTTAAGCGAAGAGCAACAAGCTAAGCTTTATTACGACCGTGGTGTACTTTTCGATAGTCTAGGTATGACCACTCTTTCGCGTATTGATTTTAACCGCGCAGTAAAACTTAAGCCTGATTTAGCTGAAGTATATAATTTTTTAGGTATTCAACATACGCTTATGCAGCAGTACGAAAAAGCCTATGAGTTTTTCGATTCAGCTCTTGAGCTTGATGAAGAGCATGAATATGCTTATTTAAATAGAGGTATAGCCCTTTATTACGGCGATAGAGCTGGCCTTGCTAAAAATGACTTTAACGAGTTTTTAGCCCGTTCTCCTAAAGATCCGTACCGTGTTTTATGGGTTTATTTAGCCCAGGCACAAGAGGATAAAGTAATCGCACTTGATGCACTTAAACAAAATGCGACTGCGCTTGATGATTCGCAATGGGCGTATCAGTTAATTTCTCTTTATACGGGCGATATGAGTGAACATGCATTTTTATCAGGCATTAGTGATGGTGTTAGAACTGAGCAAGAATATGCGCAGCGTTTATGTGAAGCTTATTTTTACTTAGCCAAAATGCATCAAGCAGCGGGTGAGCTTTATTTAGCATCAGACTATTTTAGGCTTGCGCTAGCAACCAATGTACATGAGTTTATTGAGTACAAATATGCGCGTTTAGAACTTGAGTTGATGGAAGGTGTTGACGCAAGTTAAGCGTTTTAAATTAATAGGTGTATTACTATGTTGTTTGTTAATTACAGGCTCGAGTAATCACCTTGGCGCTATTGGCTTTTGGCATGTTTTAAATACAAAAGCCAATGTTCTACAAAGTTATTGGAATTCACCAGCTTATTTTTCTGATCACCTAGAGCAGTTACCAAAGACCTCTTTAGCTATACTTGCTCGCAGTAAAGTTTCCTCAGCACAATATATGTATTCTCTTAAGCTTATTAAAAGTAGGCAGAGTGATACTGCAAAACAATTTTGGCTCTCCGCTATAAATGACTTAACAATCCCAGAGCGTAAAATATTAGCAACAAAGTTACTTGAGCAATCACGTTGGAGCGATTTAGAGTTACTCGCTAGTAAAAACAAATTACCAGCAGGGGATGTACTAAATCATCTAAAACTTCAGTTAAAAATACCACAGAGTAAAATATCTACTGCGTTTATCCACGATCTCGGTTTTTCATCTTTAAAAAATATAAGTAAGCCTAATAAGCAATGTATATTTAACGTGCTGACTATGAGCGATCATCGCAGTGGCTTATATAAACTTACAGAGTTTATTAATGCTTATAATAAACAACCAGAGCCCCGTGAAAATATTTTTTGCTTTTCAAAACCCGTTTACGTTGCGGGTATGCTTGAGTGTAAAAGTAGTACTAGTCAAATAGCAAAGTGTGACTGGCAATCATCTAAACTTAATAGCCAGCTTCCTAACAATTTTGATTTTATAGTGATGATGCCAAAAGGCGGAACGGCTAATGTTACGAATGGGACAATGCTAATAAACTCAAAAGCAAAATACAGTGTGTTTTTGCATGAGCTGATGCATTTTAACGGTTTTGAAGATGAATACGCTTTGCCTAAAACTAAGCAAGCATGGTTGTGTGCAAAAACAGGTTTTGTTGCACCTAATTTATTTATTTCTCATGGTGAGTCGCCGCCAACAGGTTGGCATAAAGCAAAGAGTTGCCAGGTAGGAGGTATTGCTTATAAACCTAGTGAAAATTGGTCTATTATGCAATATCAGCAGTTAGGGCTCTCAGCGCAGTATAGACAACTTTGGTTGAAACATTTAGATATGACCAATGGTAACTTTCATCGTCACCCTGGCGCGCTTACATTTGCAAATAAGGCCATATTAAATTAACAATTATCAGTATTAATTAATTGTTTTTTTAGGCTTAATAAATTGTTAGTTCTTGTTTAAAAAACACCCATACAGAACCGCTTTTTATAGACAAAATCAGTGTTTTTCAGTATAACTATAGTCATTAATGTCGTTTAAAAACAGGCAGTAAAAGCATCACTTAGTATTAAAAAGAGATGCCCTAATAAACTTATGATAATAAAAGGCCCTACATTATGACTTTGCTCTGGATACCCTTGTTATCCTTAATTGGCAGTGTTATTTCTGCATGCACAGGTAAGTTATCCCGCAATTTAAGCACTAGTTTAACGGCTCTTGCGCCTTTGACGGCTTTGGGGATTACTCTATACCATGCACCTGCCGTTTTAGCGGGCGAAACCATTCGTTATTCTTTAGCTTGGATCCCGTCAATAGGACTCGATTTGTCTCTGCGGTTAGACGGCCTCAGTTTATTGTTTATGTTTATGATTTTAGGCATAGGCTTGCTCGTTATCCTCTACACCCGTTACTACCTAAGCGCTAATGACTCAATGGCTAAGCTATATAGTTACTTAATGCTATTTATGACTGCAATGCTTGGTATTGTTATGTCTAACAACGTCATTCAACTGTGGTTGTTTTGGGAATTAACGAGCATCAGCTCATTTTTATTAATTAGTTTTTGGTGGCATAAATCAGAAGCGCGAAAAGGCGCACGTATGGCGCTTGCTGTAACAGGCGCGGGCGGCTTAGCGTTACTTGCTGGATTGATGCTATTAGGTGATATTGTTGGTAGTTACGACCTAGATGTTATTCTAGCGAGTAAAGCAATAATTCAATCTCATGATTTATACGAAGTAGCATTGGTATTGGTGCTACTGGGTGCGTTTACTAAATCGGCACAATTTCCATTTCACTTTTGGCTTCCTCATGCAATGGCAGCGCCTACGCCAGTAAGCGCGTATTTACATTCTGCGACGATGGTAAAAGCCGGTATATTTTTGTTAGCACGTTTTCATCCTGCTTTGGCAGGCACCGATACTTGGTTCTTGCTCGTTGGGTTAACGGGTTTAGCTACGCTGTTGTTTGGCGCTTATATAGCACTATTCAAACACGACTTAAAAGGCTTGTTAGCCTATTCAACAATAAGCCATTTGGGTTTAATAACGCTATTACTCGGACTTGATACTGAGCTTGCGACTGTTGCTGCTATTTTTCACATAATTAACCATGCAACGTTTAAAGCGTCGTTATTTATGGCCGTTGGTATTATTGATCACGAAACGGGCACGCGCGATATGCGTAAATTAAATGGTATGTGGCGATACTTACCATACACTGCAACGCTTGCGATGGTCGCGGCGGCTGCAATGGCAGGAGTTCCTTTACTAAATGGCTTCTTGTCTAAAGAAATGTTTTTTGCAGAAACGCTACACCAGCAAGTGCTTGGTTCTATGTCGTGGTTAATTCCAGTACTGGCAACTGTTGCAGGTGCATTAGCTGTTGCGTACTCAGCACGCTTTATTCATGACGTGTTTTTTAATGGTGAACCAATTGATTTACCTCGTACGCCGCATGAGCCACCGCGCTATATGCGTGTACCAATAGAAATACTCGTTGTGATTTGTTTGTTAGTGGGTATGTTCCCGCACTTTACAATTGATGGCATTTTATCTGCGGCGTCTTTAGCTGTACTTGGAAAAGAAATGCCGGTGTACGAATTGGCTATCTGGCATGGGTTTAACTTGCCTCTACTAATGAGTGCGATGGCGATTGCTGGCGGCTTATTTATTTATATTAATCGTAAATATCTATTTCAATTTCAAGCATCGTTACCACCTCTAAACGCTAAAAAAACGTTTGAACGTGTGATATTAAGCGTTATTGCTTGGTGTCAGTCAAAGGTAAGCAGTACAGAAAATGGATCACTACAGCGCTACCTTGTAATTATGCTAGCAGTAGTATTACTGTGTGCGGGTTGGCCATTATTTGAAATGCAACAACTTGCCGGTAGCATGCCACTTACGCCTGTTGATGTGCACAATGCAATTGGTGCAGGCTTATTGATTATTGGTGCTCTTGCTACCGTTATTTGGCATCGCTCTCGAATGGTGTCGCTATTAATGCTCTCAATTGTAGGGTTAATGGTGTCGGTTGTATTTACACGCTTTTCTGCTCCAGATTTAGCGCTTACGCAGCTAACTGTTGAGGTTGTTACTATTATTTTACTTATGCTGGCATTGTTTTTCTTGCCTCAGCATACGCCAAAAGAGTCAAGTTCATTACGCGTACTTCGAGACTTAGCAATAGCCTCTACGTTAGGTGTAGTGATAGCGAGTATTTGTTATGCATTACTTACACGTCCATTAGATTCAATCTCAGACTTCTTTATTGCTAACGCTAAAATTGGTGGCGGTGGTACTAACGTAGTTAACGTTATTCTAGTCGACTTTAGGGGCTTTGATACGCTTGGTGAAATTACCGTATTAGGCATTGCCGCATTAGGTATATTTAAAGTACTTTCTCGAATCCCATTATTTATGCCAGCGAGCGACAGCGAAGGGCGCCCATGGGCACGAGAGCGCCATCCAATATTACTGGCGAGTATTTCACAAAGTTTATTACCGCTTGCGTTATTGGTTTCTGCATATATTTTCTTACGCGGGCATAACTTACCTGGTGGTGGCTTTATTGCTGGGTTAGTAACATCAATCGCGTTTATTTTGCAATACATGGCGCATGGTACAGCATGGATAAACGAACGCTTTGATGTTAATTATCGCAAAATTATAGCTTCAGGCATTGGTATTTCTTTGTTTACAGGTGTGGGTAGTTGGTTCTTCGATAAGCCATTTTTAACAACTTGGTTTGACTACTTTGATATTCCGTTTGTCGGTAAAACAGAGCTTGCCAGCGCGATTGCATTTGACCTAGGTGTTTACTTAACTGTTGTAGGCGCTACGTTAATGATTTTAGCAAGCTTAGGTAATATGACAGCAGATACCCAGAAAAAAGAGGTAAATATTTAATGGAATTATTGTACGCATCTTGCGTTGGAGTATTGGTCAGTTGCGGTGTGTTTTTACTGCTAAGAGCTCGTACGTTCCCTGTAGTACTTGGGCTTACTATGATTTCATACGCTGTTAACTTATTTTTGTTTTCAGCAGGTCGCCTTACTATTAATAAAGCGGTAGTACTTGGTACTGGCACAGAATACGCCGATCCTCTACCTCAAGCATTAGTACTAACTGCAATAGTGATTGGTTTTGCGATGACTGCATTTGTGGTTATTTTGGCAATACGTGGGCGCGCCGATTTAGGTAGTGACCATGTTGATGGTTATGTGCCTAACACCTCTGCAGATAATAAGGAGCAAAAATGATCCAACATTTAGCTTCGCTACCTATTTTATTACCTATGCTGACGGCAGTTATTTTATTGCTGCCGCCATGTGGTAAAAGCGTCAAAATTCGCCGCTTAGTTTCAATTGTAATGGCAATAGCTACTTTTGCCATTAGTGTGCTTTTACTTGTACATATTAATAATACAGGTATTAATGTTTACGCTATTGGTAGTTGGTCTGCACCATTTGGGATAGTCTTAGTCGCTGACATGTTATCTACCTTATTGGTTACGTTAACTTCACTTTTAGGTTTGGGCGCTATTTTATATGGTAGTGCTGGCGATGATGAAAAGGGCAGCTTTTATCATCCACTTGTCCACTTTTTAATATTGGGTGTAAATGGCGCGTTTTTAACTGGCGATTTATTTAACCTATTTGTTTTTTTTGAAGTGTTACTGATTGCATCATATGCACTGTTAATGCACGCAGGTGATAAACAAAACACTCGTGCGGCACTGCAATATGTAATATTAAATTTAGTTGGCTCAAGCGTGTTTTTAATCGGTTTGGGTATTTTGTACGGTGTACTTGGTACGCTTAATATTGCAGATATGGCGCAAAAAGTATCACAGCTTTCGGGCGATGATGTATACCTAGCAAAAGCAGGTGGTTTATTACTACTCATTGTATTTGCTTTAAAGGCCGCACTATTACCTCTGCATTTATGGCTTCCAAATACGTATTCAAGCGCTAAACCTGTAGTTGCAGCATTGTTTGCGATTATGACCAAAGTAGGCGTTTACGCCATGCTTCGTGTTTACACGGTGATATTTGGCGAACAAGCAGGAGCGCTTGAACATATGGCGCAGCCTTGGCTTTGGGGCTTAGCAATTGCCACCATTATAGTTGGTGCCATTGGCGTTATGGCAGCGCAAGACTTACGTAAACTCACCTCTAACTTAGTATTAGTATCGGTAGGTACGTTGGTTGCGCTAATTGCATTGCAAAATGTAAATGCCACTGCTGCACTTTTATATTATTTAGTGCATTCAACAGTTGTTAGTGCCGCACTGTTTTTACTAGCAGACCTTGTTTCTACGCAGCGCGGTAAAGTTGGTGATAGGCTAGTAGCGGGTCGCTCTGTTAAACAACCATTTTTATTAGGTGTGTGCTTTATTGTTGCGGCTTTAACTGTAGTTGGTATGCCGCCACTATCAGGCTTTGTAGGTAAAATTTGGATACTTAAAGCCACATTAAATAGTGAGCAAGCTTTACTATTTTGGCCTGTATATTTAGTAACAAGCTTCGCGTTGTTGGTAGCGCTTTCGCGTGCTGGCACGACCTTGTTTTGGGAGCATAAAAGTAAAAATAGCGAAAACGCAGATTGTGCAAATGCACACCCGTTGCAGGTAATTGTAATTATAGGTTTACTTGCGTGTTCGCCATTGCTCGTTATTTTTGGCGGACCAATAAGTGAATACATGCTAGGTGCTGCTACTCAGTTACATGATATAAGCGGCGGTATTAATGCTGTACTTAAAGGAGGCATGTGATGAGATTACAAGCCCGTTTTCGTTGGTTACCAACGCCATTTCGTAGCTTATTTTTGTTTATGGTTTGGCTATTGTTAAATAATAGCGTGTCGGTAGGGCACTTAGTATTAGCGACTATTTTTGCAATACTTATCCCGATATTAAGTTTTTCGCTTCGCGAGCCTCAGCCACTAATTTTAAAGCCGGGCTTGGCTCTTAAGCAGTTGCTTATTGTGCTGTACGATATTGTCGTAGCAAATTTACAAGTGGCTTTACTTATACTTGGGCCATCTAAAAATTTGCGTCCGGCATTTATAAAAGTACCGATAGATTTAACTCATGATATGCCAATTACCATATTGGCCAGTAGTGTATCGCTTACACCCGGTACAGTGAGTGCAGAGGTTTACCCAATTGCTGAATCGTTACCTGAGGGTGAAGAGCCAACACAACGCTACTTATTAATACATGTGCTTGACCTTAAAGATGAAGAAGCACTTATCAAACAAATAAAACAACGCTACGAAGCTCCACTAAAGGAGATATTTCAATGTTAGACACCGTATTACTCATTGTTTTTTCGATGATTGGCTTATCATTATTGCTTAATTTATGGCGATTGATCATTGGTCCATCAGTGCCTGATCGTGTTTTAGCGCTCGATACAATGTACATTAACGTCATTGCACTGATTATTTTATATAGCATTAGTATGGATACAGGGCTTTATTTTGAAGCTGCACTGCTTATTGCCATGCTAGGTTTCATAAGTACAGTTGCAGTGTGTAAGTATTTACTACGTGGCGATATAATTGAATAAGGTGAAAACATGATCAGCGAATGGGTTGTATCAATATTATTGTTATTTGGTGGTACGTTTATTTTAATTGGCTCAATAGGCTTAGTTAAACTACCTGACTTTTTTATGCGTTTGCATGGGCCAACTAAAGCAACAACGTTGGGCATGGCAAGTATGCTAATTGCAGCTATGGTTTATTTTGCAAATTCAGGGCATGGCCTAAGTGTTAAAGAAATACTCATTACTATATTTTTACTAATTACGGCACCGATTAGTGGTTACATGCTAATAAAGTCAGCTATTCATCATAAGCTAAAAGCCAAAGAAGGCACTAAAGGCCTAGATAATGTAGAAGACGATTAACATAAAAATATATTTATAAAAGGCCGAATAAATTCATTTTATTCGGCCTTTTTAGTGACTGCTTGTACCCTTTACAAGACTAATTAATAATGTAACTATAAAACGATTATTTATATGAAAGGATATTATTATGGGTAAGGTACTACTTTTATCATTACTGATTTTTTCTAGTAGTTTGTATGCTGAACAAAATACTAAGCAGCAAAAAATAGATGAACTTATTAGTGTAATGAATTTAGATTCAATGGTTGATTCTATGTACGGCCAGGTTGAAGGCATGATGAAAGGCATGTCAGACCAAATGGGCGTTAAGCCTTCTGAACAGGCAATTTTTGATAAATACTACAGCGACATGACGACGGTATTAAAAACCGAAATGAGCTGGGCCAAAATGCAGCCGATGATGATTAGCGTGTACGACAAACATTTTAGTGAGCAAGAAATTGCCGATATGTTAGCGTTTTATAAAACAGATACAGGGCAAAAAATACTTGAAAAAATGCCTGTTGTAATGCAAGAGTCTATGCAAATGTCACAAAGCTTAATGAAAGATGCTATGCCTAAAATACAAACTTTAGCGCAGCAACTAAGCGACGAATTAGAGCAAAGCCGTAGCGAATCAAACTAGGGCTGCGCATGTTTGGTATTTATGCTGCGTTATCGCCTATTTATGGGGAATAACCACACTACATAGGCTCTGCCTTGCCTAAAGACCAAACAGTCTGCTGTAAATTAAACCACCAATGATCAACACGCCCTTAGATTAATACGCGCCTTACTTAGGCGCTTCTCTCCTAAATTACCCCCCTCCAGATAATACACGGCCGATATCAGCTTAAGTTAATTATGTTTGTGTCACTATACCAATAACCAACAATACTTAATCAATTTGAGGGATTAAATTCGGCGTTAACTGCGTTAAACATTTTGATATACGACTGCATGGATGCAGAGGCAATTAGTGATAACAACTAAATAACGAAACCTTTGCCTTGTTATCAACACTATTTTCTTGTCTTAAATAGGTTACTTAATTAAGCGAATTGGTATTATTTTATTAGTTTTAAAATAGTCATTGACCTATGTGTTGCACCTAGGTTTATTATGAAGCTACTGAAACACGACGGAGCTAAATTATGTATGTTAAACAACTCGCCAAGTTAATGGGCGTGACTGCCGATACTGTTCGTCATTACACACGTGTTGGGTTACTTAACCCAATACGCAGTGAAGAAAATGGCTATCAAGAGTATACAAAGCAAGACCAGCAGCGTTTAAAGTTTATTATTAGCTCTCGTCAACTTGGTTTTTCACTCAAAGATATTCAACACATTATAGGCGAGTCAGAGCAGGGGAATTGTCCTTGTCCGTTAACGCGTAAACTCATTACTAAACGCCTAGAAGAAACCGAAGCACTATTTCAAGAAACATTAAAATTACGAAACAGAATGCATGCAGCTCTGGCGCAATGGGATACATCAGCCGATGGTGCAAATGCCAGTGACGTGTGTAGTTTAATAGAATCATTTGTTGATCCAATAAACGATTCTGCAAATAAGGAGCAGCGTAATGACGACTAATACAAAAGACACCGCGCAAAACTTTATTATTGAAGGTGCTAATTGCGGCAGTTGTGTGGCTAAAATTGAAAAAGCCCTTAATAGCGTGCAAGGTGCGCAAAATGTAGAAATGAACTTTGCTGAGCGTACAGTACGTGTAGAAGGTAAAGCTTGCGAAAGCACGCTTATTAAAGCAGTCGAAAACATTGGTTATTCAGCTAAGCCAATGAGTAACGAGTCTGATCAAGATGCACTTGATGAAAAAGCAAAGTCGGACGAGGCACATTACAAAAAGCTAATGCGTAATATGATATTAGCGTTAGGGGTCGGTGCACCGTTAATGATATACGGGCTTATTTTTGACATGAGTGTGACCACCGACACACAACGAATAGCATGGTTTTTAGTGGGTATAGTCACGCTTGTGGTTATGGCTATATCAGGTAAACAATTTTACAACGGTGCATGGCAGGCATTCAAAAACCATGCTGCCAATATGGATACATTAATAGCGCTTGGTACAGGTACTGCGTGGTTGTATTCAATGTTTGTGGTAATAGCACCAAACTTATTACCACAAGTCGCAAGACACGTATATTTTGAAGCATCATCGATGATCATCGGTTTAATTAGTTTAGGGCTCGCTTTTGAAGTAAAAGCACGTGGGCGCACCTCACAAGCAATTAAACGCTTAATTGGCCTGCAACCAAAAACTGCACGCGTAATTCGCGATGGGCAAGAGCAAGACATCGACATTAGTGATGTGGTAAAAAATGATGAAGTACGCGTACGCCCGGGTGAAAAAATCCCTGTGGATGGCGATGTTATTGAAGGCAGCAGTACGGTTGATGAGTCAATGCTTACTGGTGAGCCAATGGCTGTAAGCAAAAAAACGGGCGACAAAGTCGTTGCCGGAAGTATTAATAAAAGTGGCACTTTATTATTTAAAGCCACGCACATTGGTAGCGAAACCACACTGGCTAATATTATCAATATGGTAAAACGTGCACAAAACTCTAAGCCATCAATAGGGCGCTTAGCTGATGTTATATCAGGAATATTTGTACCAACAGTCATGATTATTGCAGTACTTGCGGGTCTTGCATGGTTAAACTTTGGACCTGAGCCATCAATTGCTTATGCCGTTGTTGCAATAACCACCGTACTTATTATTGCTTGTCCTTGTGCGCTAGGACTCGCAACCCCTATGTCGGTTATGGTGGGTATTGGTAAAGCTGCAGAGTCAGGAATATTAATTCGAAATGGTGAGTCGCTGCAAACAACATCTAAAATCACCACCATGATTTTAGATAAAACAGGCACTATTACTCAAGGCACACCGCAAGTTACCGATGTAGTTACGTTTAACAACAGTGATGAAAATACAGTAATGCAACGTGTTGCAAGCCTTGAAAGTAGCTCAGAGCATCCATTGGCAGAAGCAATTACGGCACACGCTAAAAAGCAGGGGTTAACTTTAAGTAAAGTAGCCGACTTTAACGCAATTACAGGTAAAGGTGTAACCGGCAGTGTTGACGGGCAAACATTGTTGTTTGGTAATAAAGCGCTAATGGATAAATACGATGTAGCCGTTGATGATGCAACCGAGCAAGCTCAAACACTTGCCGGTGATGCTAAAACGCCCATGTATTTTGCAAGTAATAATAAGCTCCAAGCTATTATTGCGGTAGCAGATCCTATTAAAGAGGATTCAGTTGAAGCTATTAAACGCCTGCAAGATAAAGGTATCCACCTAGTTATGCTAACAGGTGACAACAAAGCCACTGCACAAGCCGTTGCTAAGCAAGTTGGTATTGATGACTTTATTGCAGAAGTAATGCCCGATGATAAAGTAAACGAAGTAACAAAACGTCAAGCAAACGGTGAAATAGTGGGTATGACAGGTGACGGTATTAACGATGCCCCCGCACTTGCGCAAGCCGATGTAGGGTTTGCAATTGGCACAGGTACCGATGTTGCAATAGAAAGTGCAGACATTACCTTAATGCGTGGTTCGTTACATGGCCTTGCTGATGCAATTGCAGTGAGTAGTGCAACTATTTCAAATATTAAACAGAACCTATTTGGTGCCTTTATTTATAACGTGGCGGGTATTCCGATTGCAGCCGGCGTGTTGTATCCATTTTTTGGAATACTACTTAACCCTGTTGTTGCAGGTGCAGCTATGGCACTTTCATCGCTTACAGTGGTAAGTAACGCTAATCGCTTACGTTTTTTCAAACCAAATAAATCGTAATTTAAGCTAAGGAGTACATTATGTTGATGATTAATATAGGTGGTGCACTGTTAATAGCCGCAATTATTTATTGGTTTTGGCTATACAAACCAGAGCAAACACAAAGTGATGACAACAAAGTAACGATAGTCGTTGATAACGGTGTTTATAAGCCAGGACACATTAAAGTGGCAGCCAACAAAGAGGTTGTACTTACCTTTGATAGAAAAGACAGCGCGCCGTGCGCCGAAACCGTGGTATTTCCACAGCTTGATATAAGTAAAACGCTGGCAATGGGTGATGGCAATACAGTTAAACTACCTGCGCTTGAAGCCGGTGAGTATGACTTTCATTGCCAGATGCAAATGTACAAAGGCAAGCTAGTTGCGCAGTAACCTGAACTAAGTAGGTGTTGGGGTCGTATAGTTGCCTTATATAAGTTATGAGTAGGAGTGGTTACATTAAATGAATAAATTAAACCCTAAAAAATTATTGAATAGTAAATGGACCGCAACACCTTCTATAAATAAAGAAAAACACTTCATTATTGTTGAGGTGGAATTTGATGAAGATGGCAACGTAATTGAATGTATTACCGAGGCTGTTATGTCAAAAAATCAATATCCAATTAGTTGGCGAGATTTAAAAGATAACCAAAAGTGGCTGCAAGGGTGGAAGTAGTTTAAATCTACATAATTTACCTCACTCCAATAGCGGCACATTTGCAGATAGCTGGCACACGATGTAGGTTTGCTTAACTCAAGCGAACCTATATTTTACGGCGCATTAAGTTATGAACTCAATGCTATAACTTAGCTCATATATCACATTCTTCCTGAGTAATTCGCCATTTGGCAACAAAACAGTTAATTTCAAAATATCCTTCCAAAATTTTTATAATAAATCTCAAAAATAATGTAACTGACTAATTATAAATGAATTAATTTTTTAATAGCCTCGAATAAATCCTATGTTACTTCCATGTTCATATTCAGTTTATTTTGAAGACTAACCCAAACGCCCCCCTTATTGGCTTTTTAACAAAAGTGTGTCTTTTTAACCAAGCTTAACTAATTGATTTATATCGGTTTATTGTTTTTAGGTAAATGGCTGTTGCTAAATAGCAACAATAACACCTCCCCAAATTAAGCTTCTTTCGTTTTATATCGTTTAACTCATTGTTTTCAAATAATAAATAAAAAGTGGCACCGAAGTTGTAATACCTAGAGTGTATTAAGCAAAACGTGATGAAAGCCAAAGGCCTTAATCGCAACAACCCAATGAAGGAATACTATTATGAAAACATTTCAATCAACACTAGTACTAATGGCGCTAGCTTCTTCATCAGCGGCTTTTGCAGCAACAGATTTTGATACGCTAGACGTAGATGGTAATGGCGCAATCAGCCAAGCCGAAGCTTCAGTAGATGCTGAGCTTTTAAGCAAATTTGAAGAACTCGATACAAACCAAGATGGTGAGCTATCTGAAGATGAGTTTTCTAAGGCCTAAAATTAAAGCCTTAATCAGTTAATGCTCTGTAATGTTATCGAAATTCTGAGTTGCCAAAGACAACCTAAGTAGGCAAGGGAGCCTACTAAAAAGAATAACCAGGAAGTGGCTAGAGAGCACTATAGAGCAAATTTATTTAGGACACCGCATACTTTTGAAGGATTAAATTATGAAAAAGCTACAATCAACATTTGTACTTATGGCTATTGTTTCTTCGTCAGTAGTATTTGCAAACACAGACTTTGAAACACTCGATGCAGACGACAACGCTTCAATTAGCCAAACTGAAGAATCGGCGCAAGTGATAGAGCAATTTGACGAGCTGAATGCTCAAAGTAGCGGTGGTCCGACAGAAAATGATTTTTTTGAATATTAATTTATAGACACTTTACTCCTAAAGGATCTTTGAAAAGGACTTCTTACCTCTAATCAGGTCACCCCTAATCAGGCTCAAAGCCTAAGGAAACGATTATGAAAACATTACACAAAACTCTAGCTCTTGTAGCCCTAGCTTCTTCTTCAGCGGCGTTTGCTGCGGTAGATTTTGATTCTTTTGATACAGATGGCGACGGCGTAATTAGTAAAACAGAAGCCCAAGTTAACTCGCAACTAGTACAGCTTTTTGATCAATTAGATGCAGATGGAAATGGCGAGTTATCTAAAGAAGAGTTTTCGAAGGTTCAGTAACAGGCTTTATATTTAAGTTAGTCGTAAAGCCTTACCAGTCATACTCACAAAGCAGCTAAGTAATTAATACTTAGCTGCTTTTTTGTGCATTTAATTTAATATATTACTATTTAGTCACCAAAGTAGTGCAAAAGTTGAGTTTGAATATAATCAAGTTGCTGATTATTAAGTTATTTTATTGTTGGTTTTAAACTTGCAAATCTATTTATAACTTAGGTCAATGAGTATTTAAAATGGCGCGAATGAGTTATATCAGTAGTGTTGAGCGCTACCACGAATATGAGCATGTAATACACAGCTTACTTGAATCTATTTTGATGAGTATTGAGGATGGGTTAACTAAAGAGCGTGATACCCGCTACCTGATTAAGCAGTACCCATTTTTAGAATTACAATATTGTTTAAATGCAGAAGGTTTGCAGCAGGGTAATAATGTCTGCTTTAAACGGGCATATAGCAAAAAACTAGGTGAAAGTGGTAATCAACAAGATTTAAGCGAGCGACCCTATTTTTTGAACGCTAAAACAAGTGATAGAGTGTGCTTTACTGATCCCTACATTTCTATAGCGACTAACCATTTATGTATATCGGCGATTAAAGAACTAAAAAAACCAATTAATAATCAACATTACTTGGTCGTTGATGTGAGCTTAACGCAGCTTATTGAGTTTGTAATGGGTGATACTGCGCGCGCTAATATGTCGCCTTACTTTAAAGCGGGTTACGGTATTATTGTTGCGTGCTTATTTTGCTTAGTATTATTTTTACTGAATATCGTTTTTAATGATATATACGCGCTATTAACCCATGTAGATACCTCATCAGACCCACTTGAACCCTTTAGTATCATTATTTACATCACCCTAGCATTAGCAGTATTCGATTTAGGTAAAACAATACTCGAAGAAGAAATCCTTATGCATAAGGATATTTTTAGGCACTCATCTACGCGGCGCACTATTACACGGTTTATATCTACCGTGTTAATTGCTATATCAATTGAGGCGTTGTTAACTATGTTTAAAGCGGCGTTGGGGCAATCGGAGTATTTAATGCCTGCAATAGCGATGATGCTTGCAGTAGTGGGGCTTTTAATTGCACTAGCTATTTATGTTTATTTAGGAGCAAAGGCCGAAACGCTATTAATGCGGGCTCGTTTAAAACAAAAATCCTCCAAGTAGGAGGATTTTTATATTACATAACTATTAATAGTTATTTATTGTTTATCTTGCGCGCGTTTGGCTTTAAAGTCAGACTCGCTCGTCCACTTTGGCCAATCGCCATTGTTTGCAAGTTGAGTGGCTATATCAACAATAAGATCTATATCTTGCTTAACACCACCTAACGACCAATCAGCAGAGTAGTCGTCTGCTTCTTTATGGTACTTATGCGCAATGTACTCAGGATCGGTATCGCCCAGGCTCATAAATAATAAACTAGGCACGCCTTGCTTAGAAAGTGAGAAATGATCAGATCTAAAAAATAAGCCATTTTGCGGACGAGGATCCATTTTAACAACACGGCCTTGTGATTTTGCAGCCTTTGCTAAATAGTTTTCCATTGTCGATAAATCTTTACCGTATTGTAAAATGTAGTCAGTGCCATCAAGCACGTTCATGCCATCAATATTTAATAGACCGACCATTTTTTTTGTAGGTACAACCGCACCCGATGCAAATTCTTCAGAACCAATTAACCCCGTTTCTTCTGCTGTAAAGTTAGCAAAAATAATTGAGCGTTTAAATGGTTTTTGCTTGTTCATTTTGCTCATGATGCGTGCTATTTCAAGCGTGGCTGCAGTGCCTGAAGCGTTATCTACTGCGCCGTTATAAATCTTAGGGCCAGTATCCGTTTGTTTAGTACCAAAGTGGTCCCAGTGAGCGCTAATAACAACGTATTCGTCAGGTGATTCGCTACCTGTAATTTGTGCAACTACGTTATGCGATTTTGCATGAGATACTTCGTTTTTAAAGGCAAGATTTGCTTTTAAGTTAAGTGGCGTCGCTTTAAAGTCATCATTTAATGCTGCTTGTTTTAAATCTTGATAGTTTAGCTTTGCGGCGTTAAACATTTTCTCAGTCGCATCAAGTGTTAGCCAGCCCATAACCGGTAATTTAGACGCGTTTAAATTGTTATCCATTAACGTGTATTTGGTGCCGGTGTTTGAACTTTCAACTACGCCCCAAGGGTATGCTGCAGGTGCGGTTTCATGAACAATAAATACAGCCTTTGCACCTTGGCGGGCGGCTTCTTCATATTTATAAGTCCAGCGACCGTAGTAGGTCATTGCATTACCAGTAAAAAGGGCATCGTTTTGAGTAGCAAAGCCTGGGTCGTTAACTAGCACAACCACTGTTTTACCTGTTACATCAATATTTTTATAGTCATTCCAGTTATATTCTGGCGCATTAATACCGTAGCCCGCAAATACAACGTCAGAGCTTCTTACATCAATTAATGGCTGAAGTTGCTCGGTACGTGCGGTAAAGTCTTTACCTGATTCAAAGCTCAAATCACCTACCTTTAACTGCATATCCTGATTAGCTGTCACCATTGCCATTTTTACAGGCTGTAAGTATTTGCCTTTATAAGCGCCGGTTAAACCCAGCGCTTTATATTGCTCGCTTAAGTAGCCTACAGTTTTCACTTCACCATGAGTAAGCGGGCCTCGGCCTTGAAAGTCATCAGAGGCTAGCGTTTTAATATGCTGTTTAATATTGCTAAGGCTTACACCGGCTGTATTTTCTAATGGGGTTTGTTCGCTTGCAGGCTCTGAGCAGCCAAAGAGTGCAACTAGCAGGCTTAGGCTAGCGCTTTTTAAAAGAGTAGATGCCATAGTCTTCATATTGTTATTTAATTAGGCTTTCAATATAAAGGAAGCACCGCAGCGATGTCGAATTTTTATAGAGAACTTTTCATTCAATTGCAGATTGATTTTATAAGGTGTATAAATAACGAACAACCTAAAGGAGCACATAATGAGCCAATGTAAAAAAAGTGGGTATTTATTTATAGCTAGTGGCATTGCATTTTTTGCTGCTGCAATATTAGCTGAGCAGGAGACATTTTTTGTGCTGTCTGCTTCTTTTATAATATTGGGCACTATAAGTATAAAAAAAGCGGCTTAATAACCGCTTAGTTTTTTTAGCTAAATATAAAGCTTAAATACAATACTTGGCACTAAAAGCAAAAAACCAGCATTAGCTGGTTTTTTAGTATAAGTTGCAGTTAGCTTTATGCGTCTGCAAGCTTTACGCGGATCTTACTTTTATCAACAGTAGATTGGTTAAGTGCTTTAATGGCGCTTTTACTTTCTATGTCGTTTGGCATTTCTAAAAAGGCAAAGCCTTTAGATTGGCCAGTTTCTTTATCAAGTACCAAGTTGCAGGTAGTCACTTTACCGTGCTCTGCAAATAAAGTACGAAGCTCATGCTCAGTGGTAGCACGAGACAAGTTACGAACTAATAGTTTCATAATGAACCTAAATAATTATGTCAGTACTAATTATCTCAAGTAACTCAGCTTTAACCTAATTTTATTTTAAAACATATATAAATAAACGTTCTATAGGAATAATTGTTTGTATCACACTGAAAAAACATAGCTTTTATAATTTTAAATGGATTGCCATTAAATTGGTCATGTTAATTGGTAATTGAGTTGTGGTTATTTGCATAGTTAATTGGTAAGTTTATGTTTTATTAACTTACTATTAACTATAAAGCTAACAATGCCTAAATATAATCTTAAACTGCGTAATGTAATTACAACCGCACTTCTATCTTGTTTAGTTGTTGGTTGTGGCAGCTCTGGCTCTGATTCTACGGTGCAAAATAATGAAGCGATTACTTTAAAAACTCCAGCAATAATTGGTGGTAATAGCCGAGGCGAAGTTATTAGTGATAGTAATGATGCAATAACAGGCTCATTAACCATTACTGATCAACAATCCGGTGAGGCTGCTTTTATAGCACAAGAAAATAGCGCTACAAGCTATGGTTTTTTTAGCTTAAATGCTGGTGGATATTGGTCATACACACTTGATGATTTAAATGCTTCAATAACATCTTTAAGGGAAGATGAAACACTGCAAGACACAATAACAGTAAACTCTTTAGATGGTACTGGCGCACAAATTATCATAACAATTGTTGGTGCACCAATAACTCAAGCTGATGGCTTTGAGAACATCTCGCACGTGTTATTGCAATCAGATGGCGTAGCTTCGGGACTTGACGCATACACACTTATTGAAAATATATTCGGCGAAGGGTCAATTGAATCTCCAGACTTATACGCTGGCAATCATGAAAGTGTTGTCCATATTATCGAAGGTACCGATACGATAATTGGTAACCATTTTGTATTTTTAGCCCACCGAGATGATGACCAAGATAAAGACAAAGGTGCAAGTGACAGGCAACGCAACGAAATAAAAACCTACGATAAATCACCGCAAGAAACACTGGCGTTTGAGGGGGAGACATTTCAATACAGCTGGAAATTTAAAGTAAGTAGCGAGCTTGAGCTTACGAGTAAGTTTAGCCATTTTTTTCAAATAAAAGCCCGTAACGAAAGTAACGACAACACCAATGGTAATGACGATCAGCCTATTATCACTCTCTCAGGTGCACAAAAAAACAGTACAGGCAATCAACTGCAAGTGCGGTATAGCGCAGGCTTTGACGAAAACGGTAACAGCACGGGTCTTGATAAAAACTTAATTGAAACCGACTGGTCTTTAATTACAGATGAATGGGTCGAGGTATTTGTACAAGCTACATTTAGTGAAAGTGGTAAGCTTGATATGACATTAACGCGCTTAAGCGACAACGCAGAGATATTTAATATAAGCGAGCAAAACATAGATATGTGGCGCGGCTTTAATGATGATGATTTTGCTCGTCCTAAGTGGGGAATATACCGCTCAATTGTTGAAACCGACAGCCTTCGAGTTGATGAAGAACGTGTTAGGTTTGCTGATTTTTCTATCACAAGAGGTAAGTTAGCGCAGTAAGCTATTTTATCAATTAGCATGAAAAAGCCGTTAATAATTATGCATTATTAACGGCTTTTTTTATTCTTTGATAAAAATAGTTATTTTACTTCTTTGCCCGCTGCTTGTTGATCAGCATGATAGCTTGAGCGTACAAACGGACCTGAAGCCGCGTGAGTAAAGCCAATTTCGTCTGCATACGCTTTTAAGCCGTCAAACTCTACTGGTGGCACGTAGCGTTTAACCGGTAAGTGATGCTTAGATGGTTGTAGATATTGGCCTACAGTTAGCATGTCAACGTTGTGTGCACGTAAATCGCGAAGCACTTCTTCAATTTCGCTAATTTCTTCACCTAAACCTACCATTAAGCCTGATTTAGTTTTAACTTCTGGGTGAGCTTCTTTAAAGCGGCGAAGTAATTCTAATGACCATTTGTAGTCAGCACCTGGGCGAGCTAGTTTGTATAAACGTGGCGCAGTTTCAAGATTGTGGTTAAACACATCTGGTGGTGTCTCGATTAATATCTCTAATGCGCGGTCCATACGACCACGAAAATCAGGTACTAAAATTTCGATAGTGATAGTTGGATTATGTTTACGAATCTCGCGAATACAATCGGCAAAATGCTGTGCACCACCATCACGTAAATCATCACGATCAACTGAAGTGATTACAACGTAGCTTAGCTTCATATCTTTAATAGTAAGTGCTAGCTTTTCAGGTTCAGTGGCATCAGGTTTTAATGGGCGACCATGGGCAACATCACAAAATGGGCAACGACGAGTACAAATAGCACCTAAAATCATAAAGGTAGCTGTACCGTGGTTAAAACATTCAGATAGGTTAGGGCACGAAGCCTCTTCACATACCGAGTGTAAGCCATGCTTACGTAGCGCTTTTTTAATGCCGTCAATGCGATCGGTTGATTTAGGTAAGCGAATTTTTAACCATTCTGGCTTACGCAACATTTCAGTTTTTTCTGTAGGTAAAACTTTTACTGGGATCAACGCCATTTTTTCTGCGTCGCGTAGTTTTACACCTGGTTCCATTTTGACTGGTTTATTCATTCGTTTTCAAACCCTTCAGTATGCTTAACCTGTGTTGCATTAAGCTTCTTGATCATGTGTTTCACCAATCCTTCACCTGCACTTTCTAGGTTTTGAGGACCATCTAATTCTTTAGTTTGCACCATATTCATGCCCGCATAACCACATGGGTTAATGCGTAAAAATGGACTTAGGTCCATGTTAACATTTAATGCTAAGCCATGAAACGAGCAACCACGACGAACCCTTAACCCAAGGGATGCAATTTTGCTGTCGTTAACGTAAACACCGGGTGCATCAGCTTTAGCATAAGCTTCAATACCATACTCGGCGAGTGATTCAATAATGCACTCTTCAAGCCATGTAACCAGTTCACGTACACCAATCTTTAAACGACGCAGATTAAATAATACATACATCATTTGCTGGCCAGGGCCGTGATAAGTTACTTGTCCGCCACGGTCAACTTTAATCACCTCAATGTCGCCAGGAGCTAGTAAGTGTTCGTCCTTACCAGCCTGACCTTGGGTGAATACACTCTCGTGCTCTACAAGCCAAATTTCATCTGGCGTATTTTCATCACGGGTGTCGGTAAAGTCCTGCATTTTTTGCCAAATTGGCATATAACGCTGACGACCCAGTTGGCGTACGATCAAAGTGTTTTCGTTCACAACAAATCTCAACTATGGCTTAAAGCATGTGGCGTACGTCATCAATATTGCTGATCACGTTGTAAATTTCTTCAATGTGTTTGCCACTAGTAACCGTTGCTACAAGGCTTACTGACTCGTAATTACCTTTGCTGCTTGGTTTTACTTTAGGGGCGTAATCGCCAGGTGCTATTGGTTGTAACTTAGCTAAAATTTGATCAGTTAAGTTTACATTAGCTAAACCCATTATTCTGAATGTAAATGGGCAAGGGTACTCTAGGTACTCATCAAATTTAGTATCTTTAACAGGTTGAACCACGACGGTGACTCCTCATACAAAAGTGTGGACTCTATGCAAGCTCGAAGCTTAATACAGATAGGCAATTAGCAGTCTTGCTTATATGGGGCGCATTCTAACATTTTTCAAGCAAAAAAAAACGCCTCACAGTGGAGACGTTTAAATTAGTTACCCTAGTTAATAGGGGAGCTATAAATTACTGCATGATCTGTAAACGTAAGTAATCATAAATTTTGCTAAAGAAGCTGCCTTCTTCCACTTCTTCAAGTGTTACTAGTGGGTATTGAGCAATATCTTCGCCCTCTAGTTGTAAGAATAACGTGCCTACTTTAGTACCTTTAGCAAGTGGTGCTTCAAGTGTGTTATCTAGCTCAAAGTTAGCTTTAAGGTTTTTATGCTGACCACGTGGGATAGTAATCGGTGTATCTTCTAAAATACCTAAAGATACATTTTCTTTGTTACCCATCCAAATGCGTTGTTCTGCAAAGCTATCGCCTGCTTTGTACGGAGTAATTGTTTCATAAAAACGAAAACCATAGTTAAGTAGTTTTTTACTTTCTACTTTACGAGCTCGTTCGCTGGTAGTACCCATAACAACAGCAATTAAACGCATATCGTTTTTAGTTGCTGAGGTAACTAGGCTGTAGCCAGCTTCTGATGTATGACCAGTTTTAATACCGTCAACATCTAAGCTTTCGTCCCACAATAATGAGTTACGGTTATATTGCTTAATGCCGTTATAAGTAAACGATTTTTGCTTATAAAGTGCATATTCATCTGGCACATCACGAATAAGTGCAGCACCAAGTGTCGCCATATCGCGAGGCGTTGTGAAGTGCTCGTCAGTATCAAGGCCGTGGCTGTTGATAAAGTGGCTGTTGCTCATACCTAATTTAGCAGCGTGGGCATTCATTAAATCAGCAAATGCGCTTTCGCTTCCAGCAATATGCTCAGCCATTGCAACACATGCATCATTACCTGATTGGATAATAATACCGTGGTTAAGCTGATCAACACTAATTTGCTTACCTACTTCAATAAACATCTTTGAAGATTCTGGGAAGTTTTTAGCCCATGCTTTTTCGCTTACCGTTACCATATCGGTAGTGGCAATATTACCTGCTTTAATTTCAGTACCAATTACATAACTGGTCATCATTTTAGTTAAACTTGCAGGTGCTAGCTGTGTATCGGCTTCACCTTCAGCAATAACTTTACCTGTTGTAAAGTCGACTAAAAAATAACCTTTCGCATTAACTTGAGGTGGTGCCGGAATAATTTGGGCGCTGGCTGAAAATACGGCGGCTGTACAAACTAGGCCGCATACACCTTTGAGGATTTTATGTTTAATAGATTTCATCATACTCATTAATGGTTAAAGTTAAAGATTCGCGTTACGCCATTTTATACCCAAACCAGCCCAAGATGCGAGCATCCTGGGGTAGTTTGGGTATTAGTCTTACTGAGTGTAAAGCAAGAACGCGTTTTGAAATTGATTTTGTTTTAATTTTTTTAATACTTCGTCTGCATGAGGTGTGTCTTTTATTGGCCCTAAATGCAGTCTGTAAATGTCGTCTTTTTGAACGATATTTGTTGGTAATTTGTATTGCTCTCGCAATGTGCTGGCAAGCGCTTCAATATTAGCAAGTGTACTACCTGCAGCTACCTGAATATAGGTTTGACGCGCAGTTGCGCCCGCAAGCGTAACGGCTTCTAGCTTAACCTTTGCTGTACCATGGGTGTAATAGCCAAGCTTGTAAGCGGCTGCGTACGAAAGGTCAATTACTCTATCGTCATGAAACGGGCCCCGGTCGTTCACGCGTACGATTACCGACTTACCATTTGCTGTATTGGTTACTTTAACAAAGCTAGGTAGCGGCAGCGTTTTATGCGCTGCGGTCATGGCAAACATATCATACGTTTCACCATTTGAGGTGTGATAACCATGAAACTTACGACCATACCAAGAGGCAATGCCTTCTTCACTAAAGCCTGTTTCATCAAGCATGGGTGAATAACTTTTACCAAGCACTGTATATGGGCGACTAGCGCTGGCGCTTTTAGTTACTTCGGTAACTATAGCGTCTTGCATCTCAAGTGTAGTCGGGGCTCTAAGTGGTGCTGCATCATGGCGCATGCTATAGCGGCTACTAGAGCCGCTACTACATGCATTTAAAAGCAAAATTAATAACGTGGTAAATATAAGCTGATTAGTGTGTCGCATTATTTTAAAAGCATCCTTTTATCTGTCGCGATTGACATAATAATGCCAAATCCTGCCATTAACGTTACCATCGATGTGCCACCATAACTAATCAGTGGTAAAGGTACGCCTACAACAGGTAATAAACCCGATACCATGCCTATGTTTACAAATACGTACACAAAAAAGGTGAGGGTGAGTGCGCCTGCGAGCAATTTACCAAATGCATCTTGTGCATTAACAGCAATGTATAAACCACGGCCAATAATAAATAAATAGAGACTAAGTAAAACACATACGCCAAATAAACCAAATTCTTCGCTTAAAACCGAAAATATAAAGTCGGTGTGGCGCTCTGGCAAAAATTCTAGTTGCGATTGCGTACCAAGCAGCCAGCCTTTACCTTCTATACCGCCTGAGCCAATAGCAATTTTAGATTGAATAATATGATAACCCGAACCGAGCGGATCGCTCTCAGGGTCTAAAAAGGTGAGTACACGCTGCTTTTGATAATCGTGCATACCGTAGTGCCAAAATGGCCATGCGGCAAGCGCTACAATAGAGCTTAAAAAGCCGATTAAACGCCAACTTAATCCAGACAAAAACAAAACAAATATACCTGAACTTGCAATAAGTATAGCGGTACCTAAATCGGGTTGTTCTTTAATTAATAATGTAGGGAGCATTACAATCATAAAGCCAATAATTAAGTGCATTGGCCGAGGAGGTAAGTGGTTACGCCCTATATACCAAGCTACCATCATAGGGACTGCCAGCTTCATTAATTCTGCAGGTTGAAACCGTGTCACCCCTAAATCGAGCCATCGCTGTGCGCCTTTTGAGCTTACGCCAAATAAAAGTACACCCACTAGCATTAATAAACCAACGCAATAAAGTGGGATCACTAAACGCTTTAATGTGGCAGGCGAAAACTGGGCCAAAACAACCATAGCAACAACCGCACCGCCCATACGAGTCATGTGCCTAATCATCATTGAAGAGTCTTGGCCGCTTGCGCTGTAAACAACCATTATGCTACCAGCCATCATTATGAGTAATGCAATAAGCAGTGGTAGGTCTAGATGCATACGCATCCAAATAGAGCGTTTATCGTGCAAAGCGGTCATGGTGTATCGTTCCTTGCAAGATTAACTGGATTAGCTGCAAAGTAGTAATCCATAAGTTGGCGAGCAATTTGAATACCGCCGTGGTTGTTTTCTAATACAACAGAAACCACAATTTTAGGATCGTTGTAAGGTGCAAACCCTACGTAAATTGTGTTGTCACGCTGGCGCTCTTTAAGCGATTCTGCATCGTAGCGTTCACCTTGGGCAATACTAACTACCTGTGCAGTACCCGTTTTACCAGCCGAGTCGTAGTTAGTGCCTTTAAATGCTTTGTGCGCTGTGCCTGATATTTTTTGAACTGTATTATGCATTGCATCTAACGATACCTGCCAATGGCGTGGATCTTTTAAAATAACAGGGGGTTTTTCTTCGTTGTTAATTTGCGTTATGTCGCTATCTTTTTTTATTACTTGCACCAAATGAGGTGGATGATTAATACCACGATTAACTAATATGTTAGTCGCATTTGCAATTTGAATTGGTGTAGCAGTCCAGTAACCTTGACCAATACCTACCGAAATAGTATCACCACGCCACCAAGACTCTTTAAAGCGTCCTTCTTTCCATTCTTTTGAAGGTAGAATAGCAGTAGTTTCTTCATGAATATCAATACCTGACAAATCGCCGTAGCCAAAACGGGCCATAAAATCACTGATTTTAGTAATGCCTAATCGATAAGCCGCATCGTAAAAATAGGTATCGCACGACTCTTCAATCGCCTTGTATACATCCACATGACCATGGCCCCAACGTTTCCAATCTCGCCATTTGTGTTCAACATTTGGAATTTGAAAAAAACCAGGATCCCACATTGATGTTGATTCATTTACTATATTTTCTTCAAGTGCTAATACAGCCATTAAGGGCTTTACCGTAGAGGCAGGCGCATAACGACCTTGCGTAGTACGGTTTATTAACGGACGGTCTTGGTTAAGTAACGCTTTATAGTTTTTGCTGCTAATGCCGTGTACAAATAAATTTGGGTCGTAACTTGGGTTTGAATAAAGTGCCAGCACGCCACCATCTTTTGCATCCATAACTACAACAGCGCCACGCATATCTTTAAGCCCATGCTGTGCAATTTGTTGCAAGCCAATGTCTAAGGTAAGCACTAAATCGCTACCAGGTTGTGGCTGGGTCATGCTTAGAGTGCGAATTACACGGCCACGGTTATTAACTTCTACCCGTTGTGAGCCCACTTTACCGTGCAATGTCTCTTCATAGTATTTTTCTAATCCGAGCTTGCCAATATCATATGTAGCACGGTAATTGGTTGCACGATCTTCTTGTTCTAATTGGTTTAGCTCTTTTCTATTAAGCTTGGCAACATATCCAAGCGCATGCGTTAGCGTGTCACCAAATGGGTAGTAGCGAGCCAGACGTGCCTCAATACTAAAACCAGGGAATTTATGTTGATTAACCGAAAATTTCGCCACTTCAGTTTCGTCTAAGCGGGCTTTTAATACTTGTGATTTAAAACGACGGGTGTGTTTTATATCTTTTAAAAAGTCTTGTTTATCTTGCTCTGTAATCGCAATTATTTTACTTATTTGATCAAGCGATTCGTCAAGGTCATCTACCTCTTCGGGGATGACTTCAAGGTTGTAAACAGGTTTGTTTTCAGCAAGTAGCACACCGTTACGGTCGTAAATTAAACCACGGTTGGGTGCAATAGGAATAACTTTAATGCGGTTATCGTTGGAGCGGGTTTGGTAGTCTTGGTGATCTTCTACCTGAATAGTATAAAGATTAGAAAGCAATACAGCGACTAATCCTAATACAAAAACAAAACCCACGAATGCTCGCCTAGCAAATAAGTTTGCTTCTGCGGAGTGGTCACGAATAGTGGGTCTATGTTTTAGCATGGCAAGGGGTTACTCGCGATGATAAGGATGGTTGTTATTTAAGCTCCAGCCTCGGTAAAGGCTCTCTGCAACAATTATACGCACCAAAGGGTGCGGCAATGTTAAATTAGATAACGACCATTTTTGCTCAGAAGCTGCAATGCACTCTGGAGCAAGTCCTTCAGGTCCGCCAATAAGTAAACTTACATCGCGGCCATCGAGTTGCCATTTTTCCATATTTTTAGCAAGTTGGTGAGTATCCAGCGCTTTCCCTGTTACCTCTAACGTTACAATACGATTGCCTTTTGGAATAGCCGCTAATGTTTTTTCACCTTCAATGTGTAAAATACGTTTTATATCTGCATTTTTACCACGTTTTCCGGCTTGAATTTCAATTAACTCTAGGGCCATATCTTTAGGGAAACGTCGCTGATATTCTGCAAATCCCGTTTCTACCCATGCTGGCATTTTAGTACCAACAGCAATCATTTGTATTTTCACGTATTACTTCCAAGCATTGTCTAAAATGAGTGAGCGTTTAGCCCCACAGTTTTTCTAGATCGTAATAGCTACGTGCTTCGTTTTGCATCACGTGTACAACCACATCACCTAAATCAACCAGTGCCCATTCGCCGTCGCCTTCACCTTCATAACCTAATGGCTCTGAATCTGCATGACGCGCTTCTTTTGCTAAGTGATCGGCAATTGACTGTACGTGGCGTTTAGAAGTACCAGAACAAATTACCATGTAATCTGTGATATCTGATGTTCCAGTAACGTCAATATGAACGATGTCACGCGCTTTCATATCGTCAATTTTGTCCATAGCAAAGGCGAGTAGTTGTTTTGAATCCAAGGTTTTGTCTCAATTTAAAAATTTAATGGCGCGCATTTTAACACGCTAGGAGTTTTTAAGCATCAATTTGATAGAGCTGATGCACTTCTATGTAATGACTCACTGCATCGGGCAATAGTTCATTCTTTTTATTACTTTTTTTCAGTTGTTCGCGAATGGTGCTTGAGGCCGCATCGAGCATTTCGCCCGGTAAAAAATAAAGTTTACCTGCAAGTGAGTGTTTAAGTGCCGCTACTTCGCCGGCATTTGCGCGTTGCATATAGCTTTTGAGCTCACCTGTTACAGTGCAATGTTGAGCAGGGCGCTGGTACACCACAATATGGCAAAGCTGCGTTATTGCCTTCCACTCAAACCACTTATCTAGGTTGTTAAATGAGTCCATACCAATTAAAAATAAAATAGGTGTAGTGGGGTGCTCTTTACGAAGTTCTTGTAAGCTCAGCAACGAATACGATGGACCGGTTCGATTAAGTTCTCTTAAATCGAGTTCAAAATGAGGGTAAGGAGCAATAGCTGCGTTGAGCATATTAATTCGGTGCTCTGCACTAATACCCGGAGCTGCTTTATGTGCAGGTAATGCACAGGGCATAAAATAAAGCGTATTTAAATTAAACGCATTTACGCATTGCTGCGCCATATTTAGATGGCCTAAATGGACTGGGTCGAAAGTGCCACCAAAAATTGCGATCATTTTACACCCATTAGCTATTTATTAATTAACCGCGTGGTACGGCATAGGAATGTTGAGCGGCTGGCAAAATTTAATACAAATATGAGCAAGCGCTTGGTAAGGTGCAATTAAATTACCTTGCTTGTAACTGGCATCAAACAACGCAACATCACTATTTATTTGTTCTAGTGTGTGCATGTTTAAACGGTTAATAGCATTTTGAACTGGACCTTGTTGGTTTTTCCAAATTGCTTTTTGTTTAAATAAATTAGCGATAGGTTCGCCATTCAGTAAACCAAGTTGCACACTTATAAGTGTATTAAGCTCTTTGGTTATAGCCCACAAAATACTTACCACTTCGGTGTTATCGCTGGCAAGTTTGTTTAATACTTTTATAGCTTGTTTGGCGTGGCCATTTAATAGCGCATCGCTTAAATCAAAAATATCAAACTTGGCTTGGTTTAACAGACCTTGCATTACTAATTGCTGAGTAATTAATGCATTGCCGTGTAGTAGCGAGAGCTTCTCAAGTTCCTGAAAACAGGCTAACAAGTTGCCTTCGGTGGCATTTATTAAGCTTACTTTGGCGTCGCTTTGCATATTAAGTGATAAACGTTGGCATTGCTCATCAAGCCATCGTTTTACATGAGAGCCCGTAAGCGGGTAGCAAGGTACAAATACACCTTGCTTATCAAGAGCTTTAAACCATGCTCCACGTTGTACTTCTTGGCTGGCTTTAGCGCCTTTAACAATTAAAATAGTATCGGGATTAACCAGCTCAACTACTTTTTTAAAGGTGTTGCTGCCAATAACGCCTGGCTTTTGTTGGTTTAAATCAAGCTCAATAATAGTGCGGGCGCTAAACAGCGACATACTTTGGTACTGGGCTATAATTTCTTGCCAATCGAATCCTTGCATTAAAGTAAACTTAATTACTTCATCAAAACCTTGTTGCTTAGCACTGTCGCGAATTTGTTGTACGCACTGCGCTTCTTGAAAAGGCTCTTCTCCAAATACTAAATAAAAGGGCTTTAGCCCTTTATTTAATTCACTCGGTAGTTGATTAGCGTAGCAGCGCATTATAGTTGCGACAGCTCTCTAACAATACGACGACTGGCTTGCTCACGAATTTCGCTAATAAGTAGCTCAAGCTCTTTTGCTTTTGCTAATGCATGATCCGGATCATCTTGGTAATTACGATAAAGCTCAAAACGTTTTTCTATCGCTTTTTCACCTGGGCGTTTAACTACATACGATACGCCATAAGCGAGCTCATATTCAGCAACTTGGCCGTTTTGGAACAGCGAAAGTGTTTGGCGTTCAATGCTTTCTTTGCGTAAATACAATTGGGCTTTATCTTTAGCTGACGATACTAACTCTACGTTACTCGCTTTAAGCTCTTTTTTAAGCTCAGTGAATAAAGTCGATTTTTCGTCATCGCCTACAAGTGTTAGCTGTTTTAAGTTATCAGGCAGGCTAGAGGCTTTTTTTAAATGAAAGCCACAGCTTGATAACAAAAAACAGACTAGCACTAAGGCTAGTCCATTTTTAATGGCGTTAAATGCAGCCATATTAGTTAGCTACCACGTTAAGTAGCTTGCCTGGTACGTAAATGATTTTACGAATGGTTGAGCCATCAGTAAATTTAGTTACGTTAGATTCTGCAAACGCAAGGGCTTCTACTTGCTCTTGAGTTGCATCAGCTGCCACTGTTAACTTAGCGCGAAGCTTGCCGTTTACTTGTACGATGATTAGTTTTTCATCTTCAACAAGTGCAGACTCGTCAACTTTTGGCCATGCAGCATCTAAAATCTCGCCTTTTTTACCAAGCTCTTTCCAAAGCTCATGCGATAAATGCGGAGTAATAGGTGCAAGCATAATAACTAATGCTTCAAGTGCTTCGTTAGCAATCGCTACATCTTGTTTGTCGCTCAGTGGTGCTTTTAATAACTTATTAGAAAGCTCCATAATGGCTGCAATAGCGGTGTTAAAGGTTTGACGACGTTCAACATCATCAGTCACTTTAGCAATAGCTTTGTGTAAGTCTCGACGTAGTACTTTTTGCGGGTTAGTTAGCGCTGATTTATCAAGTGCTTGGTAACCTACTGTTTTAACGTCTACCGCGTATTTCCATACACGTTTTAAGAAACGATGCGCGCCTTCAACGCCTGAGTCTGACCATTCAAGCGTTTGCTCTGGTGGTGCTGTAAACATCATAAATAAACGCACTGTATCTGCACCGTACTGGGCAATTACATGTTGTGGGTCTATACCGTTGTTTTTAGACTTAGACATTTTACTCATACCTGATGAGAATACCGGCTCGCCGTCTTCCTTATGCCATGCTTTAGTAACGCGGCCTTTTTCGTCGGTTTCGGTGTTTACATCAGTTGGCGAAATCCAAATGTCGCCGCCTTTTTCATCTTTACGATAAAATGTTTCAGCAAGTACCATACCTTGACAAAGTAAGCGGTCAAACGGCTCGTCTGAATTAACTAAACCAAAGTCACGTAATAATTTATGGAAAAAGCGTGAGTACAATAAATGTAAAATTGCATGCTCAATACCACCAATGTATTGGTTTACTGGTAACCAGTAGTTAGCAGCCGCTGGATCTAGCATGCCTTCGTCGTAGCGTGGGCTACAGTAGCGTGCGTAATACCAAGACGATTCCATAAAGGTGTCAAACGTATCAGTTTCGTGAAACGCAGGTGCGCCATTTACTGTTGTTTTAGCCCACTCTGGGTCTGCTTTAAGTGGTGAAGTTACACCGTTCATCACTACATCTTCTGGTAAGCGAACTGGTAGCATATCTTCTGTTGCGGCAAGTTCTTTACCGTCTTCATCGCTAAGCATTGGAATTGGAGAACCCCAATAGCGCTGACGGCTCACACCCCAGTCACGCAGGCGGAAGTTTACTTTACGCTCACCAACACCGAGTGCTTCTAATTTATCGGCAATCGCTTTAAAACCAGCTTCAAAATCAAGGCCGTTAAATTCACCCGAATTTACAAGTACGCCTTTATCAGTAAATGCTGATTCTTTTAGGTTTACTTCAAGATCTGAACCTTCAGCAGGCGCAATGACTTGTTTTATATCTAGGCCGTACGCTGTTGCAAACTCAAAGTCGCGTTGATCGTGTGCAGGTACTGCCATTACAGCGCCTGAGCCATAATGCATTAATACAAAGTTAGCAACCCAAATTGGTACTTGCTCGCCCGTTAATGGGTGAGTGGCGTAAAAGCCTGTTGCTATACCTTTTTTCTCCATTGTTGCCATGTCTGCTTCGGCAACTTTGGTGTTTTTGCATTCTTCAACAAACATTGCAATAGCGTCGCTATTTTTAGCGGCTTCTTGTGCGATAGGGTGACCACCAGCAACAGCAACATACGTAACACCCATAAAGGTATCTGGACGTGTTGTGTATACGCTGAAAGTTTCGTCGTTATCGGTGCGTTTAAATTCAATATCACACCCTTCAGAGCGGCCAATCCAGTTGCGCTGCATTGTTTTAACTTGCTCTGGCCAATCTTCTAACTTGTCTAAATCGTCAAGTAGCTCTTGTGCGTAGTCGGTAATTTTAATAAACCACTGTGGAATTTCTTTTTGCTCAACCACAGCGCCTGAACGCCAACCGCGACCGTCAATAACTTGCTCGTTAGCGAGTACTGTTTGATCCACTGGATCCCAGTTAACTGTCGACATTTTTTTATACACTAGGCCTTTTTCGTAAAGCTTAGTGAAAAACCACTGCTCCCACTTGTAGTATTCTGGATGACATGTCGCAATTTCGCGATCCCAGTCATAACCAAAACCTAATTGCTTAAGTTGAGTACGCATGTAATCAATATTTTCGTATGTCCACTTAGCTGGTGCTGTTTTGTTTTTAATAGCAGCGTTTTCTGCAGGTAAACCAAACGCATCCCAACCCATAGGTTGCATTACGTTTTTGCCTTGCAGGCGCTGGAAACGAGAAACAACATCACCAATGGTGTAGTTACGCACATGACCCATATGCAGTCGACCACTCGGATAAGGAAACATAGAAAGGCAGTAATACTTTTCTTTGCTCTCATCTTCAGTGACTTTAAATACCTGGTTTTCTTCCCAGTAGCTTTGTACTTTTGACTCTATATCTTGCGGGTTATATTGCTCTTGCATCTATGGTTCCAGACTTCTTGCAAACTAATAAAAAATTGCCGTTAGGATACCCCAAATAAAACACTATTCACAGCGTCAAAAACATGCTTTTATTAAATTGTAACTTTCAGTGCAGGTTAACCTGCCTTTTTATAGTGTGGTTAGCTAAAGACATAAGTTACAGACTGATTTAACAGCAATTTTGAAGGAGTAAAAAATGACTGATTACAAAACATGGCTTAGCAGTTTTACCCATTGGATAAAAGATGTGAAAGAGCATGGTTTAAAAGATGTGGTTTCTGGGTTTGTTGAATCTGAGCAGGCGCTTAAAGATTTAAGTCAAGAAAGATATGAGCTCTACAAAAGTTATTTAAAGAATGATATTGAACATATAGTAGAGAACGAATCACACTATAATTCGCTTGCATGGCAAGAGCTTAAAGAGTCTCTTTGGTTTGAACTTTCGCACATAGAAGATAAAACTCAACTTGAGTGGCAATCTCTTAGCCAAGATTTTAAGCACAATGGTGTGTATCACGCAGGCGAATGGATAGCCATGGGCACATTAGTATGTAAGAATTGCACCCATAGTTACGATGTTTATCACGCTACACAAATTACACCGTGTATTGAATGTGATGGAATCTATTTTAGTCGTAAGGCACTGCACCCTTAAATATAAGTATTAAGTGGCTGCGGGCCACTTAATACGCCCAAAGGCCAGCGAATATGCTGGTAAAAAAAGAAGTTAGAATGACGAAAAAATTGCTGCCACTATCTGTTTCAAAGCTCGCACCGAGTATTTCTACTAATCACGTAAACACGTGTATGAACAATCCATACCCAGAGCAACTTACGTTTATAGGCCAACAACGCGCCCAAAGTGCTTTAGATTTTTCATTAGGGATGGAACTGCCGGGTTACAACGTTTATGTAATGGGCGAGGCCGCTCACGGGCGCTTTACGCTTGTTAAAGATAAACTTAAACAACACGCAAAAGACCGCTCAACGCCAAACGAATGGTTATACGTAAACAATTACGATGACCACAGAGAACCTATTGCGCTGTTTATGCAACCAGGCCAAAGCAAGCAACTTAGTGACGATATAGATTCATTTTTAGATGAAGTACTCGACACCTTTCCTGCGGCATTTGATAACCCAGCGTATCAGCGTAAGAAAAAATCAATCGATCGTGAATTTAACGATGCCTACGACAGTGCTATTACCGCAGTAGAAATTGCGGCGTTTGAGCAAAGCGTTGCATTAGTTGAAGAAAAAAATTCAGTAGGGTTTGCACCACTTGTAGATGGTAAACAATTAAGCGACAGCGAATTTGGCGAACTTGAAGAAACGTTACGTGAAGAGTTTTTTGAAAAAATTGAAAAGCTAGAAGATGCATTAATAGAAGCGTTAATAGAGCTGCCACGTTGGAAACGCGAATCAAAAGAAAAACAACGCAACCTTAAAAAGTCGACTGCAGAGCAAGCCACTAAACCACTTTTAAAAGACTTAGAACATAAATATGCCACGCATATTGGTGTACTGCGCTATTTAAAAGATATACGCGTTGAAATTATAGACGCGGTACTTGAATGGCTAGATGACGAAGATGAAAGTGAAGAAAGCAAAGAAGACTTTGATCGCAAAGGCATGCTTACCGACTTTTTTGCACCTAACATTTTAGTTGAGTTTAAAGAGGACGACGCAGCACCGGTTGTGTATGAGCCTAATCCAACGTTTGGCAATATATTTGGCAAAATTGAGTACTCAACATCTCAAGGCTCTTTAATTACCTGTTATCGCTCAATTCAGGCTGGTGCATTGCATCGTGCTAATGGCGGCTATTTAATTATGGACGCTGAAAAAATCATGGCAAACCCACAAGTGTGGGATGGTTTAAAACTTGCGTTAAAAACACATCAAATTAAAAACGACTTACCGTATCAAGACAGCACAGTAGGGACGAGCTTTACACTTCGCCCGCAGCTTATACCGCTTGATGTTAAAATTATTTTATTAGGTTCGCGCGAGTTGTACTACACCATAGGTGAATACGATGAAGAATTTGCAGAGCTATTTAGAGTATTAGCCGACTTTGATTACTACTTGCCAAGTAGCGATAAATTGCAATACCAGTTTATTACTAAAGTAACCGAGTATTGCGAGCAAACATTAAAGTGCACTGCAACGCAGGCTGCTATGGTGCGTTTACTTAAATTTAGTTACCGCCAAGCTGAGCATCAAAATAAATTATCAGCGCGTTTTGCTGATGTACTTGAACTTATTGCAGAAGCCAGTTACTACGCTAAGCAAGACAAATTAGCCGTTATTGACGCGCACCATATTGACGAAGCCATTGAAGGCAAGCAATACCGTACCGGCCAAATTAGCGAAAATATGCTCAGTGATATAAAAGAAGGTCACACACTTATTGCAACCGACGGCCAAGCCATTGGTAAAGTAAATGGCTTAACCGTATTACACATTGGCGATACCTCATTTGGTACCCCTGCGCGTATTACGGCAACGGTTTATGCTGGCGCCGATGGCGTAATAGATGTTGAACGCGAAGCTGAGCTTGGTAAAGCAATTCACTCAAAAGGTGTTATGTTGCTTACCGGTTATTTAGGTAATAAATATGCGCAGCACTTTAGCTTAACGCTTAGCGCTAATATTGCCATTGAGCAAAGCTATGGTTACATAGATGGCGATAGCGCATCTTTAGCAGAGTTGTGTGCGCTTATTTCGTCTATTACAAGCCTACCTATTAGCCAATCAATTGCGCTTACAGGCTCTATTAACCAACACGGCGATGTACAAGCCATTGGTGGCGTAAACGAAAAAATAGAAGGCTTTTTTAAACTGTGTAAAATGCGTGGTTTAACAGGTTCGCAAGGCGTTATCATTCCTAAATCAAACCAAGTTAACTTAGTGCTTGATGACGAAATACTTAATGCGGTTGAAGCGGGTAAATTTAATATTTACGCAGTTGAAACCGTAGACCAAGCGCTTAACTTGTTAATGGATATAGAAGCTGGCGATATTATTGATGACCAGTATCCAGAAAACTCAGTAAACGGTATTGCACTTGCTCGCCTCAAAGAGATTGCCGACATAGTAAACGGCGATGATGACGAAAAAGACGAAGAGCTAGATAACGAAAAAGGTTAATGATGATTAATATAATTTTGGCGGTAGTTATCGCCATTTTTTGTTTTTTAATATTTCAAAATAGTAAAAAAGCAAAACAACAAGCAGGCATAAATGCACAAATAGGTGCAGATTATTTAGCCGCTAACGCAAAGGTAGAAGGTGTAGTAGAAACGACTTCTGGCTTGCAGTATAAAGTAATCCATAAAAGCGAAAACGAAAACACACCAACCCCAAAAAGTATGGTTAACGTGCATTACCACGGCACACTAATCGACGGCACTGTGTTTGACAGTTCAGTAGAGCGTAAAACACCTATTAGCTTTGGTTTGCACCAAGTTATTAAAGGTTGGACTGAGGGCTTACAACTTATGAGCCCCGGCGATAAATACACGCTATATGTACCGCACCAATTAGCGTACGGCGAAAAACGTGTAGGGAGTATTCCTCCTGCCTCAGTACTTATATTTGAAGTAGAGTTACTGGCAATTGAGTCTTAGTGATCAAATAACAAGGAAGTAAATTATGAATAAAGACGAATTACTTAAAATAGCCAAGGGTGATATTAACTTTACCTTTCAATCTATTATTTATGCATTAGCGCTATGCTTACTAGTTGCAGCTGTTTTTTTACTAGAGATGAGCGTTAACCTACAAATGGGTTTAATAGTGTGTATTATCGGTGTGTTTGGAATGACTATTTATAATAATTTAAATACTCGCCTAAATGCGGCGCTTGCACTTATTGCGCTCTCACAAGATAACCAAAGCACTAAGTAAGCAACGAGTTAGTTTAATAAATTGGTATAAGCCCTACTTTAATAAAGTGGGGCTTTTTGCTTTTAGCTAACATTAAAATTTACTCAAGGATTTTAATACGAGGTCGATACCTATAATAGTTACAAAGCTATTTTAGGGATAAAATAATGAAGATTTCACCGACTCCCATTCCATACCAAGTATACAGCTCAAATACTCAAACTTTAGCGCAATCAGATAAACTACCTGTTGAAAAAGCGAGTGAAGAAAAGAGCGAGGAGGAAAATGAGGAAGAGCCAAAATATGTGTTATCAAAGTTTTTAGATACCAAAGCGCAAGAATATAGTGAAGATAACGCTACGTTTGGCAATCAATATAAAAACCTAGAAAAAGTATACAAGCACTTCACTGGGCGAGTTATTGCGCTGCAAGAGCAAATTAATAAACTTAAACAAAGCCCCGTACAACGTAGTTTAACTATAAACACTTCTGCAAGTGAGCTAAATAAAAGTGATGCGAGTTTAACTTTAGATGCTGACCACCTAGGTGCAAAAAAATACAAAAACACGCAACAGCAAGAGCAAATAGATATGTTAGAGCTGCAATTAGGGGAGTTAAAGTCAGAGCAAGCAGCAATAAAACAACAAATGGTTGAGCTGGTTATTAGTGAAATGAAGAGGCGGGGCGACGACTATACTATTTAGCGCCACCAACATGCTGGTGGGTTAGCTTTTAAACTCAATTTTACCCACTTCAAGTTTAAACTTACCTTCTTGCTTGCCTGCAATCATAAAGCCTAGCTGTTTTATATCATCAAAATCAATAATCGGTTGTTGCTCAAGCACGCGGCCGCGATACGTTAAAGTAAAATCACTCGGAGCAAAGTTTATATCTACCCATTCATTTTTTACTGTTTTAAATGAGTGGGTGTACGCTGCGCCATCAAGGTAATTGGTAGTTCTGAGCCTAAGCTGATAGGTTTGTCCATCGCCTTTAACGCGCAGTGCTATAGCTTTAGTATTTTGGCTTTGTGTATTTAGCTCTGTACGTATTGATGCAAAACCGCCGTTATTATCAAGCGAAACATTGCCTGTAAAAAGCAAATTTTCTTGAGTTTGTGTTACTTGGTTATTAGATACACCGCCCATTACTGAGTCGTTAACAACGTACCAGCGCTGATTTGCATTCGCTTGTGCACTTACAACTAATAAATTAAATACAAAAAGTGATGATAGTTGCTTTGTTGTCATACGTGTTTCCTAATTGGTATTAAGTAAGTGGAGTACTTATAACTAATACGCTTTAATAATGTATTTGTTCACTAATTTAAAACTAATTATTTTTACGAGCCCACTTATCCATTATTTTATTAAATAATATTTCATCATCAGTTTGCTCACCAGGGCAGATCTGCGCGCTACCTTGAGGCATGCCATTACTACCAAATACGGTTGAAGTATCAATTAAATAGCATTTACCGTTAAATTTTTCTAATCGTCGTGTGCCTATTGTATTTTGGCTAATAACTTCTGATTTTTGTGATTTAACCGGTGATTTAATTGTGGGGGTGGCAGCTATTGCATCATCAGTACTATCTGAGTTATCAGCTTCGCCAAACGTGACCATTTTTTTATGCGTTAAGTTATTTATAGGTGCGCCATAAATAGGCGCATACGGGTTAAGTTTTTTAAACGTTTGCGTGTTGATATTAATGGTGTGGGCAGGGGGTTGAGGTTTATTTGTAATAGTGGACTTTGTTACTGTTGTTGTTTTTGGTTTTTCGTCACGTTGTTTGGGTGCTTTAGTAACTTGTGTTTGAGTTGTAGGTGTTTTATTAGTGCTTATAGATTCAGGTACTTTTTTTACCTCTAACTTTGCAGGCTCAGCAATCGGTGCGTTAGTGGTGGTTTTAACGGTGCTTAACTTAGGTTGGGTTAATAAGTTAACCATTACATAAGCGTTTATTACGGTGTCTTTTTTTGTTTGAGGTTCTTCAACCTTTATTTTTTGCGAAAGTAATTTATGTGAAAGTAATAAGTACAGCAACACGCCATGTATACATAACGAGATAACCCACGGCCACGCATTCCCTTTATTCACATCAAATCCTCAACATAATAGTGCTGTTATGAGTCAATAAAATACATTTAGTTCACCTAAAGTTAATGTGTTTTACTTTGTGGCTTTATTGCAGATACAACAAAACTATTTTGCAGCTTTTGTTGTTTTTGCAGGTGCTTGGTTACGTTATTATGAGCGCAATCAAACTTAGGAGGCATTATGACATTACTTTTTGAACCAATAGAACTTGCAGGTAAAACATTAAAAAACCGTATTGTTATGCCCCCAATGACTCGCTCGCGTTCAACACAGCCTGGCGATATAGCTAACGACTTAATGGCAACATATTACGCACAGCGCGCAAGTGCCGGGCTAATTGTAAGCGAAGGCACGCAAATTAGTGAGCTTGGTAAAGGTTACGCTTGGACTCCGGGTATTTATTCAAATGAGCAAGTTGCAGGCTGGAGTAAAGTAACCAACGCAGTACATAGCGCTGGTGGCGTGATGTTTGCTCAGCTTTGGCATGTTGGTCGCGTAACTCACAGTGACAACACCGGTGGCGTGCAGCCTATTTCAGCCTCGGGCATTGCTGCAAAAGACGTAAAAGTATTTGTAGATACAAACGGCACACCGGGTTTTGTAGATACTCAGTTACCACGCGAAATGAGCAAACAAGATATTACGCAAGTCATAGGCGAATTTCGTCAAGCTGCTAAAAATGCAGTTAATGCAGGATTTGATGGCATAGAGCTTCATGCTGCAAATGGTTACCTTATTAACCAATTTTTAGACTCAGAGTCAAATGCTCGCACCGATGAATATGGTGGCAGCGTGCAAAACCGTATACGCTTTTTAATTGAAGTCGTAAATGCTGTTAGCGACGAAATTGGTAGCAACAAAGTAGGTGTAAGACTAGCCCCGTTAACAACCCTTAATGGCACAGTAGACGAAAACCCTGAGGAAACTTATTTAGCTGTTTCTGAGGCATTAAACAAAGCCGGTGTAGGTTACATGCATATAGCTGAAGCCGATTGGGATGATGCACCTTTAATGAGTGTTGAGTTTAAACACGCCATTCGTAAAGCTTACAGCGGTGTATTAATTTACGCAGGCAAGTACACCAAAGAGCGCGCAGACAAAGCACTTAGCGAAGGCTGGGCCGACATGATTGGTTTTGGTCGCCCGTTTGTATCAAACCCAGACTTACCAGCACGCTTAAAGCAAGGCAAGCCACTTAACAGCCACAACCCCGACACTTTGTTTGGTGGTGCAGAACAAGGCTATACCGATTACCCAGTTACAAATTAAATTTATATATAAATAAGGAGCTGTAGCATACAGCTCCTTATTTGTTTTAATTACACTGAGAGTACTTACTTAATTGCAGTAATAAACTCCTCGTCAGAATACAAGTTCTTAAGTAATTTTTGAACAAGCTCTACATAGCTTCGTTGACCATTTGGGATTGCAATTGCGCCAATAAATGAAGAGTCGAAATCATGTTCAGCTGAAATTACTTTTTCAAATAAAATTGCATCGTCCTCTGAAACAACAAAATTTACTTTTATAAATGAATTCCCCTCTGAGAACCCTGTTACATCAATATCTTGGTCAATAACCTTGCCAGTCACTTGCTTTTTAGCAACACCAGACCAAAGTTTAGCCAGTTTTAATTCTTGTATTAATGCGCTCTCAATATATTCGCCATAGCTGTTGCCTACAGATGAAACAAGAGGAGAGCCTCGAAGTGATATCTTATTTAATTTTTTTTCAGATTCAATTTTTCCGACTGAGACTGGTGTATTAGACTCTTCTTTTAGTTTAGAAACGTTACTGATATCTGCACTATAAGGTGGAACTTGAATGGTACATGCACTTAAAAATAAAGCCGCGATTAAACCTAGTGAACTTTTATACTTCATTTTATTTCTGTCCTTATTTATAAATTTGATTGATCAAGTTCTACAACTAGTTTGTTAAATGCTTCTTCTGTTGCACGTTTTGCAGATAAAGAAAAATCATTTTTAAACTCATCAAATTCAGCTTTGCCAAAACCTTTAACTTCACTATTCCATGCTATATCGCCATTGTTATTTAAAGTTTTACAGTTTAGTGTGAAAGTAAATTCAGTAGGAGGCCATGTGAATAAGCTATCTGAGCTAGATTGCGTTGTTATTGTCGGTATGAATACATACTCAATTTTTTTATCTTTTAAAAATGTACTATCAGTTAATGATTCAAGCTTATAGACGTTTTCAAATTTATTAGAAAGCACAGTATACAGCGCTGCTTCTGTGTCTTTATAAGGTTTGTAACTAACATTATCGCCACCACCGCCAGGTGTTTTTACTTGTGTTTTTATATCATCTTCAGAAATATAATAACCTACAACTGATGCTGATTTATTTTCTGTAACCTGAAGTTTTTCAGTGTCTGGATTTAAACTTATCTGGTGGGCACAGCCACTCAAAATAAGGACCGAAAACAAGAAAAACATGTTAGTTAATAACTTCAAAATATACTCCATATATTTAATTTTTAGTGTGAAAGCAGTTTCAGCATCAATATATGTTCAATAGTTACTTTTGTAAATTATGTTAACTTTATATTTGTAAACGGTTGTAACTTTTAGCATTTGTGAGGTCGGTTTTCTTCAAAATAAAGCAGAGTTAATCTTGAGCAAAAAATAAAAAACGCGTAAGTTAACCGGGTTACCTATTTTAATAACAAGAAAATAAATGAAAGCCAAAGAGATAGAACAATTAGAATTATCAAATTCTGAAACCCGAGAAGTTGTTACCCCCTACGCCTTTAAAATTGACAGTGCTTTACTGGGCTTGCCTTTAGCTACACCAATTCGGCGTGCACTAGCTATTATTATTGATGTAGCACTGATATTTTTAGCAGCCAAACTCAGCGCGGCTTTAATAGCATTTGTTGCTGCAATGGCCTTATATAAAGGTACGGCACAGCAATACCTTCCAAAAATGTCGAATGTGTGGCGAAGAATCTTAAAAATAACGGCAGCAAGTATTTTATTTGTAAGCGCACTTACTATGCTTTCAATTGGCATTGATTACCTAGAAGACGAAAACGCTGATCAAGGTTTAGCTGTTCAGGGCGTAAAAATACAAGATGAAATTCAGCTTACCGCCACAGAAAAACAACAGGTAAATACTTATTTAGCGCAAACAGCTGATGAAAGCTGTGAGCAACCTTGCCAACAAAACGCGCTTGATAATTTAATAGGGCAAGTACCTAAATTAGCAGAAATGGACGACCTACAAAACCCACAACTTGCTACCGTACTTTTACAGCTACTAGTGCTCAGTGAAAATAACGAAATAAAGCCTGCGCAGTTAATAGAAGAAAAACCTGCACAAACAACCACAAATAGTATTTTGCAGTGGAGCAAAGGCATTATTCAAGACCTAGGCTTAGGTTTTGGCTGGGCTGCTGTTTACTTTACGTTGTTCTCGTTACTTTGGCGCGGCCAAACGCCGGGTAAAAAGGTTTGTAATATCCGTGTTGTCGCCCTAAGCGGTGAGCCATTAGGTTTATTAGATTGTTTTGGTCGCTACGGCGGCTACGGTGCAGGCTTTGCCACAGGCTTGTTAGGGTTTTTACAGATATACTGGGACCCAAACAGGCAAGCCATTCAAGATAAAATATCAGCGACGGTGGTTATTAAAGGTAACTTGAATCAAGTTGTAAATGTGGAAACGGTAGAAGAGACTGTAAAAAGTTAAGTTTGCTCTTATTAATTACAAGGATGGTTATGAAAGCTTTATTAATGGCGTTTAGTTATCTGTATTTTATTACAGCTTCGTATGCGTCAGAAAATATTGTGTTAGCAAAAAAACATCAGCTTAAGTCTATTATTTTAGGTGAGCAGCGCAGTTATAGTGTTTATTTACCGCCAAGCTACAAGCAAAACCTCGAACGAGTATATCCTGTTATTTACCTGCTTGATGGCGACCCAACCCATTTAAAAGCCTTAGCTGGGCTTGTTGAAGCACTCAGTACTGAGCGGCTAGAAAAACAAATTCAACAAGCAATTATTGTCGCTGTTCCAAACAGTAAAAATGCGATAAGAGAGCGCGACTTTACCCCTACCAATGTCGATTGGACTTTTAACGGCAAGCTACTAGAAAAATTTGAAAACATTGGCAATGCCGCAAACTACACCGCTTTTTTTGAAAAAGAACTTATTCCCTTCATTAATAAAAATTACCGTACATCAAATAAGCGGGTATTAATTGGGGAATCTTTCGGTGGCTTGTTCGCAAGCTATGTTTTACTTACCAATCACTCTTTATTTACTGATTACTTAATTATTGATGCAACCTACCTTTGGGATAATAATTATCTCAATCGTTATTTTGACGAGCAACAGCTTATAAATAAGCAGCTTAAAGGCAATGTATATTTTACTTTTGCTAATAATGCAGCTTTTGGTGAAATTGGAGAGGCTAATTATAAATGGGGCTTAGAGCTTGCTAAAAAACTAAAAGCGCACCCGAGTAACAGTTTATATATAAATCAACGTTACTTTGAAGAAGAAACTCATGGCACGGTGGCAGCGCTTAGTTGGTACTATGGGCTTAGGGATCTTCTATACGAAGTAGAGTTAGCCTTGGTACGTAATTAAAAAAAGCAAAGGGAGTTCATTAATGTTTAAGAAATTAGATAAATATATGGATGATTTGAAATCTCCTTACTGGGAGATTTATATCTATCTAATAGCCATTACCTTTTTGATGGCAGGGACTATAACAATATTTTTTGGTGATCAGGGATTAGGGCAAAAATTTGCAAATTTTGGTAGCTTTCTAGGTGGGATTATAGCTCTAATTGCGCTTCTCTATACTAGGCATGAATACTTGAGGCTAAGAGGTTTAAATGAAAGGATAGGTATGATTACAAATACTTTACCTAGACTTAAGGGTTTTTTGAGTGGTAATTTTGTAATGATTGCTTCAAATTATCATACGGTAACATGTGGTTTTAAATGTAACAAAACCGGTATTGACTCTGATTACCTTGAAGAGTTTGAGCGAGAAGATATAGATATAGAAAACCAAATGCTTATAGAAGAGTTGGGTAGTATTTGGAGAGAATATAAGGTTCAACATATAAAAATATTGGAAGCAGGGGCTGATTTAACCTCTAGTTATCTAGATATTCATGAGCAAATAAAAGTATTAATTGAATCATTAGATGATGTACTTTTCTTTATTGCAAAGAGCTTAAAGCATTATAACTATAGTAGTCGTGAATCAAAGTTACTCGAAATTAGGCTAACCAAAAATTTATATTTCCAAAAATATATCCAGAATAAATTTAATACATTGGGTGAGCTTAATATTGATGAATATGAGCAATCGAAATCTGAACTTCAAGGGCTATTAGATAAAGCTATAGCTACACTAAAGTTATAAGCTTTTGTATATTCATGAAGGTGAAATACTAGCGTCAGGTATATTTCGTTTTAAAAACTGATAGCTACCTACTGAAAGCTATCAGTCCTTACTCCCTCAACCTAACCCCAAATCCAACAACACCCATCAAAAACACAAATCCCCACACAAATATGTTGCCGTATTGGCTGTACACGCTGTCGCCTTTTATAAGCTTAATGTTGGCTTTCAATATAGTAGCTTCAAACTGAGGCATGGTTTGTTGTGTGTGGCTTATAGGGTCGTATACGGCACTTACACCATTGTTGGTAACTCGCACTAGAGGGCGTTGTAGTTCGAGCGCGCGCATACGGGCTATTTGCATGTGTTGCAAAGGCCCAATAGAGTCGCCAAACCAGGCATCGTTACTTACCGTAAAGAGTAGGTCGGAATCGCTTTTGTAATTACCGCGTACTAAATCTGCAAAAACAATTTCGTAGCAAATAGCGGGTAGTAAATTAAAGCCGTTGGCGCGCAAGTTGTTTTGCACTTTGTCGCCACGGGTAAACGATGACATAGGCAAATCGAATAATGGGGCAATAGGGCGCAAAAAGTCTTGAAACGGTACAAACTCGCCAATAGGTAATAGCTGGTGTTTTTGATAGCGGTTTTTATCAAGGTAATGATAATGCCCGTGATCGTCGCCGCGTTCTTTATTACCGACCACAATAAGTGTATTGAATATGTTTTTGGTGTCTCGCTGGTAGTCAACAATACCGGTAACAAGGGCGGTTTTATTAAACGAGGCGGCACTGTCTAAATTGGCTAAGTAGGAATCAGCAAGCATTTCTATTTCAGGCACTGCGGCTTCTGGCCATACTATTAAGTCGGCATCCCAATGTGGGCGTGTCAGGTCTTGGTATTTGCTCATTGTGGTCCAAAACTCACTTGGCTCAAAGCGCAGGTGTTGCTGTATGTTCCCTTGTACGAGCAATACTGACATGTTTTTATCTGTGTAATGAATACTGCCGGTGGTGCTTGCGCCTGTAAAAATAAGCGCAACAGCTGTCGCAGTAACCGCCGGGGTTTTAAAATCTTTTTGGGTAAGTCTATACAGTGCAAAGCCAATAGCGACACAGGTAAGTGTTAAGCCAAACTCGCCAATATAAGGGGCAAGCAACCTTAAAGGTCCGTCGGTTTGTGTGTAGCCAAAACTTAACCACGGGAAACCGGTAAGTACGGTGCCACGTAAATACTCACTAATTGCAAAGCAGGCAATAAGTAATGCGCCAAAGCTTTTAGGGCCACTGGCAAAGCGTGTAGTTGCCCAAAAGGCAAGTGCGGGAAATAATGCTAAGTAGGCGCACAAAAATGCCATTAACGAGAGCGATGCTATCAGCGGCATACCGCCAAAGGTGGCAATAGAAACATGTACCCAGCTTATACCTGCACCAAACCAGCCTAAGCCAAATATAAAGCCATATTTAGCAGCGGTTTTTGCGTGTGCTTTACCGGTATTATTGGGATTAACGCAAAAAATTATGGTACCAAGGCTAATAAATACGATGGGCCAAATTTCAAAGGGGGCATAGCCAAAAGTTAAAACAAGGCCCGCAACGAGTGCGAGCCATGCTTTTTTATCTTTTGCTAATAGGGTAAGTCTAGTTAGCAGTTTCTTCACTGTCGTTATCATCAGCCTTAGGAACGGTGACTTGCAGTTGCAAAATACGACGATTGTCGGCGTTGGTTACTTTAAATTGGTAACCTTCTATGTCAATCGTTTCACCACGGCTTGGCATATGGCCAAATGCGTGCAGTACAGTTCCGCCAATAGTATCGGCTTCGTCTGTGCTGTAGCCTGTTTTAAAATGCTCGTTAAAGTCATCTACAGGTGTGAGTGCTTGCACTACGTGAACATGTTTAGCAAGTCGACGAATATCTTGATGTTCTTCTTCTTCGTCGTGTTCATCTTCGATTTCGCCAACAATTATTTCAAGAATATCTTCAATCGTTACCAAGCCCGATACGCCGCCGTATTCGTCAATAACAACAGCCATATGGTAGCGTTGCTGACGGAATTCGTTTAGCAATGTATCAACACGTTTGCTCTCAGGTACTACCATTGCTGGGCGTAAATAATCGCGTATTGATGGTAAATGCTCGTCTTTATTTAAGATCAGTGGCAATAAATCTTTAGCGAGTAAAAAACCTTCTACATGGTCTTTGTCTTCAATCACCACAGGAAAACGTGAGTGAGTTGAGTCAACCATCATTGGAATTAGCTCTTCAAGCGGGCTGTCGATCTCAAGAGTGATCATTTGTGAGCGCGGAACCATTATGTCTCGCACTTTAAGCTCAGACACGCCAAGCACACCTTCTATCATCTCTTTTGTTTCAGGATCGATTACGTCTCGTTCTTGCGCATCGGCAATAACTTCGACCAGCTCTTCTCTATTCTGGGGTTCCCCTTGCAACATTTGGGCTATTCTGCCCAACCACGTTTTGCCAGAAGAACCCTGGCTAGATTGCGAGTTACCGTCGCTCATTACGTCTAATTGCTCCGTTAATTTAAATATCGTCCCGGTATGGGTCTGCTATGTTTAGCTCTGCAAGTAATTGCTTTTCGATGCTTTCCATCTCTAAAGCATCGTCACTCTTTATATGGTCAAATCCAAGCAAATGCAAGCATCCGTGAATAACCATGTGAGCAAAGTGGTCATGAAATGACTTCTCTTGCTCAATTGCTTCAGCTAATACAATGGCTGGGCAAATAATTAAATCACCAACCAAGGGAATATCTATTCCTGGTGGTGCTTCAAATTCGAACGACAGTACGTTGGTCGGTTTATTTTTACCGCGATAGTCGTTATTAAGTTGTTGCGATTGCGCTTCGTCGCTAATAACGATACTGAGTTCTGACTCGTCACGGTATTGGCTAAGGGCTTTGTCAGCCCACAGTGCAAATTGCTCTTCGCTTGGGAGGTTGTCAAACTCACAGGCTATTTGTAAATCAAGTTCGGTTGTCAAAGTATTACTCTTTAGTAGTAGGCTGTTGAAGAGCAGCGAGTGCGTCTTTTGCATTTTGCTTTTCAATGCGCTTTAGTCGCTCGCTTTCGTCGTTTCGCTCGTAGGCTTCAACTATGCGTGCTACAACAGGGTGTCGTACTACGTCTTGGGCTTTAAAGTAGTTAAAGCTAATTTCGTTTACGCCATCAAGTACTTCCATTGCATGGCGAAGGCCTGAACGTGTGCCACGAGGTAAATCAACCTGTGTTATATCGCCTGTAATAACCGCTTTTGAGTTAAACCCTATACGGGTTAAAAACATTTTCATTTGCTCGGCGGTGGTATTTTGGCTTTCATCTAAAATAATAAAGGCATCGTTTAAAGTGCGTCCGCGCATGTAAGCAAGCGGAGCGACTTCAATGATATTTTTTTCGATGAGTTTTTCTACTTTTTCAAAACCTAGCATTTCAAAAAGAGCGTCGTAAAGAGGGCGCAGGTACGGGTCTATTTTTTGACTTAAATCGCCGGGTAAAAAACCAAGCTTTTCGCCGGCTTCTACAGCAGGGCGCGTTAATAATATGCGGCGTATTTCTTGGCGCTCAAGGGCGTCAACGGCGGCAGCAACTGCAAGGTAGGTTTTACCAGTACCAGCAGGGCCAATACCAAAGGTAATGTCGTGGTTTAAAATATTAGCCACATAAACACCTTGGTTATCGTTACGTGGTTTAATAACACCACGGCGCGTTTTAATCACCATTTCTTTGCCGTAAGCGCTGCTTGATGCGTCTTGCTCTAGGGCTTTTGATTCGGTAATAGCTAAATGAACGGCTTCGGGTTCTATTTCGCCTAAAACACCACGAACTGGCTGAGTATCAACATAAAGGTTTTTTAAGATTTCTACAGCGCCGGCGCAGTTGTGTAGTTTACCGGTTACTTTAAAAAAGTTGTCACGGTGAATTATTTCAACAGCCAGGTGGCGTTCAATTTGTTTGATGTTTTCGTCAAACGGGCCACATAAAGAAGAAAGGCGTTTGTTATCGGCAGGTTCTAAATAAATCTCTAATGTTTTTAACTGATTACTCAAAATTGCTTCCTATAGTACTGCGCCAGCGTTAACTGGCGCTAATAGTGTGACTAAGGAACGAAAGTAGCTACGCCAATTTCGTTAACAGTGTCTGGTTTTGGCTCTGCAGCTGCAGCTTTAGTTAAAATAGCTGAAGGAGCGATTTCACGTCGTAAGTTCATTTCTGATTCTGTACGAATTAAGTCACCACGTAAAGAGTTAGGTAGTGCTTCGGTAATACGTACGTCAACAAACTGTCCGATCACTGTGTGCGGGCCAACAAAATTTACTACACGGTTATTTTCGGTACGGCCACGTAATTCCATTGGGTTCTTTTTAGAAGGACCTTCAACAAGTATACGTTGCTCTGTATCGAACATTTGACGGCTAATTTGCTGCGCCATTTGTGTAATACGGTTTTGTAGTAAGTATAAGCGTTCTTTTTTCTCTTGCTCTGTTACGTCATCTGGCAAATCTGCCGCTGGCGTACCTGGGCGGGCACTGTAAATAAAGCTAAAGCTCATATCAAAACCAATGTCGCTAATAAGCTTCATGGTCGCTTCAAAGTCTTCTTTACTTTCGCCTGGGAAACCAATAATGAAATCTGACGACATGCTTAAGTTAGGACGAATTTTGCGTAACTTACGAATTGTCGATTTGTATTCAATTGCCGTATGGCCACGTTTCATTAGGTTTAATATACGGTCTGAACCACTTTGTACTGGTAGGTGTAAGTGATCTACAAGCTCTGGTACATCAGCGTAAACGTCGATTATATCAGGCGTAAATTCTACCGGGTGCGATGTGGTGTAACGAATACGGTCAATACCATCAATAGCAGCAATAAGACGAATTAAATCTGAGAAGTAACATATTTCGCCATCGTGCGTGTCGCCGCGGTATGCGTTTACGTTTTGGCCTAGTAGGTTTACTTCACGTACGTTTTGCTCAGCAAGCTGTGCGATTTCAAGTAGTACGTCATCTACTGGGCGGCTAACTTCTTCGCCGCGAGTATACGGTACAACACAAAAAGTACAGTATTTAGAACAGCCTTCCATAATTGATACAAACGCAGATGGGCCATCCGCTTTTGGCTCTGGCAGGCGGTCAAACTTTTCAATCTCTGGGAATGAAATATCAACAACCGATGAGCCTTTGTTGCCTTGCACTTGTTTAATCATTTCTGGTAAACGATGCAATGTTTGCGGGCCAAAAATAACATCTACAAATGGTGCGCGTTGGCGAATAGAGTCACCTTCTTGTGAGGCAACACAACCACCTACACCAATTATTAAGTCTGGCTTATCGTCTTTTAACAACTTCCAACGACCTAACTGGTGAAATACTTTTTCTTGTGCTTTTTCACGAATTGAACAGGTGTTAAGTAAGATTACGTCGGCATCTGTTGCATCATCAGTTAGCTGGTAGCCGTTGGTGGCATCTAAAAGTTCAGCCATTTTCTGAGAGTCGTATTCGTTCATCTGACAACCCCAGGTTTTAATATGCAGCTTTTTGCTCATTGAAATATTGCCTCGTGTTCAATTCGATAGTGGCACAAAAATGTGCTAGAAACAGGATTAAGGAGCAAGCATGCTCACTTAAAGGAGGCGTATTTTAGCTGGATACCCGCCCAGATCCAAGTATAGTTTTCATGTTTGTGATCTCAAATCAATACGGGGCGAGTTTAATGTGCTGTTAGGGATATCCTCTGGTATAAAACAAATTAATTTTGATACAATCAAAACAGACTCAAGTAATAATAAAATGATGAAAAACATGACCAAAAATAATGTGATAGTGGTTGGCGGGGGCATGGTTGGCGCAGCTATGGCGATAAAGCTGGCTCAGCAAGGCTTTGGTGTGCGCATAATTGAAAAACACCTAATAGACCCATCGCACATTCTTAGTAGCGATAAGGTGGATATTAGGGTGTCTGCTATTAATCGTTTTTCAGAAAATTTACTTGATGAATTAGGGGCAATGCCTCTATTAAGGCAAAACCGCATTGCACCATATCAACAATTAGAGGCTTTTGAGCGCGGTGGTGACAATTTATTATTTGATTGCGCCGACATAAACACGACACATTTAGGCCACTTGATTGAAAATAGTTTAATTCAAGCAAGCTTGTGGCAGCAATTTGGGCATTATAAGATTGAGGTTATTGAGCAATCATTGCCGGTAACTAAAATAGAGCAAACGGATGATTTAATTACGCTTGTGTATGGTGATCAAACCTATACGGCTGATTTAGTAATTGCCGCCGATGGTGGGCAATCGCAGCTGCGCGATAAGGCGAATATTGGTATTACGGGTTGGCAGTACCAACAGCATTGCATGGGGGTGTTAATTAAACTCGATGCACCGCAACAAATTAAAACATGGCAACAGTTTACACCAAGTGGGCCGTTAGCATTTTTACCAATGCAGGCACCGTACGCTAATTTAATTTGGTACGACGATGCAAATACATTGCAAGCATTTAAAGGGCTAAGCCCAACTCAGTTAAAAACGCACATTCTGAATAAATTCCCAGAACTTGCTGGAGACTTTGAAGTACAAACCCATGCAGTATTTCCGCTTACTCGCCAACATGCTAATAATTATTCGCAAGGGCGCTTGGTTTTAGTAGGCGACGCTGCACATACAATTAATCCCCTTGCTGGGCAGGGCGTTAATTTAGGTTTTCAGGACGTAGTGGCACTTGCTGAGGTTTTAAACGAAGCAGGAGATATAGGTTGCCCACTAAAACTTAAAGAATACGAGCGAGCTCGCCGCAGGGCTAATTTATTAATGATGAGCATGATGGACGCGTGTTACTTTGGGTTTTCTAATCAAATTACGCCACTTAAATGGGCACGCAGCCAGTTTTTAAAAATGGCTAATAATACGGGGCCGATAAAAAACTGGGTTTTAAAATACGCAATTAGTGGTGATTTAGGCTAAATTTAAAGTAGATATTAGAAAGGCTCATTTATGAGCCTTTTTTTATGTCTGTTTTTAAGTCAGCAAATAGTGACTCGGCTATATTGAACACGGTTTTAATTTAACTGGTGTTACATCACTAAATCGCAATTTAATAACTTTAAAGAGCCTGTGTGTGGATAATTTTTTTACAGTAATAATTATTTTAGGTGCGCTACTACTTGTTGCTAGCTTAAAAACAACCGTTAAAGTTTGCAAAAAAACATCGCAAAGAGCATGGAGTGTACTGCTATGCGCTATTATTTTTTTTATTATAGGGTATTGGTGGATACTTTATTATTTTTCAAACCACGACATTGCACCCGTCGTTATGAATATGGTGGCTATGTTGTTACTTGGCGGTGGTGGGTTTGTTTTTTTAGTTATTAAACTGAGCTTAAAAAGTATTCTTAAAATAGAGCAAGCAACGCAGTATCAAAAATATCAAACTGAGCACGATAACTTAACAACTCTACCTAACCGCGATAAATTTTTTAAATCTTTAAGTAAACAAGTTGAATATCCTTCCCCATTTTCACTATTTTATATCGACTTAAATAACTTTAAACAAATTAATGATGCGTTTGGGCATCAGTGTGGTGACCAACTTTTGGCTGCATTTGCCAATAAATTAAATAAAGAATTATGCGGTATTGCTAAGTTATATCGAATAGGTGGCGATGAGTTTGCTTTTTTATTGCATACCGATACAGATGAAAGCATGAATTATTGTGTAAACATTATAAACTCAGCCGTCAAAAGTCCGTTTTGTACGAATGAGCAAATGGTTAAAATACAATTAAGTATAGGCGTAAGCCGTTTTCCTGATGATAGCCGATTGCCCGATCAGCTATTAAAAAAAGCTGACTTGGCACTGCATGAAGCTAAAAAAACATTTCAACCTTTGGTAAATTACTCATCTGCAATAGGTAAACGAGCTGAGGACTTTTTTGATTTATCAGCCAAAATTAAAGTGGCATTACATAAAGATGAGTTTGAGCTTTATTTACAACCCATAATGGACTCTAAAGATCTGCAATTACATGGCCTAGAAGCGCTTATCCGATGGCCGCAAGATGATGGTAGCTTTATTAGTCCAGAAAAGTTTATAACCGTAGCTGAGCGTACAGGGCTTATTTTTCCTTTATCGAAATGGGTTGTACAAGAAGCCGTTAATCATATTAGAAAGCTCAAGCTATTTGGTTTCACCGGTACTATACATGTCAACTTATCGACTAAAGATATTGAAAGCAGCGAGTTTTACGATTTTATAATTAGTTTACTCGCAACCGACCCTACATTAAGCGACTCGTTAATTTTTGAAATTACAGAAGGTGCAATGATGACAAATATACCGGCTGCTAGAAAAATGATGCAACAGTTGAGTATGCGCGGGTTTAAATTTAGTGTTGATGACTTTGGTACTGGCTTTTCGTCACTGTCATTATTAAGAGAGCTGCCAATCAATCAAATAAAAATTGATCAGTCGTTTGTCAAAGATATGCTTACTAACTCGCCTGATTACGCCATTGTAGAATCTACATTGTTTTTAGCGAGTCGATTAAATTGCGATGTAGTTGCTGAAGGAATAGAAACTAAAGAGGTAGAACAGGCGTTGTTGAGTCTTAACTGTGATTATTTACAAGGGTATTTATATAGCAAACCAATAAATATAGATGAATTTATAAATGTTTATTTAAGTGCAGAAAAAGTAAGTTGAATTTAATGAGTATTGAGAAGTTTTAGACAGGGGAGTCAAATTGGCTGGGATACCAGGATTTGAACCTGGGAATGCCAGGATCAAAACCTGGTGCCTTACCGCTTGGCGATATCCCAACTATAAATTTGAATTAGTTTTAGTTCTTAATAAGAACATGGTGCGGAAGGAGAGACTTGAACTCTCACAACCTAAGTTACTGGAACCTAAATCCAGCGCGTCTACCAATTCCGCCACTCCCGCATCACTAAGTTGCTAATTTAAACTCTAAGCTAGAGCAATTCTTTTATCCAACTTTCCTTGGTAGAAGAAGTTGGCTGGGATACCAGGATTTGAACCTGGGAATGCCAGGATCAAAACCTGGTGCCTTACCGCTTGGCGATATCCCAACAAAGAATTCTTTATAATTTTAGTTCTTATAAGAACATGGTGCGGAAAGAGAGACTTGAACTCTCACAACCGAAGTTACTGGAACCTAAATCCAGCGCGTCTACCAATTCCGCCACTCCCGCATCGTTTGTACAATAAAGTACAGGTAGTTATTTTAAACTCTTCATTGAGCTGCAATTTAACTCTTGCAGAGCCATTTCTAAAAGAAGAAATGGTGGCTAAGACGGGATTTGAACCTGTGACCCCATCATTATGAGTGATGTGCTCTAACCAGCTGAGCTACTTAGCCATTGTTGGCTGGGATACCAGGATTTGAACCTGGGAATGCCAGGATCAAAACCTGGTGCCTTACCGCTTGGCGATATCCCAACAATAACAATTGATAGTTTTAATTCTTATCAAGAATTATGGTGCGGAAGGAGAGACTTGAACTCTCACATCCTAAGATACTGGAACCTAAATCCAGCGCGTCTACCAATTCCGCCACTCCCGCACACAAGGTAGTTATTTTAAACTCTTCATTGAGCAACAAAAAAATAATGGTGGCTAAGACGGGATTTGAACCTGTGACCCCATCATTATGAGTGATGTGCTCTAACCAGCTGAGCTACTTAGCCATCTTTTTTTGTTAGCACTTCATCGCTGAGTGCGGGGCGTATTATGCTGATATGACCCAAATTCGTCAACACCTTTTTTGCAAAAAAACACTTAACTGTGTTTGTTTGCAGGAAAATTAAGCTAACAGGCTAAAATTTAATAAAAATGCTGTTTTTTTAGCTGCCTTTAAGGCGCGGAATCTTAATTAACCCTGTACTTCTTTAATTAAGCGATATTACAAAGATAGACTAGTTGAGGCTAATTATTATTTTTATAATGCTTAAATACAAAAAAGGCTCGTAAAAACGAGCCTTTAAAAATTATTACCAAGTGAAATTGGTTTAATTTGTACTTATACGTTGAACAAGAAGTTCATTACATCGCCATCTTTAACAATGTACTCTTTACCTTCTTGACGCATCTTACCTGCTTCTTTTGCGCCACTCTCACCTTTAAAGGCAACAAAGTCGTCAAAAGCAATAGTTTGCGCACGGATAAAGCCACGCTCGAAGTCGGTATGGATTTTACCCGCTGCTTGTGGTGCTGTTGCACCTACAGGGATTGTCCATGCGCGTACTTCTTTTACGCCAGCTGTGAAATAAGTTTGTAATTGTAGTAATTCATAACCACCACGAATAACAAGGTTAAGACCTGGCTCTTCTAGACCAAGATCAGCCATAAACTCTAGCTTGTCTTCGTCATCTAGTTCTGAAAGCTCAGACTCGATAGCGGCACATACAGGAACAACAATCGCATCTTCAGCTGCGGCAATAGCACGTACGCGGTCAAGGTATGGGTTATTTTCAAAACCATCTTCAGCAACGTTTGCAATATACATTGTTGGTTTAATCGTTAAGAAGTTAATAGAGCTGATTGCTGCTTTTTCTTCTTTAGTTAGTGCTAGACCACGTAAAGTTAAGCCTTCGTCAAGATGCACTTTTACTTTTTCAAGTACAGCATTTTGCTCTTTAGCGTCTTTATCGCCACCTTTTGCTTTTTTTGAATTACGGAAAAGGGCTTTTTCAGCGCTATCCATATCAGCAAGTACTAACTCAGTGTTGATTACGTCAATATCGTCAGCAGGGTCAATAGTGCCTGCTACGTGGATGATGTTTTCATCTTCAAAACAGCGAACTACGTGGCCAATTGCATCGGTTTCACGAATGTTAGCTAAAAACTGGTTACCAAGGCCTTCACCTTTAGATGCGCCTTTTACTAAGCCAGCAATGTCTACAAATTCCATACTGGTGGTAAGAACTCGTTGAGGATTAACTATTTTAGCAAGTTCGTCTAGACGAGGATCTGGCACAGGTACCACACCTGTATTAGGCTCAATGGTACAAAAAGGAAAGTTAGCGGCTTCAATACCCGCTTTAGTTAGTGCATTGAAAAGCGTTGATTTACCAACGTTAGGCAAGCCAACGATGCCACATTTAAAACCCATAGTAAGATACCTTGTTTAGAATTCGTTTAAACGGTGTACTTGGACCCAAGTTACTAGGGTTTAAACGAATGTAGTCTGTTTTGTGCTTTTAACACACCATCTTTTGCAAGTATTTCCATGCAACGAACTGCTTCATCAACAGCAGCATCCATTTTTTCTTGGTCTGCTTTGGCCGCTTTTCCAAGCACCCAACCAGTAACCATTTCACGATGCCCCGGATGACCTACACCAATGCGCAAGCGCATAAAGTCTTTTTGATTTGCCATTTTTGCAATAATGTCTTTTAAACCATTATGACCGCCATGCCCGCCGCCTTTTTTTAACTTGGCAACGCCTGGGTCTAAATCCAATTCGTCATGGGCAACTAAAATGTCCTCGACAGGGATTTTGAAAAAATTAGCTAAACTACCGACCGCTTTACCACTTAAATTCATGTAAGTAGTGGGGATCAATAATTTGAATTCTTGGCCTTGAATGATCACTTTGCCTGTAAGGCCGTGATATTTAGGATCGTATTTTAGGGTGCAGTTGTAGCGTGCAGCGATTTGCTCGATGAACCAAGCACCTGCATTGTGGCGTGTGTTTGCGTATTCGGGGCCTGGATTAGCCAGGCCCACAAGCATTTGAATAGAATTCAAGGTTGCGAGACCTTAAAAATTATTCTGCTGCTGCAGCGTCGTCTTCAACTGGAGCTGCTTTGTTTGCTTTGATAGTCAGGATAGACTGATCATGGCCTTCGCCTTTACCTAAATCTACAGAGCTAACGCCTTTAGGGAAAGTAAGGTCAGAAATATGAACAGAATCGCCAACAACAAACTTAGAAACATCTACTTCAATGAATTCTGGAAGTGCTTTTGGAAGACACGTAATTTCAACTTCAGTTAACTGGTGAACAACAGTTGCGCCAGCTTTAGTTACAATATCTTCACCGATGAAGTGAAGAGGAACTTTAGTTTGAAATTTATGAGTAGCATCTACACGTTGGAAATCAAGGTGAGTAAGCTTAGGCTTGAATGGGTGACGTTGGATATCTTTTAAGATTACTTCAACAGCTTCGCCATCTACGTTAAGCGTAAGGATATGCGTGTAAAAACCTTCGTCTTCTTGTGCTTTGATCATATCTTTATGAGCAAAAGTAAGAGATAAAGCTTCTTTGTCAGCTCCGTAAAGGATTGCAGGAACTTTGTCTTCGCGACGTAGGCGGCGGCTCGCACCAGTACCAGTTTCTACGCGAAGTTCAGCGTTATATGTATAAGTTTTGTTAGACATGATGTCTCCAGTTATTAAAATGTGTAGGGCCTTTGCGACCAAGGTCCCTAGCCAAAAGGCGCGCTATCATACCACCACGCCCAGACAAAATAAACATCGCTTACAAAAAAAGCGCCAAAAGGCGCTTTTATACTCAGGAATGTTTAATTTTAGTGTTCAAACATCGCTGAGATAGATTCTTCGTTACTAATACGACGAATAGTCTCTGCTAACATGTCAGCAAGCGTAAGTACCTTAATTTTATCAAGGGCTTTAAGCTCGTCAGATAGCGGAATTGAGTCAGTTACAATTACTTCGTCAATCATCGAGTCACGTAAGTTTTCTGCTGCTTTACCTGAAAGAATAGGGTGCGTTGCGTATGCAAATACGCGTTTAGCGCCATGTTCTTTAAGTGCTTCTGCGGCTTTACATAACGTACCACCGGTATCAATCATATCATCTACGATAATACAATCACGACCTTCAACGTCACCAATAATGTGCATTACTTGAGAAACGTTTGCTTGAGGGCGACGTTTATCAATGATTGCTAAATCGGTATCGTTTAGTAGTTTTGCAATTGCACGTGCGCGTACAACACCACCAATATCTGGAGATACAACAACGACGTCTTCAAAGTCGCGTTCTTTCATATCTTCAAGTAATACAGGGCTGCCAAATACGTTGTCTACTGGTACATCAAAGAAGCCTTGGATTTGTTCAGCGTGTAAATCAACCGTAAGAACACGGTCAACACCAACGCTTGATAAGAAATCGGCAACAACTTTAGCGGTAATTGGAACACGGGCAGAACGTACACGACGGTCTTGGCGCGCATAACCAAAATAAGGAATGACGGCAGTAATACGACCTGCAGATGCACGACGTAGAGCATCAACCATAACGATAAGTTCCATTAGGTTATCGTTTGTAGGGGCACAGGTTGATTGCAAGATAAAAACGTCCGAGCCACGAACATTTTCATTTATTTGAACACTGATCTCACCGTCGCTAAAACGGCCAACAACAGCATCGCCTAATTCAATATATAAACGTTTTGCAACTTTTTGAGCTAACTCAGGTGTTGCGTTACCAGCGAAGAGCTTCATGTCAGGCACGGTAGGGTTCCTCAGGCACTGAATATTTGGACTAACGGGCAATGATAAATACCACTGCGAGTTAACTTATGATTACTTGTACGTTACTTCATTGATCGAATATGGCGGTTAACTCCGTATGAGCAGGTGAGACATTTGCGCTTGAAGCCACAAAACCCTGCCAAGTATGGGGGAGATTTTCAAGTACATCTTGTGCTTGAACTTGACTAGCAAATTCGACAAAACAACATGAACCTGTTCCGGTCATCTTCGACGGTGCGTATTTTAGCAACCACTGGAGGGTTTTTTCAACCTCGGGGCAAAGCTTTTTAACTAAAGGCTCACAATCGTTGGTTAAAGTATGGTGTTTCCAATCGCCTATTATTTTTGGTGTGTCGCGTTTTAAATCTGGATGTGTAAATATTTTTGCAGTACTTACATGTTGGTTTGGGTGTACAACGCAGTACCATTTTTGTTCAAGTTTTACCTGGTGTAATTTCTCACCAATACCATGCGCTATGGCGCTTTGCCCTTGTATGAACACCGGAACATCAGCCCCTAATTTAAGTCCTAATTGGGCTAGAATTTCTAAATTTAGTTCTAATTTCCATAATTTATTTAGCGCTAATAAAGTACTTGCGGCGTCGGATGAACCACCTCCAACACCTCCGCCCATCGGTAAGCGTTTAATTAAATTTATTTTTACACCTAAAGAGGTTTTACAGTGTGTTTGTAATAATAAAGCCGCTTTATAGATGAGATTATCATTTTGGGGTATGTCTTTAGTATCACCCCCGACAGAAATACCACCGTCTGTTGTTAGCTCAAAATGCAACTCATCACCAAAATTTAAAAAAGTAAATAAGGTTTCTAGTTCATGATAGCCATCTTCTCGGCGAGCATTAATATGTAAAAATAAATTGAGTTTTGCCGGAGCAATAAGTGAAAAAGAGGTTTTGTTATTCATACTTATTTAAACTGCCAATCGTAGAGTTGAATTTTTATTTTTATTTGTTGGTGCTTTAACGTCAGTTTAGTAGGTAACCAGTAACCTGCGTTTTGTACGTAAGTGCCGTAATCTATTTGCCATTTTTTGCCTGCATTATCAAACCATAATACTTGCTTAGCACGGCCTAGTTCATCAACGACTAAACTTTGATCGTCAATGGTGCCCTTAAGCCAGTTATCGGCGTTATCAACAGGGAGTGTAAAACCCGTTAAACGCTTTAAAAGCTCTGCAGCATTAGTATCAAAGTACTCATCGCCGTCAAACTCTAATTCAGCACCATTTGCTGTTTGTTTAAGCGACAAAATACGAGTACCAATAAAAGTAGTCAGTATTAAATTATTGGAATTTGTTGTTTGCTGCCAATTTAAGTTTGCAGATTGACGCTCTTCTGGGCTTATAAACGCGAGTTTACCCTCGACCTGCCAAGTTTTTTGAGCAGCTAAACGTGGCTTCCAATCATCATAAAGTGTTGTTTTTGTATCAATTTGATGGGCACAGCCACCTAATAATAAAAAAAACATGAATAAAATCAAATATTGTCGAATCAAATGTTGTTCCTTACTTTCCATATTCCGCTGATTTTTGGTAAAATTACCGCCTTTGAAGTAGGGCTCAGCAATATTTGGCAAATATGACCATAATAGCACTAGGTATAAATCACAAAACCGCATCCGTAGAATTACGTGAAAAAGTGGCTTTTTCGCCTGAGCAAATTTCAGAGGCGTTGCAACAATTAAGTGGCCATGCCGACTTTAATGAAGCGGTTATTGTGTCTACCTGTAATCGAACCGAGATCTATTGTAGCCTCGCTCAGCAAAATTCCCAAACACTGTTAACGTGGCTTGCCAGTTTCCATGGTTTGGATGAACATGAACTGAGCAGCAATATATACTGCCATGAAGGTAATGACGCCATTAACCACTTAATGCGCGTAGCGTGTGGGTTGGATTCTCTTGTGTTAGGCGAGCCGCAAATTTTAGGGCAAATAAAGCAATCGTTTTTTAGTGCTAAAACCCACGATGCAATAGGGGTTACTTTTGATAGGTTGTTTCAAAAAACCTTTTCGGTAGCAAAACAAGTTCGCACTGAAACAAATATAGGCGCAAGTGCCGTGTCGGTTGCATTTGCGGCTGTTAACTTAGCAAAACATATTTATGGCAAGCTTGATCAAACCAATGTGCTATTAATTGGTGCTGGTGAAACCATTGAACTGGTTGCTAAACATTTATATCAAAATGAGCCTAAAAAAATAACGGTAGCTAATAGAACAATTGAACGTGCTCGCAGCCTTGCTGATGAAGTGTCGGCAGATGTTATCGCACTTGCACAGTTGCCAGAACGTTTACATGAAGCCGATATAGTCATTAGTTCTACCGCCAGTACTTTACCTATTATTGGTAAAGGGGTGGTTGAGCAAGCGCTTAAGCAGCGCCGTCACAAGCCTATGCTATTTATAGATATTGCGGTTCCGCGCGACATAGAAAGCCAAGTAGGTGAGCTAGATGCTGCCTATTTATATTCCGTTGATGACTTACAAACCATTGTAAGCGAGAATATGGCAGCGCGTGAGCAAGCTGCACAGCAAGCGCAAATAATTATTACTGAACGCACCAAAGAATTTGCAATGTGGATGCGCTCACTCGATTCGGTAGATTTAATCCGCCATTATCGAAATGATGTACAAACAATTAAGTCAGAACTTGTAGAGCGTGCTGTTAGTCAGCTAAATACAGGTAAAGATGCAGAAAAAATTATATTAGAGCTCGCCAATAAATTAACCAATCGCTTAATGCACGCGCCTACCCGTGCAATACAAGACGCAGCGAAAAAAGGTGAAGTGGCGCAGCTAAACCAGTTGAAAAAAATGTTAGGTATTGATCAGGAATAACCGTTAAATGAAAGAGTCTGTTTATAATAAATTAGAAACCTTAGTAGAGCGTTACGAAGAAGTACAAGCGCTGCTAAGCGACCCGTCGGTCATTAGTGATCAAAATCGTTTTCGTGGGCTTTCAAAAGAATACTCTGAGCTTGAAGAGATTGTAAAAACGTTTTTAACTTACAAAGAAACGCAAGATGATTTAGCCAGTGCAGAAGAAATGCTTAAAGATTCTGACCCTGAAATGCGTGAAATGGCGCAAGAAGAATATAAAGAAGCTAAAGCACAAATTTTGGTAATTGAAGATCAAATTCAAGTATTAATGTTGCCAAAAGATCCGCGAGATAACAATAACGTGTTTGTTGAAGTACGCGCTGGAACAGGCGGTGATGAAGCGGCTATTTTTGCTGGCGACTTATTCCGTATGTACAGCCGCTATGCAGAAACTAAAAAATGGAAAGTAGAAGTTGTGAGCACCAATGAAGGTGAGCACGGTGGCTACAAAGAAGTTATTGCAAATATTAGTGGCGAAGGCGTTTACGGTCAATTAAAGTTTGAATCAGGTGTACACCGCGTACAACGTGTGCCAGAAACTGAGTCACAAGGGCGAGTTCATACCTCTGCATGTACTGTTGCGGTAATGGCGGAAGTACCAGAGGCCGAAGCGATACAAATTAATACCGCAGATTTAAAAGTTGATACATTTCGTGCATCAGGCGCAGGTGGTCAGCACGTTAATAAAACAGATTCTGCTATTCGACTTACACATATACCTACCGGTGTTGTGGTTGAGTGTCAGGATCAGCGTTCACAGCATAAAAACCGTGCTAAAGCGATGTCGGTACTTGCAGCACGTTTGCAACAGGCTGAGGATGAAAAGCGCCATGCGGCAGAAGCATCTGAACGTCGTGACTTAGTAGGTAGTGGCGATCGTTCTGAACGTATCCGTACTTATAACTACCCACAAGGTCGTATTACCGATCACCGTATTAACTTAACACTTTATCGTTTGAATGAAGTGGTAGCGGGTGATTTAAGCTGCGTTATTGACCCATTAATGCAAGAACATCAAGCTGACTTATTAGCGGCTATGGGCGACGAGTAATCGTGAGCCAAACTCTTGAACAAGCTATTGCTGCAGGCGCTAATTTATTAGCACCTAGCAGCGAAAGTGCTAAATTAGACGCACAAGTTTTACTTCTACATATTCTTCAAAAACCTCACAGTTACCTTTTTACTTGGCCAGAGCATGCGCTTAATGCCGAACAACAACAGCAATTTAATACATTTTGCCAAAGACGTTTAAACGGTGAACCTGTTGCACATATTACGGGGCAACGTGAATTTTGGAGCTTATCGCTTGAAGTTAACGCAACAACTTTAATACCTCGACCAGATACCGAGACGTTGGTAGAGCAAGCTCTTGAAATGGATGTACCTGTAGATTCCAAGGTGCTTGATTTAGGCACCGGTACTGGTGCAATCGCACTGGCGCTTGGTAGTGAAATGCCTAACTGGAAAATTACAGCTGTAGATAGAGTAAGTGATGCAGTTGCACTGGCTACACGTAACCAGCAGCGATTGGCTATTAATAACGTTCACGTTAAGCAAAGCAACTGGTTTAGCGAGTTACATGGTGAGAAATTCAACCTAATTGTCACTAACCCACCTTATATTGAAAGCAGTGATATACATTTAAATCAGGGCGATGTGCGCTTTGAGCCTTTGTCGGCATTAGTGGCGGATGATTGTGGAATGTCTGATATTAAACAAATAATTACGCAATCACGTGACTATTTGTTATCTAGTGGCTATCTTTTAATAGAACACGGTTTTGAGCAAGGTGAAGCTGTTCGTCATTTTTTCCAAAAAATGGCATTTGTGAATATTAAAACAGTGAAAGACTTTGGTGATAATGACCGTGTAACGTTTGCACAGTGGCCCTAAAGAATAATAATTGCCTGCTAGTGCGTTAAATAATGCCATGAAGGAATTTCGACTATGATGGGTGATTTTTTATTTTCAGATGAGCCAGAAGAAGCAATCAATGAGATTGAACTCGGTACCTGGAAAGTATTAATCGTTGATGATGAACCTGAAGTTCATGCTGTTACAAAACTAGCGTTGAGTGATTTTGAGTTTCAAAATAAACGCTTAGAATTTATTAGTGCGTACTCAGGTGCTGAAGCAAAAGAGCTTGTGAAAGAGCATCCAGATGCAGCCATTGTACTACTTGATGTAGTAATGGAGACCGATGATGCCGGTTTGCAAGTTGCTAAGTTTATTCGTGAAGAAGCTAAAAATAATCATATTCGAATTATTTTAAGAACGGGTCAACCTGGTCAAGCACCTGAACGACAAGTAATTATTAATTATGATATTAACGATTACAAATCTAAAACAGAGCTAACGGCTCAAAAGTTATTTACTGTTATTATGTCGAGCCTGCGTTCGTATCGGGATATTATTTCGATTGAGCAGTCACGCGAAGGGCTTGAGAAAATAATTATAGCGTCCCGTGATATTTTTTCTGCGCATTCAATAGAGCACTTTATTGAAGGCGTTATGCAGCAGTTAACTTCTTTACTCGGTATTGCTGATCAAGCTATGTATGCAACTACTTTAGTTGCGCAAAATCCTGAAGCACAAAATAATAAAAAATTAATTGTTTGCTCGGGTACCGGTGACTTTGAAAAAAGTGAAGGTAAAGAGCTCGATGAGGTATTACAAGCTGAACAATTAAGTGCATGTCATCAGGCGCTTAATGAAAAAAGCATTATTTATAAAGATAACTACTTATTTGCGTATTGTAGCAGTGAGTACAATCATAATTCGATGCTATTTATATCAGGTATTCCAAAGGATTTAACGGATACTCAGCGCCATTTAATTAAGATTTTCTCTCAAAACGTGCAACTTGCGTTTGAAAATGTACAACTTCAGTCTGAAATAGAAGCAACGCAACAAGAGCTTGTTTACAGGTTAAGTGAAGCGGTAGAGCAACGCTCAACAGAAACGGGTAATCATGTTAAGCGTGTAGCACATATTTGTCATATATTGGCACAAGGGTATGGCTTATCTAAGCATGATGCTGATTTAGTAAGGTTGGCGTCGCCTCTTCATGATGTAGGCAAAGTGGGCATTCCTGATGCGGTATTAAATAAACCAGCAAAGTTAGACGCCCAAGAATGGGAAGTGATGAAAACCCATACTGATAAAGGCTATACTATTTTAAAAGACTCGCCGCATGAGATTGTTAGTGCAGGCGCAATTATTGCAAAAGAGCATCATGAAAAATGGGATGGCTCTGGTTACCCACAAGGTTTAAGCGGAAACGCAATTAATGTATTTGGTCGTATAGTTGCACTTGCTGATGTATACGATGCACTTCGCCATAAACGATGCTATAAAGAACCTTGGACACTGCAAAACGTAGTTGATGAAATTAACGCTCAAAAAGGCACACACTTTGAACCAAAATTGGTTGAAGTATTTAACGAGAAGCTTGATGAGTTAGAAGCGGTTCTTAACCGTTTTCCTGATTAAATTTTTATAAAACAGAAGTACAGGGGCATATGGATTATTTAGCAGTAAAGCATTCACACATGGCAATTGCGATGTTGAGTGTGATTTTATTTTATGTTCGCGCATTTTCGCGAATGGGCAGTGGTAAATTAGCAAAAAATAAAGCGGTAATGATTGGTAGTCATAGTATAGATACTTTGCTATTAGTGTCTGCACTTACGCTTATATTTATGGCTAAAATTAACCCGTTTGAACAATATTGGCTATTAGAAAAAATAGTTTTAGTGGTTATATATATTGGTATTGGGGCTAAAAGCGCCAGACAAACTAAAATGACGGCTAAAGTTGCTTACGTTTTAGTTAACACTGCTGTTATTTTAGCGATAGGTTATTTAGCGACGTCTAAATCAGCTTTTTTGCTTTAAGTAATACCTGACTATTTGAGCTTTATAGTTGTTTTATAAAGCTCAAATACGACTCTCTCTCAGAAAGTATTCAAAAACATCTCTATATTGGTATATAGCTTTAAAGTTAGGTAAACTACGCCTTCGTTTTCTAAAATGTTGCAGTATTAATGACTACCCTCGGGTTTGACGAACACGATGAATCTTATCTTGATGATGCTTACGATGAATTTACACCTCCAGCGATTTACCGCTGTATTAAAGCAGAGTCAAAATGGGACCCTCAGATAGATTTAACACCATGTTATGAAACTTTAACTGACTTTGAACAGCAAATTTCAGCGCTGTGTTTAAAAGTGAGTGATGAGCACGATCGCTTCGAAAAATTATTAGATATGTTTTACAGCGATTGGCTATTTAGTGCCTCAGGCTTAAAAGTGCCAGAATACAAATTAAATACATTAAGCTATACGCTTTCTATGCGTAGTGGCTCACCAACAACGCTTGCAATTATACTTTGTCACTTTTTACAACAAGCTAACTTTGATGCAAATCTTAGTCTTACGCTGGGTGATGTTGGTGTTCATGTGGCGATAAGTGATGAAGAGGGCTACATAATTGAGCCAAGCAGCGGGCAACAAAGCTGGTATATCATCCCTGAAAACGCAGATGAAGATGATGGGCAAGAACAAGAGCCTTTAGAGTTAATTTTTGATGACGAAGTATATAAGCTATTTTTAGCTCAGCAAAAATGGTCTTTCATTAGCGAAAACAAATTTGGTCATGCTTTGACCTGTGTAGAGATGCTAATGGAGCTAATAGGCGACGACCCGTATGAGAGACGCGACAGAGGTTACTTATTAAATCAGCTCGGTTGCCCTAAAATGGCACGTGATGATTTACAGTTTTTTGTCGATGAGTGTCCGGACGATCCTGCAATAGAGATTATTCAACACCAAATAGAAGAACTAGAAGATAATAATAAAACGCACCATTAAGAATAGGAATAATTATGGTTGAAACTCAAAGCGCATTAATTACAAATGATGCCGTTGTGCTTGGTTTGCTTGCTATTATTTTGGGGTTTATTTTTAAAACCTCAAACAGTGAGCGTCCAGCTTTAAAACGATTTTATAAATACGTACCTGCTTTACTACTGTGTTACTTTTTACCTTCGTTATTAAATACCTTTGGTATTGTAGATGGTAATAAATCCAATGTTTATTATGTGGCTTCGCGCTACTTACTGCCTGCTTGTTTAATACTGCTTACCATTAGTATTGATTTAAAAGCTATTATTAACTTAGGCCCTAAAGCGCTCATTATGTTTTTAGTGGGTACATTAGGCATTGTTATTGGTGGGCCATTAGCTATTTTAGTCGTGAGTGCATTTGATCCAAGTATTGTTGGTGGTCATGGGCCCGATGCAGTATGGCGCGGTATGACAACCGTTGCGGGTAGCTGGATTGGCGGTGGTGCTAACCAAGCCTCAATGAAAGAGATGTTTGAAGTGGGTGGTGATATATTTTCTGTAATGATTACAGTAGATGTAATAGTCGCGAATATTTGGATGGCTGTTTTATTGTTAATGGCAGCAAACCATAAAAAGATTGATGCAGCTACGGGTGCTGATACAAGCGCAATTGAAGATTTAAAAAAACGTGTTGAAGCCTATCATGCTGAACACGCACGTATTCCTACTCTTAACGATTACATGACGCTGCTTGCAATTGCATTTGGTATAACCGGTTTAGCGCATTTTTGTGCTGACTTTTTAGGTCCGTACTTTGGCACTACTTATGAGTGGGCAAAAGAGTACAGCTTAAACAGTAAATTCTTTTGGCTAATCGTTATATCAACAACGATTGGCATAGGCTTATCGTTTACTAAAGTGAGACAAATAGAAGCGTTTGGCGCTTCAAAAGTAGCCTCTAGCTTTTTGTATATTTTAGTTGCATCGATTGGTTTGCATATGAATGTAACCGCTATTTTTAATAACCCAGGGTTATTTTTAGTTGGTGCAATTTGGATGTTAGTGCATGCAAGCATAATGTTAGTAGTAGCTAAACTAATTAAAGCACCGTTATTTTATATGGCTGTGGGCTCGCAGGCTAATGTGGGCGGCGCAGCGTCTGCACCTGTTGTAGCATCAGCATTTCACCCTTCGCTTGCGCCTGTTGGTGTCCTGTTAGCTGTACTGGGCTATGGTGTGGGTACTTATATGGCTTATATTTGTGGATTAATGATGCAAGCAGTTGCACCCTAAGGAATTTAAATGAAAGACCAAATTATTAAAATCAATGAAATTGAACTAGCAAACAACAAACCGTTTGTATTGTTTGGTGGTATTAACGTATTAGAATCTCGCGATTTAGCTATGCGTGTTGCAGAGCATTATGTAGAAGTAACGACGAAACTCAATATTCCTTATGTATTTAAAGCGTCATTTGATAAGGCTAACCGCTCTTCAATCAATTCGTACCGTGGTCCTGGTATGGAAGAAGGTTTAAAAATATTTGAAGAGATTAAAAAGACCTTCAACATACCGCTTATTACTGATGTACATGAACCGCATCAAGCAGCACCTGTTGCTGAAGTTGTTGATGTAATTCAGTTACCAGCCTTTTTAGCACGTCAAACAGATTTAGTTGTGGCGATGGCTAAAACAGGTGCAATTATTAACGTGAAAAAACCACAGTTTTTAGCGCCGCATGAAATGCGCCATATCATTACTAAATTTAATGAAGCGGGTAATAATAACATCGCACTTTGTGAGCGTGGTTCTAGCTTTGGTTACAACAACCTAGTGGTTGATATGCTGGGTATGGATGACATGAAAGCAATGGCGCCTGTTATTTTTGATGCAACACATGCGCTACAACGCCCTGGTGGACGAGCTGACTCTGCTGATGGTCGTCGTGCACAAGCTGCAGAGCTTGCTCGAAGTGGTATGGCGCTAGGTATTGCAGGTTTATTTATTGAGGCGCATCCAAACCCTAACGAAGCTAAATGTGATGGCCCATGTGCGCTAGCGCTTAGTAAGTTAGAAGGATACTTAACGCAAATGAAAGCGGTTGATGATTTAATTAAAAGCTTTGCCCCACTTGATACAAGTGCAAGCGATTTATAATTAAGCATGATGTTTATTAAAAAGCGACTCAGGTCGCTTTTTTTATGCCTTTAATATACACAAACTTATATGATGTATATAATCTCACGCATAAGAAAAACTAATTCTAAGCTTGGTTATTATGTCAAGACGGGTACCTCCATTAAACGCATTAAAAGCCTTTGAAGCGGCTGCGCGTCATTTAAGTTTTACTAAGGCTGCAGAAGAGCTCTATGTAACGCAGGCGGCAGTAAGTCATCAAATAAAAACACTTGAAGAGCATTTAGGTTTAAAGTTGTTTTTACGTAAAAACCGCTCATTATTATTAACTGAAGAAGGCCAAGGCTATTTTTTAGATATAAAAGAGATTTTTACTCAGCTTATTGATGCAACTGAAAAGCTATTAGCCCGTGGTGCTAAGGGCTCATTAACAGTTAGTCTAACACCAAGTTTTGCTATTCAGTGGTTAGTGCCTCGTTTGAGTTTGTTTAATGAGTTACACCCAGAGATAGACGTGCGAATAAAAGCACAAGATCAAGATGAAAACTCACTGACTGATGACGTAGATATTGCTATTTACTATGGAAGAGGTCATTGGAATGGCGTACAAGCGTACAAACTTCATACCGAGTATTTAGTACCACTTTGTAGTCCTATGTTATTAAGCGGATTAAAGCCGCTTGATCAACCTAGTGATTTAGCGCATCACACCTTATTGCATGACACCACACGTAAAAACTGGAAAACGTGGATGAAAACTGCAGGTGTGCGTAACATTCAGGTAAATCAAGGACCTATATTTAGTCACTCATCAATGGTGTTACAAGCTGCAGTACATGGGCAAGGTGTGGCAATCGGTAATAGTGTATTAGCTAAACCCGACATAGATGCAGGGCGTTTGGTTATTCCGTTTAATCACAGTCTAGAAAGTAAAAATGCATATTACTTAGTGCTTCGCGAATCGCAAACCGAGCTTGGTAAAATAGTTTCGTTTAAAGAGTGGATGCTGAGCTTAGTAGAGCATGAGCAAGAACATGAGTATTAATAATGATTGAATGGTTTAAAAGCACCGCACAACCTGCAATTGCACAGTTTATATTTGCGCATGGTGCAGGTGCCGGTAGCGATTCTGACTTTATGCAACATATGGCAAAATTAATAAGCGAGCAAGGTGTTGATGTTGGTTTATTTGATTTTGAATATATGCAAATTGCTAAACAAACTAATAAACGTAGGCCTCCTGAGCGAGCGCCAAAGCTACTTATTTATTATGAGCAAGTGCTTGGTCAGGCGCAGCCAGATTTACCGTTATTTATAGGCGGTAAATCGATGGGCGGACGCATGGCATCAATGCTTGCGTGCAGCACAGAGCAAAGACTTTCGGGTGTTATTGTATTTGGTTATCCATTTCATCCGCCGGGTAAGCCAGAAAAGTTACGCACCGATCATTTTGCTGATATTGTTTGCCCTTTTTTAGTATTACAGGGCGAGCGAGATACATTTGGTACACGTGAAGAACTGCTTACTATGGAAATGCCAAAACAGCCTTTACTCACATGGCTGACTGATGGCGATCATTCATTAAAACCACGTAAAAAAAGTGGCGTAACTGAACTGCAAAATAGAGAAACAGCAGCGTTAAGTGCCGTTGAATTTATTAAGCAACAAGTAGAGATGTGTTAAGACTCGATTAGGGGATTAGATGATTAAATTATTTTTAATGGCCGGCAGTATTTTTTGTATGCTCTCGGTTATGTTAGGTGCATTTGCTGCCCATGGTTTAAAAAGCCGTTTATCGGAGTATTCATTAGGGGTTTTTAAAACAGCTGCTGAGTATCAAATGGTGCATGGCCTTGCACTTATTGCGGTGGCTATTTTAATTAAATGGGGCATAAACCTGAGTTGGGCTGGTGGCTTTTTTATAACGGGCACACTACTTTTTAGTGGCAGTTTATATTTACTCGCTCTAACAGATATGAAGTGGCTAGGGCCGATAACACCGCTTGGTGGATTGTGCTTTATTATTGGTTGGATTGTTATTTTAGTGCAAGTCGCACGATTTAAGTTTTAAAGAGTTTAAGGGTTAATATGTCTAGTGTTGTGATTTATTGTCGTAGTGGTTTTGAAAGCGATGCCGCTGCTGAAATAACGTTTCATGCTGCAGAGCAGGGTTTTGCAGGGTATGTAAAAGCAAAGCCAAATACAGGTTATGTTGTTTACGAATGTTTTGAAGCGCATCACAGCGACGAAATAATCAAAAAAGTCGATTTTAAAAATATGGTGTTTGCACGCCAATGGTTTGCCGGTACATTACTTGAAAACATGCCAGTAGAGGACCGTGTAAGTGCAGTAGTTGAAGCTGCTAAAGATTTTACATTGTGCTCAGAACTGCGCGTAGAAACGCCAGATACAAATGAAGGCAAAGAGCTTTTAACGTTCTGTAAAAAAATATCAACGCCGCTTAAAAAAGCCCTCGAAAAACAAAATACAGTACTGCGTGAGCCAAAAGCAAACCGCCCAGTAATGCATGTCATGTTTTTAACAAACAATACGGCTTATGTTGGTTACTCGTATAGCTTTAATAATTCTCCATTTTTCATGGGTATTTTACGCCTTCGTATGCCAAGCGATGCACCGAGTCGTTCAACGTTAAAACTCGACGAAGCGTTTAATGTATTTATTCCTGAGCAACAACGTGAATCACGCGTGGCAGCAGGTATGCGCAGTGTTGATTTAGGTGCATGCCCGGGTGGTTGGACTTATCAGCTTGTACGCCGAGGTATGTTTGTAAGTGCTATTGATAACGGCCCAATGAATGACGATTTAATGCAAACGGGTCAAGTTAAACATTTTAGAGCAGATGGTTTTAAATATCGCCCAGAAAAAAGAAATATTACTTGGTTAGTGTGCGATATGGTGGAAAAACCAACCAAAGTGACTACGCTAATGATTGACTGGGCAGTAAATGCATACGCAAAAGAGTTTATATTTAACTTAAAACTACCTATGAAAAAACGCTTTGATAGTGTTTATGAATGTCTTTCGATGATAAGAAAAGAGCTTGAGAAACATAGCATTAATTACGAGTTACAAGCTAAACATCTCTATCATGATCGTGAGGAAATAACCGTTCATTTAAACGTTACTAAGGTGCCACAAAATTTGTATAGTTAATATGTAGAGGCTAAAAGTGGTAAAAAACAATATTAATAAATGGCTAAGTTTACTTTTTTTATCACTTTTAATCACAGGTTGTGGCGGCGGCGGAGAAGGTAGTGATTCAACTACGCCCTCTGGTAACGCTGCGCCCAGTGTTACGCTCTCTGTTAGTAGTAACGTTATTGTCTCTAACCAATCGTTTACTATTACTGCGCTTGCAAGTGATAGTGACGGGCAAATAGCCAATTATCAATGGCAACAACTTAGTGGTCCTGAATTTACATTTATTGTTAATGGCAATACGCTTACAGCTACTGCACCGAGTGTAACCACTGACACGACCTTTAGTTTTTCAGTTACTGTTACTGATAATTCAGGTGCTACTGCACAACAAGTATTTTCAGGCACTATCACTTCTCAAAATAATGCACCTACAGTTAATATTACAGGCCCAAGTAGTGCACTTGCTAACACACAAGTAAGCTTAGTTGCTAACGCTCAAGATACCGATGGAACCATAAGCACTATTAGTTGGATTCAGTCTGCGGGAGATAATGTTGATTTTAGCCAATCAGATGGTGTACTTAGTTTTACTGCCCCTAATGTATCTGAAAATACAACGCTAGGCTTTAGCGTAACCGTAACAGATAATGCCGGTAAAAGCGCTCAAGCGAGTAAAACGGTTTTAATTAATCAAGTAAATAGCGCACCAACAGTCATTGTTACAGGCCCAGATGAAGCTGAAAAAGATGACAGTGTAACCCTAGTTGCAGATGCACAGGACAGCGATGGCAGTATTAATAGCATAACCTGGCAGCAAACAAGTGGCCCTGTAGTTGAACTTACCCAAACAGAAACAAGTATTAGCTTTAATGCGCCCACTGTTGCGCAAAATACCAATGTAACGTTTGTAGTAACTGTTACCGATGACGATAACGCTACAAATAACGCCCAGAAAATAGTTTTAATATTAGCCCCAAATAACCCACCGACTGCCGATGATGTAAATATAAATGTGCAATATAACCAAGCCACAGAATTTAGCTTAGTGGTTAGCGACGCAGATAACGATAGCGTACAGATTGACTTTGGTGATGATTTAAATGGAGCGCAAATCAGTGTTATTGATGACCAAGCCTTACGTTTTAGTTACACACCTCCTGCAAACAGTATCACTCCACAAAGCTATACGTTAACGGCGACTGATACAAAAGACACAACTGAATTTGTATTGAATGTTACCGTTGTTGATTCAACGCCCGCTACAATTAGTAATGTAACGCCCCAAAATAGTAATGAACCAGTATTTGTAGATAGCCCTGTTAGCATTACATTTTCAGATATTATGCTCGTGAGTACTTTAGCCGTTAACTCTAGTAGTGGTACTTGTACTGGAAGCGTACAAGTATCAGCAGATAATTTTACTACTTGCTTGGCCTTAACTATTGAAAGTTTGTCGGGTACTACCAGCGACACAAGTACTTATTTTCATACTGTAAATTTAAGCGCAAGCTTTGATGAAGACACTCAATATATTGTTCGTGTTACAGCTGATTTAGCTAATTTTGATAGCACAACTATTTTGGCGCAAACTGCCACCTCGTTTACAACTTCTAGCCAAGATATAAAAATAACAGAGCTTTCATCTGTGCAATTTAGTAATGACTTACCTTGGATTGAACTTTATAACGGCACCGGTGCGACAGTAAATTTACAAGACTACTCTCTTAAAGCTCGCAGTATTAATATGTCTGATAGTACGTTGAGTGATGAGCAAGTATTTGCGCTGCCTAATAAAGAGCTTTTAAATGGCGCCTATATTATTTTACAAAGCCGCTTTGGCGATGATTTTTTAGCAAGTGCGTCATTAAATAACACTAAGCTTGTACTTGTTGGTAGCGCGAATGATCAAATTAGGCCTTATTGGTACATAAATGGTTTTGCAGAATTACTTAATAGTGCGGGTACACAAACTATCGACTTTGTTAAGTTTGGAAATTCAACCCAAGAGCCTGTAACAGCCTCGCAGTGGCAAGGCGAAAATGCTGCACAAATACTGCCAGAGCAGGGCGCCAGCTTAAAGCGTACGCTCGGCGCAACCGATACCAACCAAAATACAGACTGGAACTACTCAGTATTCAATACTCCGGCAGGGCCTAACGATATATCTTGCTCAATAGATGATGATGAAGACGGTATTCCAGATTGCGCAGAGGTAGAGGGGGCAACATTTGGTGGGCTGCCTTTATATGAATGGGGAGCGCGTACTTCACAAAAAGATATATTTATTGAAATAGATTATATGGATAGTAGTGATGTTGGAATAACGCCTCATCGAACTGCACTTGAAAAAATTGTTAGTGTATTTGCAAGTAAAGGCTATACCGTTCATTTTGATGTAGGTGACTTATTTGATCAAAATAGCGATATTGCGCCGCAAAACTTTGATTTAGGTGGCGGAAATGTTGTCCCTTTTAATAGTTATACTCCGTTTGAGTACGATTTAAGTAGCCCTAATTTGTTTGCTTATAAAATGGAATATACCGATATAACCCGCAGACCCATTTTTCATTACTTATTAATGGCAAGTAGTGGAAATGAAGATGGCAGTATTAGTGGATCGGGTATTGCTGAGATCAGCGGTAATGATTTAATGGTAACTATGGGGGGCTGGGGCTTAACGCTCGATACGCAAATAGCAACCAATGTAACTTATAATTATCAAGCATCAACTATCTTTCATGAGCTAGGCCATAACTTAGGCTTATACCATGGTGGCGATGAAGAGGTTAACTTTAAGCCTAATCATTTAAGCTCTATGAATTATTTATATCAATTAGCGGGTTTATCAACAATAGGTAATAACGAAGGCGATCGTTATTATGAGCGTTTTTATCCCGGCAATGCTAGCTGCGATATTACACCAAATACTAATAGTCATTTAGGCTCTACAGATGATTTTATTATTGATTATTCAAGTGGTAGTTCAGCAGATTTAAATGAGAGCACAATACTTGAAGCACAGGGGCTAAATCGAAATGGCTCACTACCTGTTGATTTTAACTGTAATGCAATTAACACCGAAAGCTTAACCAGCTTTGATACTAACCAAGATAATACAATATCAATACTTAGTGATGTAAATGAGTGGAGCATGCTTAATTTGCAGTTTTATATGCAAAGTGCAGGTAATCGATTTGGCGTGCCAAATACTAATAATAGTAAGGTGTATAATTTACAAAGCTCACCTACTAATATTGAAACGCTGCCCAGTTATATAAAAGAAGCGCAGCCAAGTAGTGCAATTATTGCTGAGTTAAAAGCAATTAAAGAGCATTAATATGAAACTAGGGTTAAGTATTAAGTTTATTGTTTGTAGTAGTTTTTTAAGCTTACTAATAGCGTGTAGCGATACTAACAATGCACGTGAATGGTTACTAAAAAATGACAATTTATATTACAAAAATATAGCTATTGACTGGCGAGTTGAATCAGTAAAGGGCTGTAAGACATGCGTTATAAACCAAGATGTTGTTTATCAGCCTGAAGGCATTAGTAGTTATAATACGTTAATGCAGAGTCAAAATTGGGTGGCGGTACATGAGTTAAGTAAAATCAATGTTATCCGTTTAAAGATGCCAGACCAAACACCTTACTTATTCGTAGAGCGTATAAAAGGGCGAACACTAAAGCTGTTTGATCAGCAGCAAAACTACAGTATAAAAATTGGTGAAGTTACAGCCGTTAATTTTAACAATCAGCGCTTTAGTATTTTGATTAAAAAATTTGAAGAAGTAGATAAACAAAGTGTCGCATTACCAAGGCGTGCATCGCTTGAGTTTATTGCTTTAAAAATAGATTAAAAAAGCACCTTAGGTGCTTTTTTATCTCGGGTGCCGTGACCTTTGAATATTGAAAAATCAGCAACCTCTTAATTAACTACGGTATTTTGGTCGATAATTATCGACCCACAAACGTGTTGCACCACACACAGCTACAGGCATAACTATTAAGTTTACAAAGGGTATAGCCGTTAATAACATAACAGCAAAACCAAACCCGTATGATAAACCTTGCTTAGATTTTAAATCGTCTTTCATCTGCTTAAAGCCAATTTTATGGTTATCAAACGCATAGTCTTCATACTGCACCGCGTACATCCAACAAGTAAACAAAACCCATAGTATTTGGCCAATGACAGGTAAAACCCAAAGTAGTATGAAAAAACCAATAGCGCGAGGAAGGTAATAGCACAACTTCGTCCACTCACGGGCAAGCATTCTAGGTACATCTTTAACTAATTCGGAAAAACCATCATCGTTAATTTTTTGACCCGTTAAATAAAGCTCAACTTTTTCGCTTAATAAAGCATTGAATGGGGCTGCAATAAAATTAGTGATTATAGTAAATAGCATACTGTAGCTAAATAATACGACTAATACAGCAATTGGCCACATTAGCCATTCAAGCCAGCTTAACCATTCTGGTAGCATGTTACTGATGTAGCTAAAGCTATCACTTAGCCATCCAAATAAGAAAAACAACGAACTACCAAATAGCAGAACATTAATTAAAAGCGGGATAAGTACAAAGCGCTTTAACCCTTTTTGGCTAATTAATTTAAATCCCGAAAAAAAATATTCCATACCTTGTGTGATCTGCACTGTAACCTCAAAAAATATTTACCATTAGTTATAGTATAAATAGCTTAATAATTTTGAACAGTAATTTTAAGTAACAAAGTGTTAGCTTTAATGTTGCGGTTTTGGTTATATAATAACTACAGGTGTTTAGTAATATGCAATTATGATTAATCAATGTAGACCCGGTTAGTTTTTTATTAATAAAAGAATGAACTTACTAATCATGACTATACTGAACTTTACTACGTAGAAAAAAAGCATCTGTTTGAGGCTTTTTGTTGTATCAATATGTATAAATAATGCGAGCAAGTGAAAATGGGTACGGATAGGTTAAAAAAGTTATTATCTCACCAGCAAGGCATTTTATCTAAAATTGCATTAGGGGTACCTTTAAATGAGGTGCTTACTGAAATTTGTTTATCGATAGAGCAGATTATTAATGATGAATCTGCTCGGTGTTCCATTTTATCAGTTAAAGGCCAGCAGCTTTTTCATTGCGCAGCCCCTAATATTCACCCAGAGTACTGTAGTTTGCTTAATGGAGTTCACATAGGGCCAAAAGTAGGTTCATGTGGTACTGCAGCATTTTCGAAATCGCGCACGATTGTAGAAAATATTGAAACCTCACCGCTTTGGGAGGACTTTAAAGATTTAGCGCTAAAGTTTGATCTTAAGTCATGTTGGTCAACACCTATTTTTTCAACTCAAGCTGATTTGTTAGGCACCTTTGCTATTTATCACAGCACCCCTAAAGCCCCATCAGAGCAAGATTTAGAACTAATAGATTTTTTTGTACACTTTTCAAGTATTGCTCTTGAGAAAAGTAACGAATTTGAGAAGGCAAAACAGCTTGTCTTTAATTTACAGCACAGTAATGAAAAATTTAAAGCCTTCACCAAAGTAATGCCCGATCTCATCCTCATTTTAAGTGAGGATGGCACATATACCGATGTTTATGGTACCTCTAATGAGTTACTGCTTGATTCGACCACGGATCTTATTGGCGAAAATGTTAAAGACCTACTTCCTCAAAAAGATGCGAAGATGATAATGGATGTCATCGAAACAACACTCTCGACTAACGAGATGCAAATATTTGAATATGAATTAAATGTTCCCAAAGGGGGCATAGTTTTTGAGGGACGAGCTGCCGCTCTAGATCATTACAATCCCAGTAGTCCTACAAAAAGACATGTAGTGTGGATGGCCAGAGATATTTCAATAAAGAAAAAGGCTGAGCAAGAAGTTCATAAGCTCGCCTTTTACGATCCATTAACTAATCTTCCAAATAGAAGGATGCTTAGCGACAAATTAAGTCGATGTGTAGAGAGTGTTAAGCGTAACAAAAATATAGGGGCATTATTATTTTTAGACCTAGATAACTTTAAGCGTATTAATGATTCACTTGGGCACAGTGCGGGTGATGAAGTACTTGTGGAATTATCAAAAAGGTTAAGCGCAATAATAAAAGGTTCAGATACACTGGCCAGAGCGGGTGGTGATGAATTTATTATTTTACTTAAACACATAGGGCAAAATACAAAGCAGGCAATTCTAGAATGTAAAGCCGTTGCTAAAGAAATTCAAAGAGCTTTTCATGATAAGTTTGAAGTGGGCAACCTTGCATTTCAAGTAAGCTGTAGCATCGGCATTTGCCTAATTGATAGCGTAAACGCACAGGCTGACAATATATTAAAATTTGCAGATACTGCTATGTATTGTTCTAAAAATAAAGGGGGTAATAGCAGCAGCTTTTACGACCCAGCCTTGCAAACACTACTTGAAAAGCAAACAGAGCTAGAAACCGACATAGTGAGAGCAATTGCGTCTAATGAGTTTTGTGCTTACTTTCAGCCACAAGTTAATACGCAGGGTGATGTTGTTGGTGCTGAAGCACTTATTAGGTGGAACCATCCTCAAAGAGGGCTGATAACAGCAAACGAATTTATACCTATTGCAGAGCAATACGGACTTATTCAAAAACTACAAAATATTGTTTTGCATGATATATGTATTTTAATTAATGAGCTTAAAGCAAGCGCTATCATTGACGACTCGTTTAGTGTTTCAATTAATATTAGTCAAAGTCAGTTTAATTCATCAAATTTAAAAGGTGAGCTGTTCAACACTATCAATGAATTTGATATTCGAGCATCACAAATTAAGTTAGAAATAACCGAGTCAATGCTCTCTAGTGATATAGATTATACAATTAGGCAAATGAAAGAGCTCATTGCGGCTGGCTTTTTATTTTCGATTGACGATTTTGGAACTGGATACTCTTGCTTAGCTTACTTAAGTGCGTTTCCTGTTAAAGAATTAAAAATAGATAAAAGCTTTATTGATAAAATTTTAGATAATGAGATTGGCTTTAATATCGCGCAAACAATTATCAGTTTAGGAAAAAGCTTAAACTTAGTGGTCGTTGCAGAAGGCGTAGAAACAACAGAGCAGTATGACTTACTTAAAAAAATGAATATTGACACTATGCAAGGCTACTTAGTTGCAAAGCCGATGGATAAAGAACGTTATTTAAAATGGCATAGTGCTAATAGCAATCCGCAATAATACTTAATCAATTAGAGGGATTAAATCTGGCGGTAACTGTGTTAAAAAATTCTGCCTTGTTATCGACACGATTTTCTTATCTCAAAATAGATCACTTAATTAAGCAAATTGGTACGAAATGCTCTCAGAGCTTAATTACTTAAAGGCCAATGTTTAATAATTGGTAATAACCTAACAAAAACTTCCCATATGCAAGGTCATTTTACTTTTTCTAGCTGCTAAAATTCCCCAAACTATATGCTAAATAAGGACTAAAGATTTTTTGGTTAAACAATGCTAAGCTATGCTCGCTTGAATATATTATTTAAAGCTTAATAAACTTATAACAATGAATGGAAGCTTTATGCAGTTAGTCGATTTGAACCCTAATGATCCCGATGTAGTAAATGTATTTGACGATATAGACCGACTTATAAATTCTTTATACCCTGTTGCTACAGCGCAGTCTCTGGAGTTAAACGAATTAACCTTACCTAATGTGTATGCTATTGGTTTAAAAACTGATGAAGGTATTATTGCCTGTGGTGCGATTGTAGAGAAATTTGATACTCAGCCTTATGGCGAAATAAGACGTTTATATGTAAAACCAAGTCATCGTGGTAAAGGGCTATCAAGACGTATTATGCAGATTTTATTACATCAAGCTGGCGAAAAGCAAATCCCGTTAATACGTTTAGAAACAGGTCCAAAACAAATAAAATCAATCAATTTATATGAAAACTTAGGCTTTAAACGCTGTAGCAGTTTTGGCTCATATGTAGATAATCCACAAAGTGTATTTATGGAGTTAGGGCTTAGCCAATAAGCTTATTAACGCTACGACATGTTAAAGCTTAATGTGTCGTAAATATCTGGCCTCATTATTACCTTGTAATAAAAGTCATACTCAAGCTATTAACTATAAAAGCAGCTTTTATAGTGATGCAAAAAATACTTCACTGTTTTTAACACCTGTCTTCGTATAAAATCTGCCTCGATAATTAGTGACTAACTTACAAAGCGAGAATTTTTATCTTTTCTAAAAGTAGCAATAAACAAATGAGCGAAATAACAGTAGTAACCCACAATGGTAATTTTCATGCAGATGACGTTTTTAGTATTGCGGTACTTAAACATGTTTTGCCAACGTTTAAACTGGTACGTACTCGCGATAAAGCGCTTATAGAGAGTGCCGACTTTGTAATTGATGTAGGTGGCGAATACGATCCTGAAACTAATCGCTTTGATCATCATCAACGCGGTGGTGCAGGCGAGCGAGAAAATGGCATTCCTTTTTCATCATTTGGTTTAGTGTGGAAAAAATACGGCTTAGCGCTGTGTGATGATAACCAAGCCGTGGCTGACAGAGTCGATTCGGGCTTAGTTTCAACCATTGATGCCATTGATTGTGGTCATGTTGAAGGTGTATCAAAGGGAATAAGCTTGAGCCAAACAATCTCAATGTTTAACCCTACGTGGGAAGAAGAGAGTAACTTTGATACCTGTTTTGATGAAGCTGTTGAATTTGCAGCTCGCATGCTCATTCGTTTTATCGCCTCAGCTCACGGTAGTGTAAATGCAAAGGCGATTGTTGCTAAAGCAATTGAAAATGCAGAAGATGCCAGAGTTATAGTGCTTGAAAAATACACACCGTGGAAAAAAACAGTGCATATCTTATCAAGCGATGCGCTATACATGGTTTACCCATCGCATTCTGGGCAATGGATATTACAAACAGTACCCGTTGAGCCTGGCTCGTTTGAAGATAGAAAACCGCTTCCTAAAGCATGGTCAGGTTTATCTGATCAAGCGTTTGTAGATGAAACCGGTATTGATGACGCTGTGTTCTGTCACAATGGCTTATTTATAGCGGGCACTAAGTCGTTTGAAAGCACAATGAAGCTTGCCACTATGGCGCTTAGCGAATAACAACGCAGATTCATAACGAATACTAAGCATAACAATTTATATAGATTGTTATGCTTGTTATCTTAGCGTGGAGCATTATGTTTGAACTAAAAACAATCGCACTTTTTACTATTACAGCCTTAGCAGAAATAGTGGGTTGTTATTTGCCTTACCTTTGGCTTAAGCAAGATAAAAGTATTTTACTTTTAATTCCTGCGGCTTTAAGTTTGGCACTATTTGCATGGTTGCTATCTTTACATCCTACAGCAGCAGGGCGCGTGTATGCAGCTTATGGCGGCGTATATATTTGTGTTGCGCTATTATGGTTATGGGTTGTTGATGGCGTAAAGCTTACTATGTGGGATATTATTGGTGGTTTAGTTGCACTGCTAGGTATGGCTATAATTATGTTCGCACCAAAAAGTGCATAGCTGGCTCATACTCAATAAATAAAAAGCGCCTATTTATAGGGGAAAACACATATAGGCCCTGTCTTGGCTAAAAACCAAATGCACAGCTGCAATTTCTACCTCCAAAGATAAACACGCCCTAGTGCTATTTAAAGTCCTATCTCGATTATTTTCAAACTGCCAATAAAATATAACAACTTCAATACGACAGGCAATACCTAACGCTACATATGCGCTAAGCAACTATTGAAGCTGGTGGATGTTATGCTGAGCGTTTTAGAAGTGCAGATTATATTCAATTTTAAAAATGCATAGGTATTACTTAAACACAACACGTTGGCTAAACTATGAGTAATATGAAGCGTGTAGAACACTCGGTTCTAATTCTTCAAAAGCAGATTCTATTATCAAAGTAACTCCAGATTAGTTTTATTGAATAGGGTGATTCATTTTTGCTAATAAAATTTATAATGAGTCATTTAAAAACAGCCATTTTTTACAACTTTTCTTATCTTTAACAATCATCAAAGTCCTATTTTATATACGCTGGAGGGCAATGCGTGATTGGTTGTTTTTTTAACATTAAAAATCACTCGTTACGAGTAAAAATACTTGTTGGACTTAGATCTCTATTTTTCTTTTAATGCGCGGCACTAGCCGAGTCGGCATTAATTAAATAAAAGAGAAAGATAAATGAAAGAAACAACATCACTAGAACAAGCTCGTACGAGCTACAATGTTCGTCATTGGAGCCAAGGTTTTTTTGGTATTAATGATCAAGGTGATGTGTATGTTGCGCCCAAGGCTCATGCACCAGAGCAAACTATTGCATTAACAGATATCGCAAAGCAACTACAAGATAAAGGTTTAAGCTTACCTGCTTTAGTTCGTTTTCCGCAAATTTTACACCATCGTGTACACAGCTTATGCGGCGCATTTAATACTGCGATTGAAAACTATGGTTACCCTAAAGACTACTTATTAGTTTACCCAATAAAAGTAAACCAACAACGTGAAGTGGTTGAAGAAATAGTAGCAAGCCAAGCACAAGTAGAAAAAAAGCAACTTGGTTTAGAAGCAGGCAGCAAGCCTGAACTACTTACGGTATTAGCACTGGCTGAAAAAACCAGCGCTGTTATTGTATGTAATGGCTACAAAGATAAAGAATACGTACGTTTAGCACTTATTGGCGAAAAGCTAGGTCATAAAGTGTATATCGTACTTGAAAAGCTTTCTGAGCTAGACATGGTACTTAGCCAAGCAAAAGAGCTTAACGTAAAACCACGCATTGGTATTCGTGTACGTTTAGCGTCGCAAGGTAAAGGTAAATGGCAAGCGAGTGGCGGCGAAAAATCAAAATTTGGTTTATCTGCATCGCAAGTTTTGCATGTAGTTAATCGTTTAAAAGACGCAGACCAACTTGATTTACTTCAGCTAGTACATTTTCACTTAGGCTCACAAATGGCGAACATTCGTGACGTACGTTTAGGTGTAAGCGAAGCGGCGCGTTTTTACTGTGAGCTACGTAAGTTAGGCGCAGAAATTGATTGCCTTGATGTAGGTGGCGGTTTGGCTGTTGATTACGACGGCACACGTAGCCAGTCGCATAACTCTATGAATTACAGCTTAGCTGAGTACGCAAATAACATTGTGTACACCATTGGTGATACATGTAAGCAATATGAGCAACCAATGCCGACTATTATTTCTGAGTCGGGTCGTGCGCTTACGGCGCATCATGCTGTGCTTATTTCTAATGTTATTGGTACTGAAAGTTACACGCCAGAAGAGTTAGTAGCGCCAGCGGCAGATGCACCCCTGTTATTAAAAAACATGTGGGCATCGTTTGTGCAGTTAACTGATTTAACGGATGACCGTGCATTAATTGAAATCTATCACGACAGTCAAGGCGACTTAGCTGAAGCACATAACCAGTTTGCACTCGGTTTATTAGACTTATCGCAACGTGCATGGGCTGAGCAAATTAATATCCGTATTTGTTATGAACTTAACAAGCACATGGATAATAAAAACCGTTTTCATCGTCCTATTATTGACGAGTTAAACGTACGTCTAGCCGATAAGTTTTTTGTAAACTTTTCGTTATTTCAATCGCTTCCAGACGCATGGGGCATTGATCAAGTGTTTCCGGTATTGCCATTAAGTGGCTTAACTGAAGCACCAAAAAAACGTGCTGTATTACTTGATATAACCTGTGATTCAGACGGTGCACTTGAGCATTACGTAGATGGACAAGGTATTGAAAGCACATTACCAGTGCCAGAATTTAGTGCCGATAAACCTTATTTAATGGGCTTTTTCTTGGTGGGTGCTTATCAAGAAATTTTAGGTGACATGCATAACTTGTTTGGCGATACGCACAGCGCAATTGTTAATATGGATGAGCAAGGCGTTGCAAGTATTACCGAGATAAACCAAGGTGACACTGTTGCCGATATGATGCGCTATGTACATTTAGATGTTGAAAGTTTTCAGCAATCATACGAGCAGTTAGTAAGCACTAAAATTGAAAAACACGAACAGCAAAGCGTTTTAGACGAGTTGCAAAGCGGCCTTGATGGCTACACTTATTTAGAAGAGTTATAAGCAATGTCGACTTTGTTTGGTCACGCAGATCACTCATTGTACTCAAATGGGATGACGTTTTTGCGTCGTCCTATGGTGCAAAATATTAATGCAATTGATGCAGACGTAGTCGTTTTAGGCTTACCGTTTGATTTAGCGACATCGGGTCGCCCTGGTGCACGTTTAGGTCCTGATGCGATTCGTCGTGCGTCGGTTCATTTAGCATGGGAAGACACTAAGTACCCGTGGACGTTCCCGTTGTTTGAGCGTTTAAAAGTGGCAGACGCAGGGGACTTTACTTACCCTGTTGGCGATCCTGAGTATTTTACTGCGCAACTAGAAATGGCTGCTGAGCAAATACTTCGCCAAGGTAAAACGCTATTAGGTTTAGGGGGCGATCACTTTGTGACGCTTCCGCTATTACGTGCTCACGCAAAAATACATGGCAAAATGGCATTAGTACATTTTGATGCGCACACCGATACCTATAGCAACGGCTCGCGATTTGATCACGGCACTATGTTTTATCATGCACCAATGGAAGGGCTGATTGATGTTGAGCACAGTATACAAATAGGTATTCGTACCGACTTTGATCAAAGTAAACATGAGTTTGCTGTGATTGATGCAATGCAAGCCAACGATTTACATGCAAATGATATTGCAGCGCAAATACTTGAACGAGTAGGTGACCTACCTGTTTACTTAACGTTTGATATAGATTGTTTAGACCCTGCGTTTGCGCCTGGTACAGGCACTCCTGTGTGCGGTGGTTTAACGTCAGATAAAGTACTTAAAGTACTGCGTGCGCTAAAAGGCATAAACATGGTAGGTATGGATGTGGTAGAAGTATCACCTTCGTACGACCAAAGTGAGCTTACCGCAATTGCCGCAGCAACCATTGCGAGCGAATTACTGCATTTGTGGACGCATAAAAACAAGTACTAATTATATAAGTTAAGTACTACAAAAAAGGGTATGCGCAGGCATACCCTTTTTTAGTTAGAGGTATCGATTATTCAGCAGCTTAATTTCCTTTAACCAAATAACGCTTAGCCCAATAAGAGGCAGGTTAGTAGTAACAGGGTTAAATGCTTCAATAAGTAATTGTGGCTGCATTGCAACTACAGCGAGTAAAAGGCCAATTAATGCTAAAATATTTAAAATTACTAGGTGTTTATTTTTATAAAACACAAATAAACACAATCCAAATATAATTTCGCCAACACCCGCCGAACGTGTAATTAAGTCAGACACTTCTGCTGAAAAACCAGCACTGCCAGTCATTAATTTTTCAAGTGGTGCAATATGATAAAGCTTTGGAAAAAAGCCATGATATATCCAACTTAAACTCACTATGTAGCGAGCAAGTTGAATATAACCGCGATTATTTCCTAGCATTGTCAATACGCTCTTGTGCACTTGGGTGGCTAGATAAGTACTCTAAAAAGTCATTTACTTTTTCGAGGTGCTCGTTTTCGCTGGTATGGCTTTCTTGTAGGGCCTCTATTGCATCAGCAAAGTCATTACTCGAATACCCAAGCGACTCTAATTGAGTGAGTGCAAAGGTATCTGCCTCGCGTTCCATATCTCGTGAAAACCCTTGCTGAGCAAATGATGCACCTGTACCTAATGCAACCTCTGCAACCCCTTCTAAATCACCAAATACAACCGCTAGCACAATCGTACTTGCGGCAGATTGTGCTGTAATACGTACGCTATGCTGGTGGACTACATGGCCCATTTCGTGTAGCAATACCGCTTTTAGTGCATTGGGTTTATCGGCAAGTAAATCTGCTAAATCATCTGTGACCACGATACGGCCATGGGGTAGTGCAAACGCGTTAGCACCAAAGCTGTCTGATTTATAAAACGATAATCTATAAACCGATTGATCAAGCGATAACGCATTAAGCATACTTGTAAAATGTGCTTGTACTTTAGTTTGCTGCTCTGCGGGGAGCTCACTTGGGTCAAGCGCAATCTTTTTAATAAGTGTAAAGCTTTGCTCCCCCATTTGTTCCACAACATTACGTGGCAGGGTATCAACACTGTAAACAGCAATGGCCGGTACCGCTTTATAAAGTACTAACCACATAAAAAGTGGTGTAAATATGACTGCGGCTAAAATTGCCCATTTACTTTTTTCAAGGCGCTCCATTATGTGATGGTTATTTTCTTTAAATGGCCATCTGTAACTTACATCTTGAGGAATAAAACGACTGCCATCTTCAAAGTTTAGTTCGTCGGCAAGTCCTGCCATCCCCGAACTTAATTTTAAACTTGAGATTGCGTGGCGAGCTATAACGTGTTCATCGTTAATAACTTCAATGTGTGTGTCGCTAATAGTTGCAACACACACTTGATAGTTACTCGATGCGATGGGGAAAAAATGTCCCTTTACATGCATAGTGAGCTCTTAAGTTAGAGAAAGGTCAATATCAAATACGTTTGCAGCTTCCTCAGCAAATGATGATTGCTGCTCTTGCGCGGTATCGATTAGGTTTAATGCACCAGGATAAATAGTGACGTTAGTTACATCAGCGAGCATTTTTGATGTACGTACTTTTGTCCATGGGTATGCAAGACCTAGAGAAAATACAATAGCCAACATATTAGTGAGTAGTAAAACAGCGAAAGGAATTGGTTTTAGCTCAGATTTAAATGTAGCAACGCCTTCAAAATAGCTGTTATCAAAAATGTGATTTCTAATAGCGGCGTGCCATACAGCAGAAACAATGGCAATCATTAGCACATAGGCAATCATCATAAAGATAGGAAGCATAACCATAGCTGCAGAGTTTTCTAAATTTTGTTGGTTTTCAATATCTACTAAGTTGAGGCCAAATAATCCTAAAATCCCCATAAATACCACCATGGTGATAGAGCTCACTACAAAGCAAATAAGCGCTGTTAAGTAATAGGTTTCGCCTTTTAGATTTACAGTAAGCGGTTTGTCACCGTAACTAATATTGCTATGGATATAGCTATCAATACGTTTTATAACGTAAGGCATTAATAAATAAAGCGTAAATATGCTTGCAATAGGTAAAAGTATAAAGTTAACAAAGGCTTCGCCATAACTGCCTTTAAAAGCAAAGCGAACATTACGATGGCGGGTCATACGCAGATTAAAACGTAAACCTTGGTTAATAATCCATGGCATTAAAAAGATAAAACCAAGAGCAATAAACAGGCCTAAAATAGGCATAAAGCTAATAGAAAATGTATAAATAAAAAATACAATAACCGCTAAAATCCGACCTTTTAAAATTTGTATTGGCGTTGCTAGGTAGTCAAAGCTATGACCATCTATACGGGTGTGGCCGTAAAAATAGCGATGCGTACGTACTTTAGCCCACGCTGAGTATATGCCAAGCGTAATAACGCTAAGTAATATATTTACAATCCAAATTCCAAAAAACTCACCGCCTTTACCACTAAACTGCACTTTTCCGCTAAAAATTGGTTCAGCAGGCTCATTTATTGGTGGGGTTGTTTCAGATGGGGTAGGGTGTATTGATTCCATTAAAATTATATCCATGTTGTTTTTTTGTTAATTTACCCATTTTTAGTGCAAAATTCAATGTTTATAATTATCTCACCCTTCTGTAAACAGCTATAAATAGGCGTTTTAAGTGTTGAGTTAAATACTCTAATACTTTTTTATAAATAAACCTCGCTGGTTTTATTTATTTGGCTGGTAACTGGGATCTTTAGCTTTTTAATATGCGATTTAGCTACTATACATAGTTAATGCTGCTTAAATGTAATGGCATTAATTATGTATTAAGCACACCTACGTACAATTAAGCTAATTGATTTATATGCCAAAATAATAGATTGTAAGAGTAGTGGCGATGTAAATTTATTTAGGTTTTACAGCTTTTATCACCGCTTTAAATAACATTAGGATATTTATTATGTTTCAAGCAGTCGTGTTAGGGGGATTAGAATTTAGCCCGCTGATTGTTTATTTCCCAATTGCGTTTATTTTAACAGCGCTGACTCGTTTTGCTTTGCATCGACTAGATTGGCATGACCGTATTTGGAAAGTGGCTTGGTTTGAAGTGTCACTATTTGTTTGTTACTTGGCACTGGCCGTCTATTTACTAAGTGGAAGATAAATTGAATGATTAAATATCTGCGTATTACTTTTACTATCTTGGTTGTTATAGCTGCGGTTTTTGCTGGGCGTTGGGTATGGACTGACTACATGCATACTCCTTGGACGCGCGACGGTCGCATTCGAGCAGACATAGTTACAGTTGCTCCAGACGTGTCGGGTTGGGTGACTGCTTTAAACATTAAAGATGGTCAAAACGTACAAAAAGGCGAAGTACTTTTTAATGTTGATCAAAAGCGTTATCAAGCAGCGCTTGATAAAAGTAAAGCCAATACAGAAAATACGCTATATACATGGGAGCTTGCTAAACATAAATACGAAAGACGTGTTGAGCTAAACACTCAACAGGCAATAAGTGAAGAAACGCTAGAATCAACACGTATCAATACTAAAATTGCTGAGGCAAATTATAACCTAGCTAAAACAGAGCAAACAATTGCGCAATTAAATGTTGATAGAACTAAAATTGTTGCGCCTGCATCGGGGCAAATAATTAATCTGAATTTACGCCAAGGTAACTATGTAGCTCAAGGCACACCTGTGTTTGCTATCGTGCAGTCAGATTCATTTTACGTAACGGGTTACTTTGAAGAGAGTAAAATACCGCTTATTTATCCTGATCAAAAAGCTAAAATAGCGCTTCTAAGCGGTGGTAAGCAATTAACGGGGCATGTAGTGAGTGTAGGTAAAGCAATTGCAAATACGAATACACAAAGTAACGGGCAGCTTTTACCACAAGTACAACAAACATTTAATTGGGTACGTTTATCGCAACGTATTCCTGTTGATATTAAGTTAGATTCATTGCCCGAAGATACACAGTTAAGCGCAGGAATGACCGCCACAATACATCTCGCTACACGTTAAGGGGAAGACAGTGGGCGTTGTATTACAAAATTTGTTTTTTCCTAAAAAACAGGCAATTATTTTTGCGACTAAGGGCGTTATAGCCATGGTAATGGCGCTTACTATTGCTATGTGGCTTAATCTTGAAAGACCTTATTGGGCGTTAGTCTCGGCTATATTTTTGCAATTACGCCCGCAAAGCGGATTAGTTATTGAAAAAGCAATTTGCCAAATAATAGGCACCATAGTGGGTGGTTTATTTGGCATATTGCTTTTAACTCAGTTAATTCTCTACCCTTATTTAGCGCTCGGTGCATTGGCATTATGGTTGGGGGTAAACTCTGCGTTATCGGCAATGGTACGCCAAGCAAACTTTGTTTATGCGTTTGCTATGGCAGGTGTAACAGCCGCTATTATTGTACTTTTAGTCATGGTTACTCCGGCAATGGTGAGCAGCCAAAGCATATTTGATATTGCACAAGCGCGCGTGAGTGAAATAGTAATAGGCTCGATATGTGCAGGCCTTGTGAGCCATTTATTTTGGCCTGTAAAAGTTAAACACTTACTGCAAGTACAAGCGCGGTCGGTTATAAACCAAACGTTAGATTATTTAGTAACTGAGCTTGATTCTAAAGGCTCGCACGAAAACCGCCATCAGCAAATTGATGGCATTATGGCAACATTAGGATCTATAAACGAAGACTCCAGCGCAGTAAGGTACGAAGGACCAAAAGGTCCAGGGCGCTCACGTGCTGCAAATCAATTGTCGCAAAAAGTACTTTCTTTACTGGCTTCAATTCAAATAATTGGTCGTCTGCAACGAAACCACGCAGACCTTATTACTCCCACATTAGACAAATTAATAAGTAAACTTAAACACGTATTCGCGCAAATTAAAGAATCTGACGATTTTGATTACTGCGCCGAACAAGTTAAAACGCTGCGTAAAGAGCTAACCGACTATAGATCAAATACGGTGTGTGATTCGCCATTTGAATCTCACATGCTCAATGTGAGTTTAGAAGTGGCAGCCGACTTAACAATTTTACTACGCGCATACAGAGCTTTAGAACAACGCGATAAAACATTATTAAATGCACCCAGTATGCTTACATATCGTGACCCATTAGCTGGCATTATTGTTGGATTTAGAACTGCTTTGGTGTTTTCTATCGGCGCATTTATTTGGATTAATACAGGTTCTTCAGCTGCATTATTAATTATGATTTTACCGGTCATATTTTCGATAATGCTGGCGCGAATACCCTTGGCTATTTTACAGGTTGTAATTAAACGTTTATTGGCAGGTATAATTGTTGCCACTTTTGTAACTATTTTTTATGCGTTAAATTTACTGTCGCAAAGTGGAGGGCAATTAGAAATATTATTACTTGTATTAGCTGGTCCGTATTTTTTGGGTTTGCTGTTACTCGCTGATCAACAAACGCTGCCATACGGCTTAGGGTTTTGTATTCCATTTACTATTTTGGTTAGACCCAGCATGGATATGAGCCTAGCATTTTCAATTGATTATACACTCAGCTCTGCAATCGCTATTTTTGCTGGCGTGAGTATTTTATTTTGGATTTTTCAGTTATTTACAGGACCAAGTGTTCAGTTACTTGTTCATCGTGTTTTTAAGGCTACCTATAAAGATTTACTCGAAATAAATACCCATCAAACTCCGAGTATTTGGTACAACCGCCGCATGGCAGATAGGTTAATCCGCTTAACTAATTACGATCAGGGCTCACACTCACGCGCTATTACCGATATGGCTCTTACCGGTCTAAACTTAGGGCATGCCTCAGTGCGATTAAACTCAATTTGCGAAAACCTTGCTGGTGACACAAAGCTAAAATACTTAAATGAGTGGCAACGCATGTTGGCTGATGCATTTATGCTGGCTACCAAAGGTAAGTTTGATGAAAACTTTAAGCAAGCGTCTGATAATCTTTATAACGAATTAGCCGTATCTGTTGGTGATTCAAACCAATTAGAGGCAATAAAAGGGATGTTTATTCGCATTAATCTGACCTTTGAAAGAAGTGCTAGCAAGATAAATTAACCCTATTCGCTGCTTTTCGAGTTCAGATGTTATAACGAAATCTGTTATACTTGATGGACAATTTTATGGGGCTGTTATGATTTCAAAAAACCAACTCAAACTTATTCGCCAACTTGGCCAAAAAAAGTACCGAAAGCAATATAATCAATACCTTGTACAGGGTGAAAAAAACGTACTTGAGTTATTAAACAGCCCATTAAATGCGGTTAATATTTTTGCTACTGATGAATTTATAAATGCGTACCAAGGTGAGTATCAGCACGCTAATTTTATTGAAGCGGATGAAGAGACCCTCACTAAAGCAAGTACATTAGTTAGCAATAATGCAGCCATTGCTATTGTTGATATGCCAAAGGCAGCTTTACCACAAGCAAGTGGCTTAATACTCGCGCTTGATGGCGTATCAGACCCTGGTAACTTAGGCACAATAATTAGAGTAGCTGATTGGTACGGTATTAAACATATAGTAACTAGCACCGACAGCGCAGACGCTTACAACCCTAAAACAATTAGCGCCACAATGGGCTCATTTGTAAGGGTATCGGTAAGCCAAGTAGATTTACCTGATTACCTACAGTCTTTAAATTTACCTGTTTACGGTGCTTTTTTAGATGGGCAAAGCGTGCATAAAACCCAATTTACGGGCTCAGGCGTTTTACTAATGGGCAGTGAGTCGCATGGTATACGCGAGACATGTGCAAATTTAGTGACCAATAAAATCACCATTCCCGCTTTTGGTGGAGCAGAGTCGCTTAATGTTGCAATGGCAACCGGTATTATTTTAGATAACTTTAAACGACAAGCTTAATCTATTAGTAAATTATGGGTTAAATTGTTTATGACAAATAACAATAATAAATTGGTAATAACAATAAGATGCGCTTAAGCACTATTAAATTAGCGGGCTTTAAATCGTTTGTAGAGCCCACTAAAATTCCATTTCCTGATCAAATGACGTGTGTTGTAGGCCCTAATGGCTGTGGCAAATCTAACGTTATTGATGCAGTACGATGGGTGCTAGGTGAAAGCTCTGCTAAAAACCTGCGTGGCGATGCCATGACCGACGTTATTTTTAATGGCTCAACTAATCGTAAAGCCATATCACAAGCTTCTGTAGAGCTTGTTTTTGATAACGATAAAGGTAGTCCTTCAAACACATTTGCCGATCGAAACCAAATTGCAATTAAACGCTTAGTAACGCGCGACGGGCTATCGCTGTACTTTTTAAATGGCAGTAAATGCCGTAAGCGTGATATTACCGATATATTTTTAGGTACAGGTCTTGGTCCGCGTAGTTACGCAATTATTGAGCAAGGGATGATATCGCGCTTAATAGAAAGTAAACCACAAGAATTACGCGTATTTTTAGAAGAAGCTGCTGGTGTTTCTAAATACAAAGAGCGCCGCCGCGAAACACAAACTCGCATTAAAAGCACCCGCGAAAACCTTGAGCGTTTGTTAGATGTGCGTAAAGAGCTGCAAAGCCAGTTAGATAAATTGGCTGTGCAGTCGGTTGATGCAAAAAAATACCGAGAGTTAAAAGCGCAAGAGCGCACGTTAAAAGGGCGAATTGCGGTTTTAAAATGGCAAAAGTTACATCAGCAGCAACTTGAAAAAAGTACTCTAATTAAAAAACTGAACGATCAAATTTCTTTTTTTAAAACCGCTAACTCAGGGCATGACGATGTACTTGCAAGCTTAGAAGGGCAAGTACAAGCTCAGCAAGATAAACTAAGCGATGCACAGCATCAGCAACATGTAATACACACCGAGCTTACCCGCGCTGAGCAACAGCAAATAAATGTAAAGCAACAAACTCAAACGCTTAAACAAAATTTAATTAAATTACAGCAACGCCAAACCCATAGCACTGAAGTTAAAACGCAGCAGCAAATTGTGTGTGATCAACTAAATGAAGCCCTGCAAGAGGCAAGTGAAAACGCGTTAATGTGCGAAGAGCAAGTTAGGAAGTTAACGCATGAGCTTGAGGAATTATTAGCACTGAAGCAGCGCCACAATACACACTGGCAAACTTTGTGTGAGCAACAGCAACAACTTAATAATAATGCGCAACTGCATAGCAGTCACATTAAACAAACTCAGCAGCAAATAAGCCACGTTAACGAGCAAATTGATCAGTTAAATGCGCAGCTTACTGACTTACAAAGTAGCGATGTAGAACAACAATTAATAGAGCAAACACAGCAAACACAAACATTAACCCAAGAACTTGCCGCTAAACAAACAGCGCACACGCAGTGCAGTGCTCAGCTTGAAGTGCAAAATGAGCGTGTTAATAACTCACAAAAGCAATATTCGACGCTTACTCAAACAATAAATGAGTTAAAAGCCAGTATAACGGGGCTTAAAAGTACATTAGGGTTTGATGAAGAAAGTGAAAGTACTAATGGTTTGTTTAATCAGCTAAGTGTTAAAGAAGGCTTTGAGCCCTTAATAGAGCAAGCACTTAAATCGCTAGAGCACTTAAATGTAAGTGAGCAGCAAGCTGATAATAGTGTGTGGCCAATTAGTGGTAAGCACATTGCTGAAAATAGCTTAGCGGCATTCATAACAAGCGGCGTGTACCCAGATCATTTAACGCGCATTGCTTATAGCGAGAGCGGTGATCTAACGCTGTTAAAAGATGCTTATTATACAGCCGTTATGGATAAAAACGGTGCTTTATATGGTCGTAACTGGCATGTAAGTGCCGATAGAAATGCCGAAAACTCATTACTTTTAAAACATAAGCAATTGCAGGATAAAGCTCAGCAGTTAACCAATGCCGAGGATGAGCTAAAACAAGTAACACACACTCGTGATGAACATACAGCTGATCAAATAAAGTTAATTAACGAGCAAAGCGAGCTAAAAGAAGCCATACATGAGCTTGCGCAAAATATAGCAGTAGCCGGTACACGCAGCGATATGCTCAAACAGCAAGTAGCGCACTTTAAGCTTCAACTAGAAAAGCTACAGCAACAAAAACAGCAATTAACCACTGCGCTTTTGCAATTAAATAACGTGCTTGATGAGCAAACAGAGCAATTTGAAGTGTTAAATGAGCAGCAACTTAACTCAGCGGATGAGGTAGACGCTGCAAATAGCCTGCGCTCACAAAGTGATAAAAGTTATAGCGAAGCATTAAGCATGCTTGAGCAATATAAAACGCAAGCGCATAAGGCAACGCTCTCAGAGCAAAAGGCACGCAGTGAATGGCAGTTAAGCCAAACCAAATTGAGCCATGCAGAGCAAGAGCACGTTAGTGCATCTGAAGGTGCGCAAGAATTACTCAATGAAATAGAAGAACTGCTTATACCAGAGCAAGAACTTGGCGATAAAATAACGCAGTTTTTAGCGCAGCATCAAAAAGGCGAGCAGGCACTAGTAGTGCTACAAAAAGAATTATCTCACGCTAAAGAAAGTTTAAACACCAAGCAAGCAAGTCTTAAAAACTCACAAGGTGAGCTGGTGGGCTTGCAAGAGCAGCATCAAAAGCTAACAATTGAAGAGCAAAGCTTACTAATAAAAGCGCAAGTTGCGCTCGAACCATTAGAAGAGCTAAAGCAAAGCTTAAAAGCAATACTTGATGAATTACCTGATTCATTGAATTTAAGTGCAGCGCAAAATCAGTTAACCGGATTTACTAATCAGTTAGATAAATTAGGTGCAGTAAACTTAGCGGCAATAGAAGAGTTTGATTTAGCTAAAGCTCGTAGTGATTATCTTGATAATCAATTAGATGATTTAACAAAAGCGTTAAGCACCCTTGAAGGTGCAATTCGTAAAATAGATAGTGAGACCAAAACACGCTTTAAAGCGACGTTCGATCAAGTTAACGAAGACTTTGCAGAGCTATTTCCTAAAGTTTTTGGTGGTGGTAGTGCGTATTTAGAATTAACCAGTGACGATTTACTCGAAAGTGGTGTTAGTATAATGGCACGACCACCGGGTAAGAAAAATTCAACAATTCATTTGTTAAGTGGTGGAGAAAAAGCGCTGACCGCATTATCATTAGTGTTTTCTATATTCAGGCTCAATCCAGCTCCTTTCTGTATGCTGGACGAAGTAGATGCACCATTAGATGATGCCAACGTTGTGCGTTTTTGCCGTTTGGTTGAAGAAATGTCACAATCAGTGCAGTTTATTTATATTAGTCATAATAAAATTGCGATGGAAATGGCTGGTAGATTAACAGGTGTTACTATGGCAGAACCTGGCGTATCGCGTATGGTTGCTGTAGATATAGAGCAGGCTGTGCAACTTGCACATGCATAAATTTTTATAACAAGTGTATTATTTTTTAATTAATATACAGGTTTTAGGCATATCAAATAATAAAAGGTGAGGGGATGGCCGAACAATTAAGATGGGTTTTAATCATTATCAGTGTAGTTGTCATTGGTGGTTTATTAATACATGGATTGTGGTCTGTGAGAAAAAAAGACCGCCCAGAAGTATCTGATAACGAGCGGGTTGAACCATTACAAGAAAGCGCATCAGCTTCATCTAAACCGTTTCGAACTGAGGCTGAACCAAAAGAGCCAATGCAAAACGAACGTGATGAGCCACAGTTTGGTGAGCTTAACTTTGATGCAAATGAGCCGCAAATAGATACAAGCGTGCCAGAAGTGCCGATTGAAGATGACCTAGAAATAGTTGATGACCTAGAAGCAAAAGAGCAAAGCGCTGAAGAAGCACCTGCCCAAATGTCTGACTTTGTTATTGTACATATTCAAATGCCGGAAGAGCTTAGTATGCAGGGCAGTAAATTATTGCCAGCAGTTAACACTTTAGGTTTTAAATATTCTGAGGAAGGCTTTTTTAATCGCCATTTAGATCCGGCTGGTCAAGGCCCTGTTTTATTTAGATTAGTAAATATGTACAACCCAGGTACGTTTGATATTGATAATATGGAACAGTTTAGTACCGCAGGGGTAAGCTTATTTATGACGTTACCGTGCGACGGCGATGGTCTAGCTGCATTTAATATGTTGCACAGCGCAGCTAAAAAGTTAGCGGATGAATTTGGTGCGCAAATTTTAGATGCTGAGCGAAATGAAATGACAGTAGATCGCGTAAGACAATATGTTGAGCAGGTTCGTTCTTTTTCAGCGTAAATAACGCATACATTATATTTTTATAAGCCACTGGACGGTGAATCGTCAAAGTGGCTTTTTTTATGTTTATTGAGGTTTAAATGTCTAGCAGCATTAGTGAGCAAGTTAATCATCTTCGTACTACATTAGAGCAACACAACTATAATTATTATGTGCTCGACACCCCCAGTATTCCTGATTCTGAATACGATAGGTTATTACGCGAACTAAGCGCACTTGAAACCGAGCATCCTGAATTTTTAACCGCCGACTCACCTACACAAAAAGTAGGCGGTGCAGCACTTAGTAAATTTGAACAAGTAGCGCACCAAGTACCCATGTTATCGCTTGATAACGCCTTTAGTGAAGAAGAATTCACTGCGTTTAATCGCCGTATAAAAGAGCGTTTAATGAGTACTGATGAGCTTACTTTTTGTTGTGAACCAAAACTTGATGGTTTAGCTGTATCAATTATTTATCGCGATGGTGTGCTTGTACAAGCGGCTACTCGAGGTGATGGTTTTACCGGTGAAAACATTACTCAAAATGTTAAAACCATTCGTAATGTACCGCTCAAGCTACGTGGTGATTACCCAAAAGAGCTTGAAGTTCGCGGCGAAGTATTTATGGACAGCGCTGGCTTTGATAAATTGAATACTGAAGCGCAAAAACGCGGTGAAAAAGTATTTGTTAACCCGCGTAATGCAGCGGCGGGGAGTTTGCGTCAACTCGACTCTAAAATTACCGCTAAACGCCCACTCATGTTTTATGCGTACAGCACCGGGCTTGTTGCTGATGGCAGCATTCCTGAGGATCACTATCAGCAATTAGAAAAGCTGACTGATTGGGGGCTACCTTTGTGCCCAGAAACAAAATTAGTTGAAGGTCCAAAAGCCGCGCTCGAGTACTACAGCGATATTTTAACGCGCCGTGGTGAGCTTAAATATGAAATTGATGGCGTAGTAATAAAAATAAATAAAAAGACCTTACAAGAGCGTTTAGGCTTTGTGGCACGTGCTCCTCGTTGGGCTATTGCGTATAAGTTTCCGGCGCAAGAGGAAATAACCCAACTACTTGATGTTGATTTTCAAGTCGGTCGTACTGGCGCCATTACACCTGTTGCACGTTTGAAGCCTGTTTTTGTGGGTGGCGTTACCGTATCAAATGCAACGCTTCATAACAGTGATGAAGTTGCACGTTTAGGCGTAAAAGTAGGCGATACAGTTATTATTCGCCGTGCTGGAGACGTAATCCCACAAATAACTCAAGTTGTACTTGAACGCAGACCTGATGATGCCAGAGATATTGAATTCCCGACGACTTGCCCAATCTGTGATTCTCATGTTGAAAAGGTTGAAGGCGAAGCTGTAGCCCGTTGTACGGGTGGACTTGTATGTCCTGCACAGCGTAAGCAAGCTATTAAGCACTTTGCTTCGCGCAAAGCGCTGGATATAGATGGTCTTGGGGATAAGATTGTTGATCAGTTAGTCGATAGAGAACTTATAAAAACGCCTGCTGATTTGTTTATTTTAAAACAGGGGCATTTTGAGTCACTTGAACGTATGGGACCTAAGTCAGCTAAAAACTTAGTAACAGCACTTGAAGAGGCTAAAGGCACTACGCTTGCTAAGTTTTTATATTCATTAGGTATTCGAGAAGCCGGGGAGGCGACAGCACAAAATTTAGCTAATCACTTTCTAACCCTTGAAAATGTAATAAATGCCAGCATTGATAGTTTAACGCAAGTAAGTGATGTAGGCGAAATAGTAGCTGCTCATGTTCGTGGCTTTTTTGATGAAGAGCATAATTTAGCAGTTGTTAATGCGCTGATAGATCAAGGTGTAAACTGGCCAGCGTTGAGCGCACCTTCTGAGGAAGAACAGCCGCTCGCTGGGCTTACATATGTACTTACAGGTACGCTTAATACACTTAATCGCAATGATGCAAAAGCACGATTACAACAACTTGGTGCCAAGGTGTCTGGTAGCGTATCGGCTAAAACAGATGCGTTAGTGGCGGGTGAAAAAGCAGGTTCAAAACTAACAAAAGCACAAGACCTAGGCATAGACATACTAACTGAAGATGAATTAATTGAGTTGCTTATAAAGCATAACGGTTAGGAAAATGACAATGAGCCGATATGGGCCAGAATACTGGGATAAGTACGGAAGTTACCGTACGCCTATTGCATTTCATTTAAGTGTGCTTGTGCTATTACGCAGTTATTTTATTTGGGTTATTGCGGCTTTAAGCCGCAGGCCTGAACTAGATTTAATGTCGTTATTTTTTAAAAATAAAAATGATTTTTTTATCGCAATAACGATTGGAAGTATTGCAATAATACCGACTATTTTATTTTGTTTACGCAGACCACGAGATTCACACAGTGCAAGCAACAGGTTAGCAAGAATATGGCGACATATGCGCTGGCCTCTTATTTTATGTGCAGTTGTTGATTTAACATGGTTAAGTGTTCAAGCAGCGCATAGCCATTATCGATTTTCATCATTTTTAGCAGTACAAATGATGATTGTTTTATGGGTATTATGGTATTTGGTGAAAAGCCGCTATTTAACTGTTTTCTTTAATGATTGGCCTGAGCCGACAGAAAAGGCATCAGAAGAAAAAAAGCGACTTAAAAGGGATTAGTTGTGGACGCCGTAAATAAAAAAATAGCGATAGCTATATCGATAATAGGCTTTGTGCTTATTATTTTAATGATTAGCACTGAGCTTTTAGAGTTTATGTGGTTTAAAGCGTTATTTGGGTTATGGGTATTTGTTTTTTGCTCAAGCGTTTATAGGTTAACGCCTTTATTTAAATCAAGAAACAGGCTAGAGGATTTTATTCAGCGAGACGCCCAACACTTATTACTTTTTAGTTTGATGGGATTTTTTGATAAAAAGCACGGTCCAGATTGGTTAGTTATTGAGAGTATTGAACGTATAACGACAAAGGATGATGAGCTAATAATTTACAGTAATAACGAGCGCCAAATGAGTGTTAGTTTACCTGTAAAAAAAGCAGAGCTAGATAGTTTTATTAAACGAATACTTAGCGATTCAGAAAAGCAAACCATTACCTTTAGCTAAGAAAATTACCTTTAAGATTGAACGAGTTTTAGTCTTAAACGGTCAACACTCCTTAGCTGATCTTTAGTGTATTAAATAACGTAACAATTAGCCGTACTTTTTATGACTTTATAAAGTATAGCTAATCAACTATTCAATGAGGCTATTATGTTGAAGTGGAATGATGTTATTAACTTTGCCACCAATGGCAATCCTACCCCAAGTAAAAAAGTAGTCAAAACTGACGAGCAGTGGCGGATGCAACTATCAGAAGATGAATATTACGTAACACGTAAAAAGGGAACAGAGCGCCCAGGTAGCTCGGGTAGTTGTACATTACTCGAACCTGGAAAGTATGTGTGTATTTGCTGTGATAATCTATTGTTTGATGCTGATGAGAAGTTTGATAGTGGTACTGGTTGGCCGTCATTTACGCAACCTGCGACAATTGAAGCGATTGGCTATGTAAGCGATACAAGTCATGGTATGGAGCGCATAGAGGTGGTTTGTAACGTGTGCGATTCGCACTTAGGTCATATTTTTCCAGATGGTCCATTACCAACGGGTTTACGTTATTGCGTTAATGCCGCATCAATGAAAAAGCTCTAATATTTTATTTACTAGCGCTTTGAATATCTAAATTCATTTCTTTTGCTATGTGCAAAATCTTATCTAAACGCTGCGTCTGATCTGCTTGTAATTTAGTTTTATCAAGAAGGGCGTAGCACCTTCTAGCAAGATCCATATTAAATGTGCTGCCAGATTGCTTAGTTGAATCAAATAGGCACTGTAATAAATTAAGTGCGATACTTTGATTACGAGGCATGACTCTAAACGCTTGTGTAAAAGCTTCCAACGCAGTATTTAATTGGCCTTTATTAAATTGACTAACGGCATGGTTGTTAAGCTCTTTTGGACCCATTTTAATATCGCGTCGCTCACTTTGTTGCTGCTGAATATAACGTAAGTAAGTTGTGTCGCTAACTGCGGGATGTCTTTCACAGTGGCTAATTATTTGTGTGAATAAGGTTTGCGCCTTTTGATGAAACCCCAGTTCATGAAATGCTTTTGCTTTATCAAGTGCGCCATCAACCGATCGGATATGAGTATCGTCATCATCAAGTTGTTCAATTAGCTTTTTAGCTTTTTGATGCTCGTCTTTTAAGTAATGGAGTCGTGCATTAAGTACATCAATTTGAGCTTGATTAGTATTATTAGGAAACTGTTTTTTTAAATCATTAATGTACTGATTGGTTTGCCTAGAAATTCGTTGAATTTGATCGGTTTGATCAGTCGTTAGCGCAAAGTCGATACCTGCACGTGCTGCATTCAAATATACATCGGGGTGGTCGTGTATTGAGTGTTTTGCAAAGGTGGCTATATCTTTTTGAGTTAAATAGCTTTTTTCGTAGTCGTGATTAATTAGCGACACATTACTTAGCGATTTTTGGCGTGTGATATTTCGCGGTGCAATTTCTGCAGCTTGGCTTAAAAAGCTTTGTGCTAGCTCAAATTGATTTAGCTTTATTTCTAATCTGCCCAACAAATCAAGGGCTACTAAACGAGTTTCTTGGCGCTCTAACATTGTTTTGAGCATTCGCTGCGCCAAAATATGTTCGTTATTCGCTATAAGTGCTTCTACTAAGCCTACTTTTGCCCAAGCAAATTTTTGAATGTCGAGAACAGATTTAAAAAAGTCTTTTGCATCTTGAGCGCGCTTTAAGCGAAGTAAGGCATCACCTTTTAAGCGAAGTAGGATAGGGCTGTAATTATTATTTTTTTTATCCAGAGCGGTATCAATAAACTTAATAGCTTTTGAATCGTTACCATCATCAATTAATGAATACACTGTTTGTAAGTCGTGTTTACGCTTTAAGATTCGTTCAATGCGTATTTTAAGCTCTTGTACTGTAAAAGGTTTAACTAAAAAGTCATCAGGTTGCAGCTCAAGAACACTATGAACGAGTGAGCCACTTGTTTCTGCTGAGATAAAAATAAAGCCAGTCGAGCTTTTTATGAGTTGCTTTACACGTAGCTCTTCATAAAGCTGGTAGCCATCTTGGTGTTTATTTAAGTTGAATGAGCAAACGATTAGATCAAATTCTTCACTTAAACACTGCTCTTTTGCAGAATTTGCATGATCAGCAAAGCGCAACTGCCGAAAGCCAAGCCTTTCTAACGATTGTTTCATATAGCTTTGAGCAAGTGGTTGCTCTTCTACTATAAGTATTTTGGCTTTTGAATAGATCTTAGTTGGCATTGGCTTAAGCGTAATTGTATTTAACACAGACTATAATCAACAGTTTAACTCCTTACAAGGGAATTTAAATGATAGCTGTATTTATTAGGTACTTAACTTTGCCTAATACGTTTATCTAACTACGAAGGTACTGAGCCGAATAACATAATTAAAAACTAAATAAGTAAAATTGATAACGCTATATTTGATGAGTGCTTTGATATGGAAATTTAGATTTTAATAAAAATATGAAATGTATTTAAGGTAAAAAGAGGAGTTAAACGTATTTAATATGGGAAAAGAGTTATTACTAGAGAAGTTGTCATTTAAAGAGTTGTCTGATGGTATTTATATGTGGTGGGTGATTACTTGGCTTGATACTAGTGACCCTCGCCATTATTTGTAAAGGGTGGCGATGCTCTTTTTCTTACGGCTAAGTTAATTACATACGATTTATATATTGAGTTTTTATAAAGTTCTTAAATGTATTTAATATGCGAAGAAAGAGTTATTACTAGAGAGGTTGTCTGATGGTATTTATATGTGGTGGGTGATACTGGACTTGAACCAGTGACCCTCGCCTTGTAAGGGCGATGCTCTCCCAACTGAGCTAATCACCCACATATAATAGGTATGCCTGTTATTTAATTCTTTATTATCAAATTAACCGCTTGATGTAATTTGGTGGGTGATACTGGACTTGAACCAGTGACCCTCGCCTTGTAAGGGCGATGCTCTCCCAACTGAGCTAATCACCCAAATTACATTTTAACATGCACCATTCTAGGAATGGTGGGTCGTACTGGACTTGAACCAGTGACCCTCGCCTTGTAAGGGCGATGCTCTCCCAACTGAGCTAACGACCCATATTACATGCTACTACCTATATAAATAGTACTGGACTTTAACCAGTGAACTTCGCCATCTTTTATAAAAGGCGGTGATGCTCTTTTTTCTTGTAACTGAGCTAACGACCCATATTACAATTTTAAAACACGACTATTATATAATAATAGGTTTTATATGTGGTGGGTGATACTGGACTTGAACCAGTGACCCTCGCCTTGTAAGGGCGATGCTCTCCCAACTGAGCTAATCACCCACATATAAATTAAAACACTACTATTAAAATAAATAGTACTGGACTTTAACCAGTGAACTTCGCCGTTACTTGTAAGTAGCGGTAATGCTCTCTATTTTCTAATTGAGCTTAGGACCCATATAGAATTTAGATGTGAACACTTTAATTAAAAAGTGGTGGGTGATACTGGACTTGAACCAGTGACCCTCGCCTTGTAAGGGCGATGCTCTCCCAACTGAGCTAATCACCCACATCTAAACAACATTGCATTGCTGCGTTGTTGTGGGGCGCTATTATAGATAGAGTTGAAAATGTGTCAACACTTGAATGATAAAAATGTGCTGAATGAAGGTTTTATAAACAATAGGATATGGTTGAAGTCTATTTTATCATCAAATTTGATATTGCAGTTCAATTAAGCACCTAATAAGCTCCTAAAAGTGAGTAGGGAATTGTATTTTATTAATCTTAAATTTAGCTTCACGATACTTATTGTTTTTTTTACTGGAGTCGTTTTTATGATTATGAGCAAGATGGATTAATATTAGGGCGAGTTATTTAGTGAATAGAGCGGTCCTTTAAAAATGAATTTAATCTAAACTCCCCAAAACAAATGCTATTTTCAGCATTCTAAACTCTATTTTTGTACTTACTTTATTTTTATAAGCCAACCTAGCCAAATCGTAAATACTCATACTTCACTAATAGCCTTCGGATTAAGACTAAATAGATCACATATAACTAGTGCGTGTTGACCTTTGTGGATTGAACCCAAAGGGCAGCGCATGTTTGGACTTTATGCGGCGTTATCGCCTATTCATGGGTAATAACCAAACTACATAGGCTCTGCCTTGCCTAAAAACCAAACATACTGCTGCAAATTCACCCACCAAAGATCAACACGCCCTGAAGTTTTGTACATAGCATTACGAAGCTACAATGCTCTTTAAAAAATGTTCTTCAAACAATAATCGAGTTTTTGAGTACGAGTTACGCTGGTTATTAAGCAAGTAAAGGCAGTGGGCACTCTCAAATCCACATTTAAGTTTTGGTTATTATAAGCAATTGTAACTTTTAAACTATTAAGGCGATTGGCGGGGCCTTAATTGGTAGTTTTTAGATAAGTTCAATTTGCATATAAATGTATACCTTTGCTTTGATGCAATTTTGTTGCATTAAATAGGGGTGTAGGGTGTTGTTAAGTATTCGCTGCGATATAGTGATGTTATTATAAGCAGTAGGGCTAGAATCTTATTCAAATTGTATTTTTTAGCACGCTTGATAGCCAGTTTGTTGAAAATTAAACCATTTAAATAAAGCTAGGTAAAAAACTGTTGACTTTATTTTGGGTGGTGCATAGAATGCGCCCCGCACTAAGCGATACACGATGTGTTTATCACGGCGGGTATTGATTAAGTTGGGGCCATAGCTCAGCTGGGAGAGCGCTTCGCTGGCAGTGAAGAGGTCTGCGGTTCGATCCCGCATGGCTCCACCAAAAATTAGTGTTTTGTCCTAGGGTAGCAGTTTTCTGTGTCCCCATCGTCTAGAGGCCTAGGACACCGCCCTTTCACGGCGGTAACAGGGGTTCGAATCCCCTTGGGGACGCCACTTACTTATTTTAAGTATTGTGTAAAGCAGTGTGACACCGCACTCTCTATGCACGACGTTATCAAGAGTACTAATCTCTTGGGGACGCCACTTACTTATTTTTAATAGGGAAGTGAAGTGTTATTAAGAAAGCTCGTCTGAAACGAGTCTAAAAATTCAGTTGTCCTAGTGACACATTTATGTGTCCCCATCGTCTAGAGGCCTAGGACACCGCCCTTTCACGGCGGTAACAGGGGTTCGAATCCCCTTGGGGACGCCACTTACTATTTTAAGTATTGTATAAAGCAGTGTTACATAACACTCTATATGCACGATGTTATTAAGAGTATCAATTTCTTAGCTATGTCATTTACTACTTAGATAGGGAAGTGCAGTGTTATTAGAATAAAACCACAAATTAATACCCTCATTTTACACTTCATTTTTATATCAATCTATTTACACTTTGTTACAAAACCAAACCCATAATCGCTCCATATTCCTTGTTGTACTTTTAATTAGTCTTTAAACTCATTGAGTTAATTTAAATATGGACTAAAAAATGAAACTCACAAAAATTGCACTTGCTGTTTTACTTGCATCAGGGTTGGCTGCATGTAATAGCTCAACTCAAGCTGTTGATAAAAATATTGTTACAGAAACATCAATTCCTGGCGTTACACTTATTGAATCAGTGAAATCTAATGCAGGTGAAATCAATATACCGTATAAAAAATATAAACTAGATAACGGTTTAACTGTAATTGTGCATGAGGATCATTCAGATCCCTTAGTACACGTTGATGTAACATACCACGTTGGTTCTGCTCGCGAAGAGTTGGGTAAGTCAGGCTTTGCTCACTTTTTTGAGCATATGATGTTTCAAGGTTCAGAGAATGTTGCTGATGAGGAACATTTTAAAATAATATCTGAAGCAGGCGGTACTTTAAATGGTACAACTAACTCAGATAGAACAAATTATTTTGAAACAGTACCTGTAAATCAATTAGAAAAAATGTTGTGGCTAGAAGCTGATCGAATGGGCTTTTTACTCGATGCTGTAACCCAAGAAAAATTTGAAGTACAACGCGAAACAGTAAAAAATGAGCGCGGCCAACGTGTTGATAATCGCCCTTATGGTCGTTTAGGTGAACGTGTTGCTCAAGCGATGTATCCAGATGGTCATCCATATTCATGGCCAGTAATTGGTTTTATGGACGATCTTAATCGCGTAAATGTAAATGATTTAAAAGCATTCTTTTTAAAGTGGTATGGTCCTAATAATGCAACGCTTACTATTGGTGGCAATATCAACGCTAATGAAATACTGCCATTAGTTACTAAATACTTTGCACCAATTCCAAAAGGCCCTGAAATCCCTACAGTAGAAAAAACAGCGGTAACACTCAATGCTGATAGATATATTTCAATGGAAGATAAGGTACATTTACCTTTATTAAGTATGAGTTTCCCAACGACTTACGCTCGCTCTGAAGATGAAGCACCTCTTGATATACTTGCTGAAATATTAGGTGGTGGTAATAATTCACTACTATACAAAAATTTAGTTAAAACTCAACTTGCTGTTCAAGCAAGTGCAAATCATCCATGCCAAGAGTTAGCGTGTTCAATTAGTCTTTATGCTTTACCAAATCCTACAGCAGGGAAAACGTTAGCTGATATGGAAAAAATCATTCGTGATTCATTTGTTGAATTTGAAGAGCGTGGCGTTACACAAGATGATTTAGATAAAGTAAAAGCTAAAATAGAATCGGGTGCAATTTTTGGTCTGCAAAGCGTATCAGGAAAAGTCTCTCAACTAGCCGCGTCAGAAACGTTTACAGGTAACCCAAATTCAGCTAAAGATGAGATTGCACGTTATAACAAAGTTACAAAAGCTGATGTTATGCGTGTTTTTAATCAATATATCAAAGGTAAATCTGCCGTTATTATGAGTGTTGTTCCAGAAGGGCAAACTCAACTTATAGCTGCTCCAGACAACTTTACGCCTAAATCGCATGATTTTGGAGGTCCATCTACAACTTCAGCTGATGATTTAGTGGCACGAAGAGCTGTTGATACATTTGATCGAAGTGCTCATCCAGAGGCCGGCGCAAATCCTGCTGTTGATGTTCCTACTCTTTGGCAAACTAAGACCGAAAACGGTATTAAAATATTAGGTACTCAAAGTACAGAAACGCCAACTACCGCTATTTTCATTAAAGTTCCGGGTGGCCTGTACAGTGAGCAAGCTAGTAAAGTGGGTTTATCATCAATAACTGCATCGTTAATGAGCGAGTCAACGCAAAACTACACTACAGAGCAGATGAGTAACGCGCTTGAAAAACTAGGTAGCCAGGTAAGTATCTACTCAGATAAAACACATACAAATGTGTATGTTTCTAGCTTAACCAAAAATGTAGATGCAACGCTAAAGCTTGTCGAAGAAAAGTTATTTAAACCAGCATTTAATGCAGATGACTTTGAGCGTAATAAAAAGCAAATCATTCAAAATATTCAACATTCAATGAAGGATGCTGGGTATTTAGCATCTAATACATATAGTAAATTACTATATGGCAACAATATAGCTGCACTTCCAAGTACTGGAACGCTTAATAGTATAGAGGCTATTACACTTGCTGACGTTAAAGCTTTTTATAACGCAAACTTTAAACCGCAGGGCGCTCAAGTCATTATTGTTTCTGATTTAAAAGAGTCAACAATTGAACCAAAAGTTAAAGCTACACTTACAAATTGGAAAGGTAAATCGAGCTTAGTAGCGGTTGATTTCAGTGAACCTAAAGTAGAAACTAATGTAATTTATTTGGTTGATAAACCAGACGCTCCTCAATCAGAAATTCGTATAGGTAAACGCGATATGGTTGAAGATATTACAGGTGAGTTCTTTAAAGCTAACTTGATGAACTTTGCACTGGGTGGCACGTTTAACAGCCGTATCAATCTAAATTTACGAGAAGATAAAGGCTATACTTACGGTGCTCGCTCTCGTTTCTGGGGTGATAAAACATCAGGTGGCTTTACCGCTTCTGCAGCGGTGAGAGCCGACTCTACTGCAGCATCTATTACAGAGTTTACTAATGAGCTTAATAACTATGCTCAAAACGGTGTCACTGACGAAGAGCTTATGTTTATGCGTAAGGCTATCAATCAAAAAGATGCGCTTAAATACGAAACGCCTAATGCAAAACTTGGCTTTTTAGCACAAATATTAGAGTTCGATTTAAAACCTAGCTTTGTAAAAGAAAGAAATGAGATTGTTAGCAATATCAGCAAAGAAGAAGTTAACGCCTTAGCTAAAAAACACTTAAATACTAAAGACATGATTTATTTAGTAGTGGGTGATGCTAAAACACTTCGTCCAGAGCTCGAAAAATTAGGTATGAAGGTTGTTGACTACAGTCTTTAATTTTTAAATAAATCATTGAAATTATAAAGCAGCTTTTTTAGCTGCTTTTTTTTTGCCTAATTGTAGAGTGTTGAATTTTTTGTGAAAAATAGATTACAAGGAGCAACTACAGCATCTTTCTTTAGATATAAAATATAATTTTGTAGTTTAAACCTTCAAATAACACCCCATTCCTAGCTCTTTTATTCAGTACTTATAAAGATTCGATTTGGTAGCATAAATTTAAACATCCAACTTTATTAGGAGGATTTATGGCAAGTGGATGGGCACGAGACGGTGCAATTCAAGATCAAATTGATGCGAGTGTTAATGACGCCGTACAGTATGCAAGAAGCAATTTAATATCTGGCGCAAGTGCAGAGTTATGTGATGAGTGCGATGAGAGAATCCCACAAGCACGAAGGCTCGCGTTACCAGGAGTGCGCTACTGTGTTGCATGCCAAGCTGCAATAGAAGGTAATGATGCTAGCGCTAAATCGTTTAATAGACGTGGCAGTAAAGATAGTCAGTTGCGTTAAAAAGGTGCTGAAAAGCACCTTTTTATTTAATACCAATCTAAATAAGTATTTGAAAATTTATAAAATTAAATCCCTCCATAGTTATACCAACCAGCATAATTCTTTGATCAATTTAACGAATTAAATTGCACTATAACGTCGTTAAAAAATTTTTATTTAGAACAACTAGATACAAAAATTTTTGCCTAGTCCTAGCGTAATTTTCTTAACGTTAAATAGACCCCATATATAAGCAGATTGGCATTAAGCAAATTGTTATAACTTGAACTAGTTGTTAAGTAATTTAAAATTTACTCATGTCATCTTTTTTCTGAATAAGTTCTATTGAATAACCATCAGGGTCTTTTACAAAAGCAATTTCAGTAGTACCGCCTTTTACTGGTCCAGGTTCACGACTAACATTACCACCGGCTGCCTTAATATCAGCACAGGCTTTGTAAATATTCTCAAATTCGATGGCTATATGGCCATAAGCATTACCCAGGTCGTAGCTATCCTCATCCCAGTTATATGTCAATTCTAGGACTGTCGTGTCCTTCTCATCTCCATACCCAATAAAAGCCAATGTATATCGATACTCGTCATTGTCTGCGCGTCGTAACTCTTTCATACCTAATACTTCAGTATAAAAAGCAATTGATTTGTCTAAATCCGCAACACGCAGCATAGTATGTAATAAACGCATTATTCAGTTCCTTTAGTGATTTTTTCAAAATTCAGTATATTTTTAACTAAGCGCTATTATTAAGCGCATTTTGTAGTTTTTATATGTATTAGCCATATATGTAGGCGTTACGTACAAATCACAACCTCAAAACCATTTAGAGTTGGAAGCTGTTCACGTATGGCCTTTATAATTTTACCAATAACATCAACTGTAAATTACCAATTAATGAACCATTTTATTGAATTTTGCATATTTAAATAAAGAACACTCAATTATTGGTCAACCTATTAGTATAAAAAAAGTTACTGATTGTTCAACAAAAGTTAACCTGTTCTTGATTGGATTTGTTATATCTAACTATTTGTTTTTAATTAACATTAAATTTGTTTGTATGTAATTTGTAAAAATATGGGATTTACTTGGTTAACTTATTGGTTGACAAAAAAGGCGTATGGTAATACAGTTTTTGCATACCAATTGGTAAGTTGCTTGGTTTGAGTGAATACAATGTATTGGTAATTAATCAGAGTTACGTTTTGCACAGGTTAATTTATAAATAACTCAAGCTTAAAGTTACTCTACAAATTGAAACAAAGACACAGCGTATTTTAAAGTAGATTTTACTTGTTCTTATAAAAGTATGCGCCACATATTTAGGAGTTATTCATGTCAAAACCAGTCATCGGTTTCATCGGCTTAGGCTTAATGGGCGGCAACATGGCCGAAAATTTACAAAACAAAGGCTATGAGCTAATTGTTATGGACCTTAGCAAAGATGCGGTTGCAGCATGTGTCGCTAGAGGCGCAAAAACAGCAAGCACTGCTAAAGAGCTAGCTGAAGGTTCAGATATTGTTATGTTTTGTCTTACAACTTCTGCCGTTGTAGAAAAAATCATTTATGCAGAAGACGGTATCCTAGCGGGTATTAAAGAAGGTTCAGTACTAGTTGATTTTGGTACTTCTATTCCATCATCTACTAAAAAAATTGGTGCTGATTTAGCAGCTAAAGGCGCAGGCATGATTGATGCTCCTCTTGGTCGTACACCAGCACATGCTAAAGACGGCCTTTTAAACATCATGGCTGCAGGCGATATTGATACATTCAATAAAGTTAAACCAGTACTAGAAGATCAAGGTGAAAACGTTTTCCATCTTGGCGAGCTAGGTGCAGGTCATACAACTAAGCTTATCAACAACTTCATGGGCATGACTACAGTGTGTGCTATGTCACAAGCATTTGCAGTTGCAGAGCTTGCTGGTGTTGACCGTCAACAACTTTTTGACATCATGTCGACTGGTCCATCTAATTCACCGTTTATGCAATTTTGTAAAAACTATGCAGTTGATAATGTTAGCGACCTTGGTTTCTCGATTGCTAATGCAAACAAAGATTTAGGCTACTTCCTACAAATGGTAGAAGACCTAGGTACTGAATCAAAAATCGCTGAAGGTTCATCAGCTAACCTACAAGCAGCGTTTGACGCTGGTATGGGTCAAGGTAACGTTCCTGAAATTTTTGATTACTTCAAAAAGCTAGAAAAGTAATACTTCTCGACCTTATTGAGCGCTTTAAGCTTTTGGCTTAAGGCGCTTTAACACACATGACACCAATTGACTAAAGTCTTTGTGCAATGTCAGCTTTTTTAAATTCTGATGAAGCACTACTTTCAGTCACAACGAAAAAGAGTTAACTATGCGTTTGATTAACACAATAAAGCTTAGTCTAGTTCTCATCGGTTGCATATCCACACAAATAGCGGCCAAAGATTATTTTGTAGAAAGTAAACAAGCTTTTAATGATATCGCAGCTAATCTAGTTGCTGGCGACAAAGTAGTACTTAAAAATGGTACTTGGTCTGACTTCGAAATCCTACTTGAAGGCCAAGGTACAAAAAACTCTCCTATTTTATTGACCGCTGAAACTAACGGTAAAGTAATTTTATCGGGTCAATCGAACCTAAGACTTGCAGGTAAATACCTTGAAGCTTCAGGTTTAGTATTTAAAGACGGCTACACACCGAGCTCAGCTGTAATAGAGTTTCGTAAAAATAAAAATGAATTAGCCTACAATTCACGAGTTACTCAAACAGTAATCGATAATTACAGTAATCCAGACAAACGAGAGTCTGATTATTGGGTTGCATTATATGGACAACATAACCGCTTTGATCATAGTCATTTAGTTGGCAAACGAAATAAAGGTGTGACAGTTGCTGTTCGTTTAAACACTCAAGCAAGTCAGGAAAACTATCACCGCATAGACAACAACTATTTTGGCTACCGTCCAACTTTTGGTTCGAACGGTGGTGAAACCCTACGTATTGGCACCAGCCATTACTCATTAACTGATTCGCATACATTGGTAGAAAATAACTATTTTGAACGCACCAATGGTGAAGTAGAAATTGTGTCGGTTAAGTCAGGTAAAAACATCCTTCGTAATAACGTATTTTATGAAGCGCGCGGTACATTAACGCTGCGCCATGGTAACGGTAACCTTATAGAAGAAAATATTTTTATTGGTAATGGTGTTGACCACACAGGTGGTATTCGCGTTATCAATAAAGACCAAATTGTAAGAAATAACTACCTACAAGGTCTAACAGGGTATCGTTTTGGCAGTGGTTTTACTGTGATGAACGGCGTACCAAATTCATCTATAAATCGTTATCACCAAGTTGAAAATGCGACAATTGAAAACAACACATTTATAAATGTGCGTCATATTCAACTTGCCGCTGGTAGCGATGCTGAGCGTAGCGCTGCACCTAAAGATAGCGTAATGAAAAACAACTTAATCATAAATCAAGATGGTGAACAGCCATTTACAACATTTGATGATGTAAGCGGGCTGGTACTAAGTAACAACATTGCTGATACAAAAGTACTTTCTGAGCTAACGTACGGTGTAAAAAAAGAAAAAATCACGCTTAAAAAAGCAAGTAATGGTCTACTTTACCCAACATCTAAAAGTTTAAATGTAGGTGCAAAGCGCGATTTAAAAGTACTTAAAAAAGAAGATACCGGTGTTAGCTGGTATGCAAAAGTACCTGCTTTAGTTGATTTTGATTCTGGTAAGACACATTCTGTTAAAGCTGATGTAAGTGCATTACTAGACGCTATTGATAATGCAGAGTCGGGTGATGTTCTAGAACTAGCGCCTGGCCAGTATGATGTTTCTAAACTGGTTAAAATTGATAAAACGTTGACAATTAAAGCGAAGCAGAGCACAAAGTCTAAACTTACTTTTCAACGCTCTACCTTGTTTGAAATACATGATGGCGGCAGCTTAAAACTAGATGGTTTATCAATTTCAGGTGAAAACGCGCCAGATGCAATAGGTAACAGCATTGTTCGTACGCAAAAATGGGGTATGGTTGATAATTACCGCTTTGTAATGACCAACTCAGAGTTAAATGCTTTAGATATTAATCATTCATTCCATTTCTTTATCACTGGTAAAGGTGCAATGGCTGACGAAATTATTATTACAGGTAATACCTTTAATACAGTAACAGGTGACATTTTACGTCTAAATACTGAAATTGAAGACTTAGGTGTTTATAACGCGGAATACGTTATTGTAAATAATAATACATTTAATGATGTGCAAGGTGGTGTACTTAAGCTTTACCGTGGTGGTACTGATGAAAGTACATTTGGCCCTCATTTTGAAATGACAAATAACACGCTTAATAACGTCGGCCTTGGTAAGCGTAACAAAGAGCAAGCGAGCATTTATGTTCACGGTGTTCAGGTTACTAATATCAAAGATAATAAATTTGTTAAATCTGCTCCTATTGTTGTAGAGCACACAGTAGGCGAGCCTAAAACTGAAATCTCAGGTAATACATTTGATGTAACTAAAGCACCAAGTGTTAAAGAACTAAGAGTTAAAGGCCCACATACAGCAGTATTAAAAAATAACAACATTTTAAATAAGGCAGGGTAAATACTATGTACTTATTAAAATGCCAAACAGGTTTTAAAATAGCGGCTGTAGCAGCACTTACATTACTTACATCATTGGGTGCGCATGCAGCGCACCCAAACTTAGTAATTACTACTGATGACGTAAGTCATATGCGTCAAGCAATAGGCAGCGAAGGTAAATTTTCTACTGCGTTTGAGCTATTAAAAGCGCAAGTAGACGAACAAATAGCTCAACCAATTGCGGTACCTGTACCAAAAGATGGTGGTGGTGGTTATACACATGAACGCCACAAAAAAAATTATCAGCTTATGTATAACGCAGGCATCATTTATCAACTAAGCCAAGATGAGAAATATGCAAATTACGTGCGTGATATGTTGCTTGAGTATGCAAAATTATACCCAACGCTTGGTCTGCATCCAAAACGTAAAATGGACTCGCAAAATCCAGGTAAGTTTTTTTGGCAAAGCCTAAATGAAGCAATGTGGCTTGTGTACACAATACAAGCTTATGATCTAATTCATGACTCGTTAAATGCCGATAACATTAAAACAATCGAGGATGACTTACTACGTCCTGTTTCGTTGTTCACATCAGTAGGCCAACCCTCTACATTTAATAAAGTACATAACCATGGAACATGGGCAACAGCGGGTGTTGGCATGGCAGGGTATGTATTAGGTGAACCTGAGTGGGTAGAAAAATCATTATACGATTTAGAAAAGTCGGGTAAAGGTGGCTTTATTAAGCAGCTAGAAATGCTGTTTTCACCACAAGGTTACTATAACGAAGGTCCTTACTATCAACGCTTTGCACTATTACCCTTTGTAACGTTTGCTAAAGCGATTGAAAACAACGAACCACAACGAAAAATCTTTGAATATCGTGATGGCATATTATTAAAAGCGATTGATACGACGATTCAACTTAGCTACAACGGTTTGTTTTTTCCAATTAACGATGCAATAAAAAGTAAAGGTATCGATACTATTGAGTTAGTTAATGGTGTAACTGCAGCGTATGGATTAACCAACGATACGGGTTATTTAGATATTGCTAAGCAACAAGACCAAATAATTCTCTCTGGTGATGGACTAAAAGTAGCTCAAGCACTTGATAACAACATGGCAAAACCTTATTCGTTTAAATCTGTTGCCTTCGGCGATGGTAATGACGGTAAACAAGGTGCTTTAGTTGTAATGAGAACGCAGGTAGGTGGCGATCAAGCTCTACTATTTAAACCTGCTGCACAAGGCTTAGGTCACGGTCATTTTGATAAACTAACATGGCAATTTTACGACCACGGTAATGAAATTGTATCTGATTATGGCGCAGCACGTTTTTTAAATGTAGAAGCTAAATACGGCGGTCGTTATTTACCTGAAAACGAAACTTACGCTAAACACACTGTTGCGCACAATACGGTAGTGGTTGACGAAACAACGCATTTTAATGCAAATGTTGAAGTAGGAAATAGTAATTACCCTACACTTAACTTTTTCGAAACGAATGAATACGGCACGGTTTCAAGCGGCGAAATAAGCACAGCTTATAAAGGCGTTGATCTTGAACGTACGCTTGCACTTATTAACTTACCTGAACTACAAAGCACAGTTGCACTTGATATATTTGATGTTGCTGCAAATAAAGCGCATCAGCTTGATTTGCCTTTGCATTATAAAGGTCAGCTTATAGATACCAGCTTTGAGCTAAAAGCGAATGCAACACAACTGTCTGCATTAGGTACTAAAAATGGCTACCAGCATCTATGGCTTAAAGCTCAAGCGCAACCTCAAAGTGGTTTAGCTAAAGTAACGTGGTTAAACGAAAATGGTCGCTTTTATACTCAAACGAGTTTGGTTAAAGGTGATGAGTCTTTTTTGTTTACTCAAATAGGCGCAAACGACCCTGATTTTAACTTACGCAACGAAAACGGTTTTATTCGTCGTGTTGAGGGTCAAAAGCATCATAAATTTATATCTGTATTAGAGCCTCACGGTGAATACAATCCAAGTAAAGAATATACGTTAGAAGCTGTTAGTAGAGTTACAAAGCTTGAATATAGTCAGCAGGGCGATTTAACACTTGTTGAACTTGATATTAAAGGCAAGTCATATTTAGTGGCTATTAATAAAGCACCAACTTCAGCTAAAAATACATTCAATTATCAAAATAAAGAGTTCACTTTAAATGGCCGATTAGGCGTTTATATGATGAACAATAATCAGGAGTAAATAGGATGCAAAAGCAAAGCGCAAACTTTTCATTTGGCAACGAGACCGAAATTGAAGATTTAGGAAATGGTCTAAAACGTCAAATGCTAGGTTATAACGAAGAGCTAATGGCTGTTAAAATTTGGTTTGAGAAAGGGGCTATTGGTTATAACCATGCTCACAGACATTCTCAAGTAACGTATGTTGTTGAAGGTGAGTTCCACTTTAACATTGATGGCGTAACTAAAATCTTAAAACCGGGTGATAGCTGCTTAATCCCACCATTTGCTGATCATGGAGCTACCTGCCCAACAGGCGGAATCCTGATTGATACTTTTAGCCCAGCGCGTGAAGACTTTCTTGAGGATTAATTATGCAACTTAAAGGCTTACGTTGGTGGGTTATAGCGCTAATTGCGCTAGCTACCATTATTAACTATATCGACCGTCAAGCACTTAGTGTGCTTTGGCCGGACATTGTTGAAGATTTATTTCCTGATGAATCAGCGCTAGAACGCAAACAAATATACGCTAATATTTCAATTGTGTTTGTATTTGCTTATGCATTTGGTCAAGCCATATTTGGTAAAATATTTGACTGGGTAGGCACACGCTTCGGTTTTGTTTTATCGATAGGTGTTTGGTCTATTGCAACCGTTGCACATGCATTTGCACAAGGTGTACTTAGCCTTAGTATTTTTCGCGCAATCTTAGGTGTAGCAGAAGCCGGTAACTGGCCGGGCGCAGCTAAAGGTAATGCTGAATGGTTTCCTACTAAAGAGCGCGCCTTAGCACAGGGTATTTTTAACTCTGGCGCTGCTATTGGCGGTATTATTGCTATTCCTTTAATTGCTTATTTAACTATCTACTTTAGCTGGCAAATGGTGTTTGTTTTTGTGGGCGTATTAGGTTTTCTTTGGTTAGTGCCTTGGTTAATTTTGGTTAAAGCGCCGCCTAGCTCTCATCCTTGGCTTACTGCCGAAGAGCGTGAATATATCTTAACAGGTCAAAGACGTGTTGATGATAATGGCGATGTAACAGGTGAAGACGAAGAAGAATATAACCCTTCAACTGCTGAGTTACTTTCTCGTAAGCAAAGCTGGGGTGTAATTATTGCCTCTGCTGCGATTGACCCTATTTGGTGGTTATTTGTTTTTTGGATACCTATTTACCTAAACGAAGTATACGGCATGGATGTTAAGTCTATTGGTATATATGGTTGGGTACCTTATGTTGGCGCTATGTTTGGTGCTTGGTTTGGTGGCTTATTAGCTCAAAACCGACTCAAAGCCGGTTGGAATACAGATAAAACACGTAAGCTAACTATAACGCTGGGCTGTTTAATTATGTTACCTGCGTTACTTGCAATGGCAAATCCAGGCGGACCAACGACAGCGGTACTAATTATGGCTGTTATATTATTTGGTTTTCAAACTGCAATTGGTAACGTGCAAACACTACCAAGTGATTTGTTAGGCAAAAAAGCTGTAGGTACATTATCAGGTTTCTCTGGTATGGCGGCAAAACTTGGTGCTGTAGGCCTTACATCGCTTGTGCCTATTCTTACTGCTGATGGTAATTATACGCCAGCATTTGTTATTGGTGCTTCTTTAGCCATTATAGCAATGGCAGCTGTTTGGATTTTAATTCCAAAAATAGAACCTCTTAAAAAGCCTCAATAATCTAGATAATAACTGCTATGCCAACATGTTTTGTATAAACGCATAGCAGTTAACTACATAGGGTAACTTCCAAGATGAAAAATATTTACTTTATCGGTGAATGCATGGTCGAGCTTAGAGCTATGAGCGCAGCCACACTACACCAATCATTTGCAGGCGATGTTTATAATTCTGCAGTGTATTTAAAACGTTGCTTCCCGCAGGTTACTACTTCGGTTGTTACGGCTTTAGGTCAAGATAATTTAAGTAAAAAAATGCTAGAACGCTTTGAAAGTGAACAAATAAATACACAACTCGTATTTGCTCACGATACCAAAGTACCTGGCATGTATTACATAGAAACCGATGAGCATGGTGAGCGTAGCTTTATTTATTGGCGTAATGATTCTGCAGCTAAAAAGGTTGTTGATTTTTTAGATGCTGATGCACTCGAGCAGCTTAGCCAAGGTGATATGTTTTTCTTTTCAGGAATTTCATTAGCAATAATTGAAGAAAGTGCACGTGAGCATTTTTGGAAAGTTGTAAAGCAGCTCAAAGATGCTGGGGTTAAAATAGTTTTTGATCCTAACTACAGAGCGCGTTTGTGGAATAGTGTAGAGGAAACTAAAGAGCAATATCATTTAGCCTTTACGCTTGCAGATATTACCCTACCTGGCGTTGAAGATTTAACAACACTTTATGACGTTCATAGCGTAGAAGCGGTTGTTGAATATTTAAAACCTTACCAAATTGAAGAAATTGTTGTTAAAAATGGCCCTGAATCGGTAGTGACAAAAGAGGGCAATACTCTTCAAAGCCACACGATAATACCGGTAACAAATGTTGTAGATACGACATCAGCAGGCGATGCTTTTAACGGTGTTTATTTAGGTGCTCGTTTATCTGATAAACCAATTTCGAGTGCTGTACAACTTGCTGCAAAAGCAGCAGGTGCGGTTATACAACAGCCAGGCGCTATTGCTCCAAAAGATATATTTCAGCTAGCAATGGTTGAAGCTGGCATCTGATACCAATTTTATTAAAAAAATGATCACCTTAGCGTATTAAATAACTCACTAACTACGTTAAAAATTATTTATATAGAACAACTATGTATCATGATTTTAGCCTTGTTATTGAGCTATTTTCTTGTCGCTATAATAGCTCATTAATTTAATGCAATTGGTATAACAAAATAATTAACCTGAACTCTGGTTAAGAGATTTACTAACATATTGAATCATGGTGATATTTAAAATTATTTTCTCTAGCTAGAGATTTTCAGTGAAAACAAGGCGAATTTACGCGTCAATAGCGGGCCTATTGCAAGTAAATTCAACGCAGTTAGCGCTGAAAATAGCTGCTTGAGATAGATTTATTATCTAGAGTTTAGGTTAATCAAACATTAAAGGCCGCCATACCTCGGCCGCATTACTTTTTATAAAGGAACAACGTTATGACTCGCTTTTCTGAACTTATGTCAGGACAAACACTGCTACCTATAATTCAAGCTGATACGCCAGAGCAAGGTGTTCAAATAGCGAAAGCTATGGCTAATGCTGGCCTTACTCTAGTTGAAGTAGTGCTAAGAACAGAGGCTTCTTTAGAAGCATTAAAAGCTATTAAGGCACAAGTGCCAGAGCTAAAAGTCGGTGCGGGTACAGTTATAAATACTGACATTTTAGAGCAAGCACTTGAAGCGGGTTCTGACTTTATTGTAACGCCAGCGGTTTCTCCTGCGCTACTTACTGCTCTTGCTAAATGTAATGTGCCGGTACTTCCTGGTGTATCAAACACAGGTGATATTTTAATGGCACTTGAATATGGCTTTGAAGAGCAAAAATTATTCCCGGCTTCGCTTGCCGGAGGAGCACCTTTTGTATCAGCTGTGTCGTCAGTATTTAGAGCAGTCAGCTTTTGCCCTACAGGCGGCGTTAGCGAAAGTAACAAAATGGACTATCTTTCTTTAAATAATGTATTCGCCGTTGGCGGTACTTGGGTAGCGAAAAAAGAGTGGGTTGAACAAGAAAATTGGCAAGCAATTACTGATTCTTGTATCCAGGCTTTAAAATAGAAAGGATTTCATAAATGAATTATTTAGCCCCAACAATACTGCCAGGCGTAATCGTTGGCGATGAAGTAAGTGCTGTGTATGAACATGCGCGTACTAATCAATATGCGTTGCCAGCGGTAAATGTTGTTAGTACAACATCTATAAATGCAACGCTAGAAGCTGCTAAAAAGAAAAACTCGCCCGTTATTATTCAGCTTTCTAATGGTGGAGCTCAATTTTTTTGTGGTAAAAGCTTATCTTTACCAGAGCAACAATCAGCAGTGCTTGGGGCGGTAAGTGCTGCAAGATATGTACATTCAGTGGCAGCACATTATGAAGTAGCAGTGATGCTTCATACTGATCACGCAGCTAAAAAGCTACTACCTTGGATTGATGGTTTGCTTGATGAAGGTGAAAGACACTTTGAACTGACTGGCAAACCACTGTTTAGCTCGCATATGATTGATTTGTCAGAAGAGCCTTTAGAAGAAAATATCGAAATTTGTGAACGTTACTTAACGCGTATGGCAAAAATAGGTATGACGCTTGAAATTGAGCTTGGCTGCACGGGCGGCGAAGAAGACGGTGTTGATAACTCACACCTAGACAGCTCTTCTTTATACACTCAGCCTGAAGATGTTGCATTTGCTTACGAACGTTTAAGTCGTATTAGCCCTAATTTTATAATTGCAGCGTCTTTTGGCAATGTTCACGGTGTATATAAGCCGGGTAACGTTGTTCTTACACCAACTATTTTAAAAGATTCACAAGCTTACGTATCAGAAAAATTTAATCTACCAAGCAACTCAATTAACTTTGTATTTCATGGTGGTAGTGGTTCTGAGTACGATAAAATTGCAGAGTCTTTAACCTATGGTGTAGTTAAAATGAATATTGATACCGATACGCAGTGGGCGTGTTGGACAGGTATTTTAGACTACTACAAAGGTAACCAAGCATACCTACAAGAGCAAATTGGTAACCCTGATGGGGATGATAAGCCAAACAAAAAATATTATGACCCTCGCGTATGGTTGCGTCATTCAGAGCAAAGTATGGTTGCAAGACTAGAGCAATGCTTTGACGATCTAAATTGTGTAAATAGGTATAGCGCATGAAAAGACTAAATACAGTATTAAAAGAAGACGGTGTAGATACCGATCTTATTTTACTTATTCGCACAATTTTAGCGACCAGTAAAGAAATTGCTTTTCGAGTAAGCCAAGGTGAATTAGCCGGTGTTTTAGGTTCAACATTGAATGAAAATATCCAAGGTGAAGTTCAAAAAAAGCTAGATGTAATCGCAAACCAACTACTTAAAGACATCCTACTTGACGACAGCAGCGTTCGATCAGTTGCATCAGAGGAAGAAGATCATGCGGTAGGTGGCCATCCTGAAGGTAAGTTTATTGTTGCTTTTGACCCACTAGATGGCTCTTCTAATATTGATGTTAATGGGCAAATAGGCACTATATTTACTATTTACTTAGCCCGTGATGATGTTGCCTTCGACAGCGACGAGCAATTTAGTCAGCCTGGTGTAAATCAAGTATGTGCAGGCTATGTGTTATACGGCCCTTCATCATTACTTGTAATGAGTACTGGCGGTCCAACGCGTTGTTATACATTAGACTCAACGCATGGCGGTTATCTACTGACAAATAAGCAGTTAAGTGTGCCAGAGCAGAGTCGTGAATTTGCCGTTAATATGGCTAACTACCGTTATTGGGACGAACCGACACAAGTGTATTTTGATAAATTGCTTTACACCTGTGAAAGCTTTGAAAAAAGCTCAATGCGTTGGAATGCAGCGATGGTAGGCGACGTTCATCGTATATTATGCCGAGGCGGGTTATTTTTGTATCCGCAAGATAAACGCAGTGGTAACGATAACGGAAAAATAAGACTGCTTTATGAAGCAAACCCGTTAGCGCTTTTAGTTGAAAACGCAGGTGGTAAAGCAACCTCTAGAGGAACGCGTATTTTAGATATTGCGCCAACTAGCTTGCATCAACGTGTGCCTGTTGCTTTGGGCTCAAATGAGCCTGTAGAGTTTTATAATAACGCTATTTTATAAACCAGTACTTAATAAAAAAGGGGCAAGAAAATAGCCCCTTTTTTACCCTTATTTTTCATTCTCTCTGTAAATAATCCTTTTTATACAAACTCACTTCATTTCTTAATTTTCTTATAGTCTTCAAATAAGAATACTTCATATATATTAAATAAATCTGATTTACTTAACCCCATGTAAAACCAATTTTTTACTCTAAGGTTATGTATTTTCGCAGTAATTGTGCATGATTGAATTCAATTTTTGACCTGCGATAACAGTGCAGGGTTAACTTTATGTTTATTTGTTGTTATTTAATTGGGTGGATGTAGTGGAAAAAGTTATTTTATTATGGTTATATTACCAAGTTGGTTAACAATTTATTTGCAATTTAAATGAATTTGGTAATAAACGCATGATTTATTTGGTAACACACACAATAGATAACCAAATATTAAAACCATAAATTTGGAGAATAGAGCCACCATGAAATTAAAACATTTTGCGCTATGCGCTATTGCAGCTGCAATAGTTGGTTGTGACACAAACTCAAACAACAATGACAACAACTTGGGCTCTATTGCTCTTAGTGGAACTGTTACAAGCGGACAAACATTAACAGCTGAAGTTAGTGACCCTGATGGTATCTCAGGTGACGTGACTTACTATTGGTATGCAGATGGTGAGGCAATTACAGGTGCAAATAGCGCTTCGTTTACACTGACTGACGATCAGATAGGGTTACCAATTACAGTTCAAGGGCTTTATACCGATGATGGCGGTATCAATGAATCGCATATTACAGATCCAACCGCAGATGTTGCCGCAATCGCATTCCCTGCAAGTTTAACTATTACGGGCGACGCTCTAGTTGGTTCGCAACTAACAGCCAATGTAGCTGACGAAAATGGCTTTGATCGCGATACAGTAACTTATAAATGGTTTGCTGATGACGTAGAGATTGCAGATGAAGCACTTTCAACGCTTACGTTAACAGACGCACAGTTTGGTACAGTTATAACAGTTAGTGCATCTTTTGAAGATAGCCGTGGGTTTAACGAGTCTGTGACTTCAACGGGTACAGAGGTTGTAGCACGAACAAACTCAGAAGGCGAAGTTACAATTAGTGGCACGCCAACCGTTGGTAATATATTAACAGCAGAAGTTGCTGATACCGACGGGGCAACAGGAGATATTACTTACCAATGGCTTGCTGACGCACAAGAGATAGATGGCTCAATACAAAGCACCTTTACAGTTGATGCATCACTTTTAGGTCAAAAGATAAGTGTTCAAGTTGCTTACACAGATGATAATGGATTTATCGAGGATAATACATCAGAGGAAACAATTGCTGTTTCTGCTGTTGCGGTTGACGAAGCCGGTAGCGTCGCCATTATGGGCGTAGCGCCTTATTTGACAAGTGGCGAGTTAACAGCAGAGATAACTGATAACAACGGTGTTGAAGAGGCAAACGTTACTTATACTTGGTCTGCTGATGGCGTTGAAGTAGCCGACAGTAATAGTAAAACATTTACACCTTCTGCTTACGCTGGCTCAATAATGTCGGTAAAAGCTACGTATACAGATAACGATGGTTTTGCGAGTGAGGTTACAAACTCACTTGATACATTAGTTTACACACAATTAGTTAGTAACCCTGAAGCACTCCTTGGTGCTTTAAGCGGCGGTTTAGCTGATGGTGATGTTATTGGCTTAAACACCGGTGTTTATGCTGATATGGACGCAGTTTTATTAACCAGTGCAGTAACGCTTCGCGCTGTAGAAGGTCAAACTCCTGTACTTAGCGGTGAAGTATGTGTGCATGTAGCTGCTGGAGTAGATGGCGCTGGATTAACAGGGCTTACCTTTAAGAATATAGATACTAAAGCGGGTGCATTTTGTGAAACCGAAGAAGGTGCTGTTATTTACTCAGAAGGGGATAACTTTACTTTTTCGCAAAACACGATGGATGGAGAAGAAGCTACACTCAATAACTCTGAATACCATTGGCTGATGATAAAAGGTCAAAGCGCGTTGGTTGAGCGAAATACATTCTCTAATCGAAATGTAGCAGAAAAAGGGTCTGTGATAAAAATATCATCATCAAGCTCTGATCACGTTATTCAATATAATTTATTTAGCGACAGTGATAATCCAAACTTTGGTCAATCAAGTTTATATTTAATCAATGCAGGTAGCACAACGGGTAGCGGTGCAGCTGATAATGCAAACTTTACTATTCAGTATAACCGCGTAGAAAACTTTGTAACGGGTCGTCGTTTAATGCGTGTACAAACTTCTGGTGCAACCATCAAAGGCAATACAATCGTAAATCCTAATGGTGGTATTTCACTAGAAGATGGTGGCTTCAACAGTGTTACAGATAACGTTATTATTCGAACTACCGATATTGCAAGCTCTGATGATCGCCCAGCGGGTATATTAATTACACCACTTGGTCACACCGTAAGTAACAACTACATTGCAGGTATTCGTTCTGGTAATAAAGAAGCGGGCGGTATTGTATTTACAGCTAACCCATTTTCGCAAGATGATGGTGGTGTACCAAAGTCAGGTAATCAGGCAGTGCTTGATAGTGCCGGCGACTTTACACTAAATGTAACAAACAATACGGTTTTGAACTCGCAGCAACCTATTGTATTTAGTACAGAAATAGGCTCTAAAGCACCAACAAGTGATTGTGATGAGTTAACCGCAGCGAATGCGCCGGTGCTATACGGCCTAACCAAAAATGCGTTTGTTATCAACTTTAATGGAAATTTAATTGCAAACGGTTTAGGCGATCAAACAGACGAAGATACAATAAACAGCAGTGCTACAACTCAAGGCCTATTTTATCCAAATACACTTGATAGTGACCATGCTTTTGAATATGACTGTGACTTAATTAATCATGATAGCTCGCTGCTAAGTAACAACTTTGGTTATATGGATAGTCGAGTATCAGGCGATGCAAGCGGTGACTGGGTTGAAATTAGAAAACTAAATGGTAATGGCGCATTCGATACTGATGGTGCAATTGACCAAGACCCAGCAACTAACGGTAAAGAAGTGCTTGAGTACGTTACAGCAGCAAGTACGTTATTAGAAACTGACCCTGCAGGCCTTCAGGCAGAGGCAGGTGCTAAAGGTCTTCATTATATTCAATCATCTGAAGTAGGTGTTGGATCTACATGGAAAATACAAAACGATTAAGTAACCAATTAATCAGTTAACTTTTAAAAGCCCCAAATTTGGGGCTTTTTTATTATTTATTAATAATCACCACACTTTTCTCAACCTACATTACCCATTTATAAACTAGTTTAGAGCGGTTTATATTCTAGTAAAAAACCTGCCTGACCTACTGGTAATGCCACTAAGTTAAAATTGGTATACCTTATGGTAATATTAAAATGTCAAATTGGTTGATCATCGTGCTGCGTTTAAGTATATTAACGTCAAAGGTCACATAAAATATACATAAGCATAACAAGCTAACACACTAAAATCACACAACAACAACCAGCGGAGAATTCAAATGTCGTTGAAGTCACGAGATAACAATAATTCTACAACAGGGCAGTTTGCAATGCGCCCAGTTGCAAAATGGGTAAGAACAGCGGTCATCGCAGGTATGGCAAGTTCTTGCGTATTTACAGCAAGCGCACAGGAAGATCAGGGAAAAGCGACAGAAGTTGAAGAAGACGTTGAAATAATTAGTGTTACAGGTACACGTAGAACGATTCAAGACCAAATAGCAATTAAACGTGAAGCAACAACGGTAGTTGATGGCCTGTCATCTGAAGATATTGGTGATTTACCAGCACTGTCTATCGGTGAAGCACTGGAATCAATAACCGGTGCTGCATCTCACCGTGAAAACGGTGGTGCAACAGAAATCACTATTCGTGGTCTTGGTCCATTTTTAAGTGCAACGCATATCAATGGTCGTGAAGCGACTAATGGTAGTGGTGACCGCTCAGTTAACTTTTCGCAGTTTCCGTCTGAACTTGTAAAAAAAGTAGCAATTTATAAAACGCAAGATGCGTCAATGATTGAAGGTGGTGTTGCAGGTGTTATTGCACTTGAAACTATAACTCCACTTGATTTTGGCAAGCAACGTGTATCAGCTGAAGTTAAACTAAATTACAACCCAGACGAAGTTAATGTAGATAACTCACTTCAAAGTGACGCGGGTTACCGTGGCACGTTTAGTTATGTTGACCAGTTTGAATTTGATAACGGCCAAGCCGTTGGTGTGTCTTTTGGTGTACAGCGCCAAGATATCAGCCAACCAGAAGCTGAATACAGAAGCTCTAGCCCATCAGGTTCTTCATTATGGGCGTGTTTAAACGATCCTAATAATACCAATGAAGGTTTTTATCGTAGCAGCGCAGGCGACTGTGAAGACCAAGTTAGTGGCAGTAGCAACCAAGGTTACGATACAGAAATTGATCCTGAAACAGGTAAAGCAGTAAGTGATGGTACTCCTTACGCTTGGACTGGCAGTAGCCGAAGCTACCGTCAAAACGAGACATCAGATGAACGTGATGCAATGTTTTTTGCACTGCAATATCAACCTTCAGCTGATTGGGATGTTAACTTTGATGCACAAATTTCAGATAGAACACAACAAGAAGCACGCCACGATTTAATCTTTTTACAAAAACGTGCAACACCAGGCGTAACCGGTCCAACACTTGTTACTAATGATGTTGGCGGTATCCTTCATTGGGAAGGCGAAGAGCGAATTGAATCTGCAGGTGAGCAATTTGAACGTGAAGAAAACTACCAAGGTTACGGCATAAATATAGAACATACAGTTACCGATAGATTAACTGTTGACTTAGATTTAGCGTATTCAAAAACAGAACGCGAAGAACTTCAAATATCTAACCGTGGTAGAACATCAGGTCGTAATTTCTTTTCTTGGGATATGGGCGATGAGATCCCTCATTTCACACTGACAGATTTTGACGTAACAGATATTTCAAACTTTACAGATAGCCTAAGAACACGACTTGACCGTGAAAATGTTCGTGAAAACGAAGTTATCTCAGCGCGACTAGATTTTGACTATACCTTAGATGGCAATGTTTTCACCAGTATTCAAGGTGGTATTAGAACATCTGAAATGACCTTCCTACAGTATGGTGGTAGCCAAGGTAACGGTTCAAGAAACGAATTTACACTAGACTCTGGTACTGAAGCGCTTGACGTATTACAAGGTTGTCAAATCGATTTCCCTGAATCAGGCTTTTTATCAAGTGTATCTGATGGCGATATCGTAACAAATGTTGATAGTGACGGTAACGTTGTAGATAGCGGTACAGGTTCATCATGGGCTACATACGACAACGTATGTTTCTCACAAGCTGTAGCTGGTTCTAACGCTGATGGTGTGTTTGCTTACCCAGAAGTTGAATATGAAAATGCAGGTACAATTGATGTAACAGAAAAAACAACATCAGTGTACTTAATGGCTAACTACGATACTGAAATGTTTGGTAAATTCATTCGCGGTAACTTTGGTCTTCGTATTGTAGACACAGAAGTAACTTCGATTGGCTTTAGAAATAGCTTTGACGTAGTAACAAGCGACACCGGTGTACTTTCTCTGGTTGAATCTGATAATGGTTCATTGGATAAAATAAAAAGCGGTGGTGACTACACTAAGTATTTACCAAGTTTTAACCTAGTTATTGACTACAGTGAAGATATTTTATTCCGTGCAGGTATATACCGTGGTATGTCACGCGCAGATCCATCTGATTTAGGTTACAGCCGTACATTCCAAGAAGATACAGAAGGTACAGCAACATCAATTAGCGATTTATTAGTGGGTGTAAATGGTTCTGGTAACCCGGACACTCAACCGCTTATGTCGTGGAACTACGATGCTGCGTTTGAATGGTACCCTAACGAAGATTCAATCTTAGCGTTAAGCTTATACTACAAACAGTTCAACGGTGGTTTTCAACAACAAACAGTAATTGAAGATTTTACTGTTGCCGGTGAAACTGTTTCATTACCAATTACTAACTCTGTTACATCAGACGATGACAGTGAAATACTAGGTCTTGAAGCTTCATTTTCTTACCGCTGGGATAATGGCATCGGTATGAAATTTGGTTACAACTATGCAGACACTGATTTTGAGTTCCAAGATAGCTTATACGGCGATACGTTTGAGACTGACGTAGATGGTAATACTACACAGTTAACTGACGGTATTATTGAGTCGGCTTCAGTACCTGGTTTCTCAAAGCATGTATTTAGCAGTCAGCTGTACTACCAAATTGGTGGATTTGATACTGCTGTTATTTACAAATATCGTAGTGAGTATTTCCAACCATATACTACAAATGGTACTCGACTTCGTTATGTTGATGGCGTAGGCGTATGGGAAATGCGCGCATCATACAAAATTGATGAGCACTTTAGAGTTAAAGCAGAAGCAATTAACTTGTTCAGTGCACCTAAATCACAAGACTTCTTTGTTGAAGGTAACTTAGGTGAAGTGAATGACTACGGCCCACGTTTATTCTTAGGTTTAAGCTACAAACTGTAATAATAGTTAAACATTAGATCACATTAAAAAGGCGGTTTTACCGCCTTTTTTGATCCTCAAATTCTTCAATTTTATATTTTCGATAACATCAACAAACAGTACTTAAAAAAACTCACTCCTAAATTACGCTACTTGACTAAAAAACAATTAAATTGGTTAACCAATAATGCTATTTATTAAGCACGCCCAACATCATCGGTTTCTCCTGCCTAAATTATTTCATTTTTAAAACGATAACTATTCTAACCTTTGTTATTGACAGCCCTATTTCTAATAGAATTTAAAAACCATAAATAACATCAACTTAAAATGTAAGTTTTGCTTTTAACTTGAAATTTAGTTAGGTTTTTCTATTTTGGTAATAACATATTGCATAATATTTGATCTAAATTCATTACCAAAAGGTTGACCTTTGTAGGTGTGGGTGTAAATATAAAGTTAAGACTTTGTAATAAAAAAGGGCTTTTAATAAAAACAATAAAGTAGCTGGTTAAACATAGCATTTCACACACACAGGAAAAAAACTATGAGTCACAAGTTATCTAAAATTACACTGGCAGTTATATCGGCAACCGCACTTGGTATGTCTTTGTCTACACAGGCGCAAGAAGCTCCAAAAAAAGCTGCAGACGATCTTGAGGTTATCGAGGTTTCAGGTATTCGACAATCACTTACAAATGCACTTGCACAAAAGCGTTCAGCAGATAGCCTTGTTGAAATTATCGAGGCTGTAGATATTGGTAAGCTACCAGATCAAAACCTCGCAGAAGTACTTGAAAACGTAACAGGGATTCAAATTACTCGTGAAGCAGGGGTAGGTACGGGTGTTCAAATTCGTGGTACCAATGCTAATCGTACAGAAGTGAACGGCGTATCAACAGTTGGCTCAGGGTCTGGACGAAGTGGCATTAGTTTTGAGGATGTATCAGCTGCAATCATCTCTGGTGTAGAAGTAATTAAGTCACCAGAAGCAAAAACAATCGAAGGCTCTGTGGGCGCAACAATAAACTTGAAAACAATTCGCCCGTTACAGTTAAATGAAACTCTAGGCTCAATTAGAGTCCAAGGTGAAGATAGTAGCTTATCAACAGATGGCGTGACTCCTAGGGTATCGGGTGCTTGGGGTGATAACTGGGAGCTTGATTCGGGCGGTAAGTTTGGTGTTGTATTTAGTGGTAGTTACAGTGAGCAAGACGTAACCGCATTTCGTCCTCGCGCAGATAGAGATAATTCGGTAGCCGCTGATAGTGGTGCTGCAAGTGCACAATCGTTTGATTTTCTACCAGTACAATTTTTAATTCAAGATTACGATAATTACGAATACGAGACAAAAAACTTCGCAGGTACATTTGAATATGCACCAAACGATAATATGAAATTCTTTTTTGATGCAGTTGTTAATGATCAAGAGCGCCGCCAAGAAAGCTCAAGAGTACAAGCATCTGGCCTAAGTGATCTTAGAAATGTATCAATACCGAGTGAATTTGAAACAGTTAATTTTGGTTCACTGGACGGACAAAACCTAGGCAGCATACAAGCGGCCGTAAGAGGCGTAATTCCGGTTGAAGACGGTGGTGGCGATCCTAACTTGCGTTTTTCTAGCGATACTAATTCACGCATCACAAAGAGCAAAATATTTAGAATAGGGGGTGAATGGCAAGGTGATAGATTATTTGCAAGTGTTGAAGCCTCAACCTCTCGTTCTGATTCAACTACACCAAGCTTTAATACAACGCTTAATTTTATAAATCCAAATGTTGCTACTAATTCGTCAAATGAAAACGGGACTCCTTTTGAGTATGATCTTACAGGTGATGCACTTTCGTTTGGGATTGCAACGGGGGAGGCAAACGCGCCAACAATGGCTCAATTACTCGACCCTGCAAATGTTGTTCTACGTGACGTAAACCAAGGGCAAGATGAGTCAGAAAATACAGAAGATGCGTTTCGTACAGATTTTACATATTACTTAGATGATGTAATAACGTCAGTCGATTTTGGTTACCGCTACAGTAAAACGAGTAGTGTGTCGGATCAAGTTCGCTCTAACGTTGGTTTAAGAAATATGGCTGATAGCCCAACGGGTGATTTATTTGCACAATTATTAACAGCGGGCCCAGATAACTTTAACGATGGTGATGGGCGAGCACTCTATATTCGTGATTTCTTACTTATAAACCCAGAGCTTGCATCCTCTGATCCACAAGCCGTATTAGCAGCGCTTAACCAAGCGATTGAAGCTAATAATGCAATAACGGGTTCTGATCGCGGTCCAATAAGTTCACCAACGTCTCAAGTAAATGCATTTTTTGATATTGAAGAAGAAACGCATGCCTTATACGCACAAGCTAATTTTGAGTATGGCATGTTTCGCGGTAACTTTGGCCTACGTTATTTAGAGACTGAAGTTACATCGCTAGGTAACTCTGTTACTCAAGATGGAAGTGGCAACGAACTGGTTACTCAGCTAACGTCAAAAGGTGATTACGATTTCTTTTTACCACGATTCAATTTAGCCGCGAATGTAAGTGAAGATGTGATTGTTCGTTTAGGTTGGTCAAAAGATATTAGGCGCCCAGATTTTGATGACCTATCTACATCTGTTACGTTTGGCACCAGCCCTAATAGTGCCGTTTCAATTGGTAATTCAGGCTTAGCGCCAGAAGAAGTAACCTCTTTCGATATATCTACAGATTGGTATTTTGCACCCGCTGCTTTGTTAAGTGTGGGGTACTTTCATAAAACACGTAGCGATTTGCACGTTACACAACAAGTTGACCCATTTGAAGACCCAAGCACAGGCTTTCGCGATACAAATGGTCCAGAGTGTGAAGGCGGCGGCATATTTAATCCAATTGCAGACATAAACGTATTTGGCCCAGATGCTGGCGTAGGGTTATGTGTACCAACACAAACTACTATTAATGACTCTGGTGAAACAACACAGCAAGGTATTGAGCTTGCAGCTCAATACGACTTATCAAGTTTTGAAAAAGAGCTAGGTTGGGCATCAGGTTTTGGTGTGGTTGCTAACTATACCTATCAAGAATTTTCTGGTGGTGAATCATTTGACACTGCAACGAGTCGTGCAAATGCTGTTTTTGCATTAACAACCGGTAACCCGGATGCAGACATAAGTGCTAAGCAATCACTCATTGATCTGTCAGAAAACGCATATAATATTACATTTTACTATGAGAAATACGGTCTATCTGCTCGAGCGCGTTACACGTGGCGCGAAGGGTACCGTTCAACTGACTTTGGTAGCACCTCGAGCTTTCCATGGGGTTTCCCTGTTGTACAAGAAGACAGAGGGCAGCTTAATGCCAGCATAAGTTATGATGTGAACGATCAGCTAAATATCGGTATTGAAGCCGTTAACTTAACTGAATCAGAAGTTAGCCAGTCTTGTGTTAACGAAGGTGCTTTACTTTGTTTCCAAGGTATTACAGACCGCCGTATTACATTTGGCGCTAGCTATAGATTTTAAAAGTTATAGTTAAATCGAGTCTATAAGTGTGTGTATTTAAAGACGCTAAAAGCAAGCCATCTGGCTTGCTTTTTTTTAACTAAAACTAGTTAACATTTATAAAAATGATTTATCCCACTTTGTATTTTACTTCTCAATACTGTTACTGCGGCAATGTCTTGCGGCACTGCCACCAGTAATTATACCAACCTGCATAAATCTTTGATCAATTTAACGAATTAAATTGCACTATAACGTCGTTAAAAATTTTTTATTTAGAACAACTAGATACAAAAATTTTTGCCTAGTTCTAGCGTAATTTTCTTAACGTTAAATAGACCCCGTATATAAGCAGATTGGTATTATTATCGAGATAGTATTTAACCAATACCTTTATTTTTTAACCTTACCCTTAAGAACATAAATTTCACCATCGAAACTGCCTTGTATCGTCAGTCCTTGGCTTGCCAACTCTTGTAAATATTCGATATGGTCATTAGTGATATGCTGGCCTGGGACTAAAAGCGGAATCCCCGGTGGATATGGAGTAACTAAACCTGCACAAATACGATTGTTACTTTTGCTGATAGGCACAGATTCGCGGTCGCCATAAAAAGCATCGCTTGGAATACACGCCAAGTCTATAGCTGGTAAGTTTTCGGGTAAGCGAGCTCTACGCGTCGATTTCGATAGCTTTACCTTACCGCTGTCTAGTTTTTTCAACGCATTGTACAAACGAATTATTTTTGAGCGCGTGCCGCCAAGCGTAAGTAAAACCAAAATGGTGCTGTGTGTGTATTTTTCTATCTCTAGCCCAATTTCATCCAGTAGATATTTATGAATATCTTTTAATGAGTAAGGTAGCTCACTAATATCAATAAGGATTTTTAATGGGTCGTGACCCATATTATCACCACTAAAATGCGGGAAAATTTCCATAAAGTCTTGCTTAGCTAATACTTTAATTTGCTTAAGCGAGGCCATCTGTTGTTTAAACTCTTCAACATGATTTAGCAGCGCGTTGAGCAGCTTATAGCCTTCCATCTCTAATTGCTTTTGGCACACGTCAAGCGATGCAATAAGCTGATATTTAGGCGATGTGCTGGCGTAGATACTATAAATCTCTCGAAAGAAATCGGCATCAAAATCGGGGTCGTTAATATGAATATAAGACGCTTGAGAAAACGCGGATACTACTTTATGCGCCGAATGCGTAATGTAGTCAGCCCCAGCATGTATTGCAGAATAATGACGAAAACTAGGATGAAACAAAGAGTATGCAAACCAGGCTTCATCTATAAATACCTTGATACCATATTGATGAGCATAATCTACGACTTGTTTTAGGTCGCTAAGTAGGCCATCGTAAGTACAGCCGGTAAGCACTAGTAATTTAGCATCAGTATTGTTTTCAATTGCTAACTTGATGTCGGCCAACGACGGTGGCGCAAAAATCCCATATTTTGGATTTAAGATACTCGCCAAATAAATGGGGTAACTAGCTGATTGCAAGATGCCATAGTGTACGGACTTATGGCAATTACGGTCGACAATTACTTTATCTCCCTTGCGCAGCAGTGTCTGCAAGATGATTTTATTTGAGGTAGATGAACCATTTGTAACAAAGTAGGTGTGCTTAACCTCAAACGTAGCCGCGGCTGATTCTTGAGCGCGACCAATGGTATTGGTGCTGTCTGATAATGAACCTAGCGAGTCTACCGAAACCGACAGGTCGCCAACAAATACATTACGGCCGTAAAACTGATAAAAATCTTTGATGTAAGGGGAGTTTCTAAAGCTAGAACCCCCACTATGACCCGGTGTGTGCCAAGAGTCGTTTGCTTCACCGACGTAACGACGATACGCCGTCCAAAATGGCGTTTCAGAGCGGTCGTCAAAATCGTTGATCATATAACCTAAAATCGCTTCTGGGTCAGAAATCACTTCATCTTTAAAAAAGAAAGATTCAATTTCTTCTGATTCGTTTACGATCTCCAGCCCTTTAGTGTCGTCGCCAATAACATAAACCGGTAACTCAAGACGAATTGCCTTTAAATCCTCGATAAAGCGACTATACATCCGTTCACCCACTTTATTGTGCATATCCCAGCTTAGAACTACGGCTTGAATATCACCATCTTCCTCTACATGTTCCAACGCGCGTTTAAGCTCGAGGCATTCAATAATATCGATATGAATATCGTCTCGCTCAAAGTTAGGAATGGTCTTTGACAGATTCGTTGAAAGCCCTTGTAAAGTGGCTGGGTCTTGCTCAATTATCAAGATACGAAGTAGAGGTAGCATAGAGGGTTTCACAATAAAATTTTATAATGCTCACTAGCATAACCAAAGGAGTGAGACTTGTGAAATTAATACTTTGATAATGTTCTATTAATAGTCACATTCTGCGGGTTATCTAAATTAAATTACAAAAATATTGCTAGGCCTTGGGTTAAAAATACGACTCAATTTATTGTTAGTGAGCGTTTAGTTAATGCGGCGCAATTTATTAATAATATAGAATCGACTGGCAGCTAAACGATTAGCTATCTTATCACTAGAGTTCGAATAGAAGTGTGCTAGCCAAGGTTTAACCTGTTAGTTATCAAATACGATAACTTGATTTTTACCAGCACTTTTAGCTTGATATAACAGTTTATCTGCGTTTTCATATAATTTTTCAAACTTACAGTGTTTTGTATCGCCTTTATCTACACCAGCACTAATTGTAACTCTTTGTAATTCAGGTGATATATCAGTTAAATTAAGACTCGCAATTGCCTCTACAAGCCGTTGTGAAATCATTTTTACAATTTCAACATCATGGCTAGGAAAGAAAACTACAAACTCTTCTCCGCCATATCGCCCTACAATATCTTTCTCTCTAGTTTGAAATTTTAGAGCATGGGCTACTCTTTGAAGGACTTTGTCACCAGCATTATGTCCAAATTGATCATTGATGAGTTTAAAGTTATCTATATCTGCAATTAGTAAAAAGCCGCTTTGTTTATCTAAGCGTGAAACTTGTTCATGGAAGCCTCTCCTATTTAATACTTTTGTCAAAGGGTCGATTAACGATTCATTAGTGATGGTTATATTTAGTCGTTTTAATCTTTTAATATGTCGAAATGAGAAAAGTAAAATTAGAATGAAAAGGCTAAGATTAATGAACAGAATTATATTTAACCTAATATGATCAGCCGCTTTGTTTTGCCAATCTATTTCGCTTGGAAATGCAAAGCTACTGAATAAAGAAAGGCTAATTAGTGCTAAATTTAAAATATACATTTTTTGATAAAGTAGAAACACAAATTAGGCAACTTATAAATGAATGTAATAATAGACCTTGAATACCAATACTTAAATAGGGCCCAATCATCTTTGCATCAGATACATCTAGCAAAACACCCCATGAAACAACCAGGTATAAAAATCCAATTAAGAGTAGAGATAAAGATATCGTTTCAGGCTTCAACTTAGTTACATACGTTGAAAATAAAATTATAAGAAGTAATGAGCTTATAGAAGATAAAACAGTCATCGGCTCAAACCAAAAACTTGGGGCCTCAATAAAAGAATGATTTTCATTAGCTTCCCAAAACTCAGGAAAGGTCAAAACCTGTAAAAGATCGACATTTGAAAATATGATCAAAAGTTCTTCAAATGTTACTCCCGCAACAGACTCGTTAAAAGCAATAAAGGTGATAAAGCCATTTGAAAGCCAGATACAGAAGGCTGAAGTAATTGCTAAAAGCAAATTGTATAATTGAGTTTTACCACTATAGCTTTTCAACTCGTTATTCCGTTTTTTCTTTAAACTCACACAAGTCTTCAATAATACAGCTGCCACACTTTGGTTTACGTGCTACGCAGGTGTAACGTCCGTGCAGTATCAGCCAATGATGCACGTCTACTTTAAATTCTTTTGGTACAACCTTTTCAAGCTTTTGTTCTACAGCTACAACATCTTTACCCATGGCAAGCTTTGTACGGTTAGATACACGAAATATGTGTGTATCTACGGCTATTACAGGCCAGCCAAAGGCGGTATTAAGTACAACATTAGCGGTTTTACGGCCAACGCCTGGTAGGGCTTCTAGGGCTTCACGATTTTCTGGCACGATGCTGTTATGTTCATCCACCAAAATTTGGCACATTTTGTAAACGTTGGCAGCTTTAGAATTAAATAAGCCGATGGTTTTTATATAATCACGCAGTGTATCGTGACCTAAGTCTAAAATGGCTTGTGGCGTATTGGCAACAGGGAACAACTTTCGAGTGGCTTTATTAACGCCTACATCGGTTGCTTGCGCTGAGAGGGTTACCGCTACTAGTAACTCAAATGGGCTTGAATATTCAAGCTCTGTAACTGGATGTGGGTTATCGTCGCGTAGGCGCGACAGTATTTGGTGACGTTTTTCTTTATTCATGCAACTTAAAACGTATTAGTGCTAATTGTTGCTCTAATACGTTTTCCCCTTAAGTTAAGCTGGTAACACGTGCTCGAGGGCCTTTTTCAGCCTCTGGCGGTGCAATTTGCTTTGATTTTATTTGTGCGTCAATTACGTTTTTAGCAGCAATAAGTAGTCCAAGACCTAAAAAGGCACCCGGTGGTAAAATTGCGAGTAAAAATTGGTTATCAAAGTTAAATACTTCTATGCGCAAGCTCTGTGCCCATGGGCCAAGTAATAAGTCGGCACCGTCAAACAGCGTACCTTGGCCGATTAGTTCGCGCATAGTACCTAATACTAACAGTACAGCCATAAAGCCTAAGCCCATCATTAAGCCGTCAAATGCTGATAAATGAACAGGGTTTTTAGAGGCGTATGCTTCGGCGCGGCCAATAATGGCGCAGTTAGTTACAATCAACGGGATAAAAATCCCTAATGATTGATATAAACCAAAGGTATAAGCGTTCATGAGTAATTGAACTATTGTTACAAAGCCCGCGATGATCATTACAAATACAGGTATACGAATATCTTTTGGCACCCAGTTACGCACAATTGATACGGTAACATTTGAGCCTATTAGTACGAGTAAAGTTGCTAAGCCTAAACCTAAGGCATTTGTTACAGTTGAGGTAACGGCAAGCAGTGGACATAAACCTAAAAGCTGCACAAGGGCAGGGTTATTTACCCATACACCTTCTTTGTATAATGTTTTTAACTCACTCATTTAGCTACCTCCATACATTCGGCATTAGGTGCTGCAAAAATATCATCAAAATTAGTTTGTGCGAACAATACGGCATTTTTAACAGAGCCCACAACAGCACGTGGCGTTATGGTCGCGCCTGTAAATTGATCAAACTGGCCGCCATCTTTTTTTACAGCCCAGCGAGCGTCTTCTTCGCCTTCAACCGTTAAGCTTTTAAATGTTGTGATCCAAAGTGATTTTTTAACTTCTACTTTGTCGCCTAAACCAGGGGTTTCTTCGTGTTTAGTCGTACGCACGCCAGCAATAGTGCCATCGCTCAATACAGCTGTTAATAAGTTAATATCGCCACTGTAGCCGTTTGGCGTAACATGCCTAATAACAACAGCGACTGGTTTATTGTTTTTACGAGCACGGTAAATTACTTGGTTTGCGTGTGGGCCTAGTTTTTCGTCAGTAATAATTACGCAATCTTGTGATAATTGATTGTCGTACGATTTTGGGTCGAGCACTTCTTGTAGCTGCGCAGTAAGTTGCAGTTGTTCTTGCTCTGCAATTTTATCGGCAGTAAGCGCGTTGATAGAGGCAACTAAGCCCGTTGTTGCTAAAGCAAACGCAGTTAAAATAGCACCATTTTTAGCCATTGACGAAATGATCATTTTACTGCTCCATGGCCATAAGTACGTGGCTGTGTGTAGTAGTCGATTAGCGGCACTGCAATATTAATCAATAATACGCTAAATGCGATGGCATCAGGAAAACCACCAAAGGTACGAATTAAATAAATTAGTAAGCCAATTAGCGCGCCATAAATTAAGCGTCCTTTGTTAGTTGTTGCTGCAGATACCGGATCGGTTGCTATAAAAAAGGCCCCCATCATAGTGGCACCACTTAATAAGTGAAATAGGGTGCCCGGCTCTGTACCAGGTGATGCGATATAACCAATAGCACTACATACAGCTAAACTTGCGATAAAACTTACAGGAATATGCCAGTTAATTATTTTTGCTTTTAATAAGTATAAACCACCCACTAAAAAGCCTAAGTTAACCCACACCCAACCAAGGCCAGCCCATTCGTTAAATAATGGCTTTTGCATGCTCTCGGTAACGGTTAAACCGTGTGTTATGTCTGTTTTAACAGTATCCAGCGGTGTTGCCATTGTTAGGCCATCAACCCCTGCGCGTACTTGATCAAGGCTAAACCCAGAGGCCGTAAAATCGGTAAATATTAGCCTTAGCTGATCAGCAAAGCCTATTGGCGTATTTATTAAATCGGTAACAGGCAACCATGCGGTCATTTGTACCGGAAACGAAACTAATAGCAGTACATAAGCCGCCATTGCTGGATTGAATAAATTAAACCCAAGGCCGCCATAAAGCTGTTTAACTATAACGATAGAAAATAAACAGCCAATAACGATTATCCACCAAGGCGCAAGTGGTGGAATACTCAGTGCCAATAACACGGCAGTAAGCCACGCACTGCCATCACTTAATGCAGGCCAAACAGGGCGCTTTCGTATTAGCATTATTGCAGCTTCAAATACGCTTACAGCAACAAGCGCTAGTACCAGTTGAATAAGCACACCTGTACCAAAAAAGAAAACTTGAGCAATTAGCCCAGGAATACACGCAGCAATAACGCTAAGCATTAATCGCGTTAACGATTTATGGCTGTGATTATGCGGCGAACTGGCCATGGTTAATTTCATGACTGATTATTTCCTTCTTTTTGTAACTTTTTAGCTTTTGCTCTCGCAATTGCAGCAGCCACGGCGGCTTTTTTCTTATCGTCGGCTGATTTAGGTTTATCTGCGTTAATAAGAACTGATGAGTCATCGGTGTTACTTTCTGCACTCTTAGGTGCTGCGCTATCAACTTGTAGCTCTTGGGGCTGAGTTTGTTCGGTATCTTCTAGTGCTTTAGCCGCTTTTTTAGCTTTAGCACGAGCTATGGCCGCAGCTACCGCTGCTTTTTTATCATCAACGGATGCCGCGCTTTGTGGCTCTTCACTCACGGTTTGCTCGGTTTCTTCTAATGCTTTAGCTGCTTTTTTGGCTTTTGCACGAGCAATGGCCGCCGCTACTGCTGCTTTTTTGTCATCAACAGGGGCATCAGTTTGTGGCTCTTCACTCACGGACTGCTCAGCGTCTTCTAATGCTTTAGCCGCTTTTTTGGCTTTTGCGCGAGCAATGGCCGCCGCTACGGCTGCTTTTTTATCATCAGCAGGCGTATCGCTTTGTGGCTCTTCACTCAGGGTTTGCTCAGCGCCATCTAATGCTTTAGCCGCTTTTTTAGCTTTTGCACGAGCAATGGCCGCCGCTACCGCTGCTTTTTTGTCATCAACAGGGGCATCGCTTTGTGGCTCTTCACTCACGGTTTGCTCAGCGTTATCTAATGCTTGTGCTGCCTTTTTGGCTTTAGCACGAGCAATGGCCGCAGCTACCGCTGATTTTTTATCATCAACAGGGGCATCGTTTTGTGGCTCTTCACTTGTTGTTTGTTCAGCGTTATCTAATGCTTGTGCTGCTTTTTTAGCTTTAGCGCGGGCAATGGCTGCAGCGACTGCTGATTTTTTATCATCAACGGGTGCAGTCTCGGCGGATTCATCTGTTTGAGATTTTTGCTCTTTATATTTACGCGCTTGTTCTTTACGTAGTGCGCGCTCTTTTGCTACTTCGCTGTTGTCAGGTTCTAATTCAGCAGATTGGTCGCCTAGCTTTTTAGCTTTAGCGCGTGCAATAGCGGCTGCAACAGCTGATTTTTCATCGCCGTTATCTGATTTATTTTTAACGCGGGCTAGTGCCTCTGCTACTTTTTGCTTTTCGTCAGCAGATTTAGCGGCAGGTTTACGTTTGTGGCGGTTTTGACGTTCTTCTTGCTCGCGATCTAAACGCTCTTTTCGTGCATCAAAACGCTCTTTTGCTCTGTCGGCTTTAATTTTGTCAGCTTGTTGTTCTTTAATTTCAACTTTGGCTATACGGTAGTACTGTACAAGAGGGATTTCGCTTGGACACACATATGCACAAGCACCACATTCAATACAGTCAAATAAATTATGCTCTTGTAGTTTGTCGTACTCTTTTGATTTAGCAAACCACTGCAATTGCTGTGGCAGTAAAGAAGCAGGGCAGGCATCGGCACAGGCGCTACAACGTATACAGGCTTTTTCAGGGCCGGGCTCCGCTAGCTCTTTATGATCAGGTGCTAAAATACAGTTGGTTGTTTTAACTATGCCAATACGCACTGTGGGTAGCGTAAAGCCCATCATTGGGCCGCCCATTACAACACTTTGCTGCGGTACAGGCGAGAAACCTTGGCAATCAAGTAAATGCTTTATTTCAGTGCCAAGTAGTGCCCATACATTTCCAGGTTTATGAATAGTGTTGCCTGTTACCGTAACTATACGTTCAATGAGTGGTTTACCTTCATAAACGGCTTGTTGTACGGCAAACAAAGTCCCGGTGTTATGCACTAAAATACCAATATCGGCAGGAATACCAATACTAGGAACTTCACGGTTAGTAAGTAATTTAATTAATTGCTTTTCACCGCCAGATGGGTAAATAGTTGGCACCGTTTGAATAATAATTTTTGAGTTATGCTCAGCTGCTTGCTTCATTGCTGCAATAGCTTCAGGCTTGTTATCTTCTATACCCACAATGCACAGTGTTGGGTTTAAAAGCTGCTGCATTATTTCAATGCCTTGGATAACTTCTTTAGCGTGTTCGCGCATTAAAACGTCATCGGCAGTAATATAAGGTTCGCACTCAACAGCATTTACAATCAAAAATTCGATAGGTTGCTTGGTATCTGCTTTTACATAAGTAGGAAAACCAGCACCACCCATACCGCTAATACCGGCTTGGTGAATAATATTTATCAGCTCATCATGACTAAGCTCAGCAGGATTTTTATTTTTATTTAGAGCTACCCATTCGTCTTTGCCGTCTGGTTCAATAATAACACTTAGTTCAGGTAGGGCCGATGGATGTGCTGATGGCATAGGTGCAATATCAGTAACCACACCAGAGCTTGGCGCATGCACAGGTACCGACCAGTTAGCAGCAGGCGCTGTAAGTGGTTGGCCTTTTAAGACGTGTTGGCCTTTTTCTACAAGTAACTTACCGTTTGCGCCTATGTGTTGCTTAAGCGCAACAATGAGTTTGTCGGGCAAAGGTAGGCGAGTGATACTCGCACTATTAGAGAGTGATTTTTGTTGTGGTGGGTGTATGCCGCCAGGAAATGCCCACACGGTGCCTTTTTTTATTTGTTCAAGTAACTTGTCCACTCAAACCTCTAATCTATTTGTGTAACAGGAATAGCATCTAGCTGCCATTTCCAGTTTTGTTTAGTTTCGGCTACAGGTAGCATATCAATGCAATCTACAGGGCAAGGCTCAACACATAAATCACAGCCAGTACATTCATCAATTAATACAGTGTGCATTTGACGAGTTGCGCCCAAAATGGCGTCAACCGGGCAGGCTTGAATACATTTGGTACAGCCAATACATTCATCTTCGCGAATATAAGCCACTGTTTTTATAGGTTCTGCTTGCTCGCCACCGGCAAGTGGTTTTTCATCAACACCCATTAAGCCGGCAAGCTTTTTCATGGTTGATTCGCCGCCCGGTGGGCATTTATTTATTTCATCGCCATTGGCTATGGCTTCGGCGTAAGGGCGACAACCCGGGTAGCCACATTGTCCGCATTGAGTTTGCGGCAAAATAGTATCAATTTGCTCAACAATAGGGTTACCTTCAACGCGAAAGCGAATTGCTGCAAACCCTAAAATAAGTCCAAAAATGAGTGCTAGCGAACCAATCGCTATCAAGGCATAAAACAAGGTCATATTAAAACTTCACTAATCCAGTAAAACCCATAAACGCCATCGACATTAAGCCTGCAGTGATCATTGCAATAGAGGCGCCTTTAAAAGGCGTAGGAACGTCAGCAGCGGCTAAACGCTCTCGTAGTGCTGCAAACAATACAAGCACTAAAGAAAAACCAACCGCAGCACCAAAACCATACACTGCAGATTGTAAAAACGAATGATCTTCTTTGATATTTAATAAAGCCACACCTAATACCGCACAGTTAGTGGTGATCAGCGGTAAAAATATGCCTAATAAACGATATAGAGTAGGGCTTGTTTTACGCACAACCATTTCGGTAAATTGCACTACAACGGCAATCACTAAAATAAAGCTCATGGTGCGTAAAAAGGCGATATCCAGAGGGATTAAAATATATTGATTAACTAAATAGCTAGTTACAGAGGCAAGAGTAAGCACAAACGTGGTTGCCAAAGACATACCAATCGCCGTATCAAGCTTACCTGATACGCCCATAAACGGACATAAGCCTAAAAATTGTACTAATACAAAGTTATTAACCAGAACGGTTCCAATCAATAACAAGACATATTCTGTCATGTGTGCCTCACGCTATAATAAACGTGGGTATTATCCTTTTTTCTTTATCGATTAACAACACATGAGAAGCAAATAAACGACTCAATCAGTAATGATATTAAAGTGACTTAAGATTTCAGGGGTAATTAGAATAGGATCGATATTATATGGCTTTAAAATATCTTTAAATTGATCGTGCTCTTGGTATAAATCTAATAGTACTTTATTAAATAGGGCAATTTGTTCAGGAGATAATTGAATTTTATTAAAACCAATAAAATAGGGGGATTCGCTTTGTAAAAAGGCCAAATTAACATGATGTAAGTTAAATTGTTTTAGCCTAGCGCGTGCTTGTAAAGTATTGGCAAAGTACCCATCTATACGATTGTTTTCTATCATTTTTACACCCGTGCCATTGGCATCGGTGAGTAAAACAATATCAAATTCCCTCAATCCGTCTTTAATCATTTGTTGCTGTATTTTGATTAGTTGAAAAGATGCATTTGAAGGGCCAAAAACAGCAATTTGCATTTTTTGTAGATCATTGAGGCTTTTGATGGTTTTTTTTGCACCCTCAGGTTGAAAAAAGCCATATTGCATTTTCATAAGCGGGATCGAAAAATAAAGCCATTCGTTGCGGTCAAGATTCCAGCCCATAGGAAAGTTTCCTTGAGCTTGCAGGTTTTTTAACATGAGCTTAGAGCGACGATTTGGTACGCTGACAAACTCACATTTATAATTGAGGCGTTTACACGCTAAGGTAAGTATATCAACAAAGGGGCCAGCGGCATTATCGTGTTCATCAACAAATGAAAATGGAGGATAGTTATGAGTGCTAAAAACTAATTCTTTTTGCGGGGCGTTTGCGTACAAACTCAAAGGCATAATAAAAAGTATAATAAAGGTAATTACTCTTTTCATGATGCCTCCAATAGACTATATGTCTTTAGGTTTTTCTATGTAATAACCTTGAACGCCATCTAAACACAACGTTTCTATAATGTGCTTTTCTTCTTGGCTCTCAACGCCCTCAGCAAATACACTAACACCAATGCGGTGGGCTAAATCGACCATTAAGCGCATAAAGTACTGATTGTTTTTATCGTCTTCGAGGCCGCGAGTATAACTTGCGTCCATTTTAATAAAGTCAGGTTTTAAATCTCGGAAAAACTTAAATGAAGTTAAGCCAACACCAAAACGTTCAACTGTAACGCGTGCGCCAACACGGTGAACCATGTCGATAAAGCGCTTACTAGCCTTGATGTTTTGCTGTAAACCAAACTCACTTACTTCAAATACAAGTTTAGATGCAATATGCGTATCTTTCAATAATCGACGCTCTAGCCAAATTACAAACTGATCGTTGTGTGCACTAGAGGCTGTTACGTTTAAACCAAAAAACTTTTCAGATAAATTACGGCTTTTAACCTTTTCAAGAGAAGAGTCAATTATCAGGCGATCAATTTCTATTGCCATATCAAGCTTTTCGGCCATCGCTAAAAAAGAAGCGGTAGGCAGTACTTGATTGTCTTCTGTTTTAAATCGAACTTGTACTTCAGCGTAGGCTTTTATGCTTTTACCAAGCGGCATAATGTTTTGCATCACTAAATGCACACGCTTAGATTCAATAACTTCTTTAATAACCTTACGCCAGTTTTGATTACCAAAACCCGCACTTACGTTATTAACTAAATCGGTTTCGCGTTGTACGTGCCATGCGTTTACTTGTTTTGATTGCGCCATGCTCATTGCGTTATCAACAACAGAAAGCAATTCGCCTAACGGCTTACCTTTTTCGTATCCTACAATACCCGTATTAGCTACCGAGCTTAACTCTTGGTTTTGTTGGTACTGCGTGAAGCGCGATTGCAGGTTTTCACCAAAGCGCTCAGCTTCTTTTAAAGGAATGTGGGGTAGTACGACAGCAAAGTCAGAGCTGTTTAATCTAAATACTTGGCTGCCAGTGTAAGTGCCGCTTATGTGCTTAATAATATCGGCAACGCCTTTAACGTACTCATCACCTTTTTGATAACCACGGCTTTGGTTTATAGCTTGTAGTTCGCTACAACGAACCATAGCTAAAGATCCAAATGTACTTTGCTCAGTGTTTTCAATGTTTTTTTCGTAGTACTCAACAAACATATTACGATTACCAAGCGAGGTAATTACATCTTTGTACGCTTCATGCTTAATAGTCATAGCAGCGCTTTGTATGTCTTCGTTTTTGTTTTTTAAGAAATGTGATAATCGATTAAAGCTAGGTACTAAATCTTTTCCCATTTTTTTCAATCGAGTGCCATCTAGTGCTGTTTCTAAATCATTATCAACTTGGTTTTGATTGATATAAATATCGATAATGTCAGCAACTGTTGTACTTATGTTTTTATTTAAATGGTAAAAAATAGATTTCATTAGAATTATTGGAATAATAACTAAAATGGCAGAAATCAAAATAACAATAAAAAGGGACGTTTGTAGCTGCGACGCTAAATGCTCAATGTTAAGTACAAATTCAACTTTTATATCTGAGGCGTCATTTACAGCAAATTGAGGGCGCACTGAGTTAAAGTTAGAGAGTACAAAATCAGCAAACATTGGTAATTGAGTAGGGGGGTTAATGCTAAATATTTCAGCCCCTTGGTAATCTCTTAGAGTAAAGCTTGAAAACGTTTTACCATCTGCAATTGATTGTTTTAAATTTTGAGCAGAAATATCGTCTAAAGAAAGGTCATTAATATACTTAGTAACAGTAGTTTGCGCACTTTTTTGTGCATCACTTACCGCAGTATCAAAGCTTATAGATATGAAGTAGCTTCCTGCTGCAACACACAATAACCAAGAGATAATTTGTATAAAAATAAGTTTTTTAAATCCAGCCATGTTTTCAGTCTTTTAATAATTCAAAAGGGAAGGAATCAAGTCCTTGATTAATAAACTAAGTACAGCGCATTAAGGAATAAACTAATGCTTTAGTTATATAAGGAAGAGTAGTGGAATTAGCTTGAGATGTCTATGAAATTCTTAGAATTGGCTCCCCCTCCCCGACTCGAACGGGGGACCTGCGGATTAACAGTCCGTCGCTCTAACCAACTGAGCTAAGGGGGAACTAAATGATAATTATGAATTTGGCTCCCCCTCCCCGACTCGAACGGGGGACCTGCGGATTAACAGTCCGTCGCTCTAACCAACTGAGCTAAGGGGGAACTACATCATAAACATAAACTTGGCTCCCCCTCCCCGACTCGAACGGGGGACCTGCGGATTAACAGTCCGTCGCTCTAACCAACTGAGCTAAGGGGGAATCGTAAAAAACTTGGCTCCCCCTCCCCGACTCGAACGGGGGACCTGCGGATTAACAGTCCGTCGCTCTAACCAACTGAGCTAAGGGGGAAGCGTCTTGCCTTTCAACGGGGCGAAATATTAATGACCGCGCCGCAAAGTGTCAACATATAAAAGTCATAAATTGAAAAAAGAGGTTTATTCGTTGTTTTTGTGTTCGATCTGCGTGTTTTATAGCTCTATTAAAGTTACTTTTTTAAAAATTTAAGAATAACAATGTGACTTTTATTATTGCTGAGTCTTCAAATTGGTTAAATTAAACACGGTATTAAAGTGGCTTGTTATTAAAAAACAACTCAAAAACATAAAAAACTCATTTTTTACTTAGCGATATTTTTCGTATTTAATTCGTTTTTTGTTTTAATTTTCTAAAAATATACCTATGCGTATATTCGCAGAAATATTTTTTGATCTAAATTGTGATCTAATCACTATGTATAAAATGAGTATTTGTTTTATCCGTTCAAAAATAGAGCAATCAATAACTTAACTTTGTATTAAACGTTTTTTTATACCTAACGTACAACTATGTTAAGAAGAAAAATTGGTCAGCTACAGTTTTTAGCGTGAGTTTATAAAAATGCCACAATCAACAAATGGTCAATTGGTTGGATATCACCGAAAATGGAGGCTCTCTCAAAGCCTTTATAAATGCGGGTTTGAATGAGTTATCCACGGTTTCTGTGGATAACTCTGTTTATGAAACTTTAAGAACATCATCGGCACCAATGGTTTAGGGTGCTACAACGATTTCAAGCTTTTAAATCACTATTTTTAATTCAATATAAAACAAAGGGTTATGATTTGATACTGAATGTATGCAACTCGATGAGGGAATTTTTTCGTAACGATAAACCAAGCAATACCTTTGTGTAAAAAAGCATCATATATCACTGGGTGTTTGTAATAAAAGTTATAAAAATGTGTTTTAATTGGTTTTTGGTGTGTTTAGGCTCTATTTTAACAAAAAGATGCAAAAACTAAGTTTTACTATTTTTTCGAATCTTTACTTCTTTAATTACTTCAATTGTAGTGATAAATCCGTGGCTTGAACTGCCTTGATGCTTTAAAATGATTCGTTCAGTAAAAGAGGCCTATTTATTTCATGCGCGCAATTTCAAAATCCCAGACTCGCCCAGATTTACTAAACGATCCCATCTTGCCCACATTAAAGACGATGACCATCCCGATGATATTCGGCATGATCACGCTAATGATGTTCAATATTGTCGATACATTCTTTATAAGCTTACTAGGCACTGAGCCGCTTGCAGCGGTGAGCTTTACATTTCCGGTTACCTTTACCGTTATTAGCTTAGCAATAGGGCTGGGGATCGGTACATCGGCGGTAATAGCAAAAGCGCTCGGGAGTAATAAAATAGATGAAGCGCGTTTTGACGCCAGTATTTCTTTAATGGTAGGTGTGGTTCTGGTTATTGTGTTGTCATCTGTTGGGTATTTACTGATTGACCCCATATTTACTTTGCTAGGAGCGGGCGCACAAGTATTGCCGTTAATACACGAATACATGAATATATGGTTTATTGGTAGTGTATTTTTAATAACCCCAATGATTGGTAACTCGGTACTGCGCGCCAGTGGCGATACAAAAACGCCAAGTATAGTAATGGGTGGAGCAGGGCTCATAAACGCCGTACTCGACCCTATATTGATATTTGGTTTTGGGCCAGTACCAGCGTTAGGTATTCAAGGCGCGGCCATAGCAAGCGTTATTGCATGGTCTGTTGCTGTGGTTATTATTTTATATATATTAGCGGTTAAAAAACGCTTGTTGAGCCTAAAAGCAGGCAAGCAAACAGTGACGGGCGCTATTCGTAAAATATTAAAAATTGGTTTGCCTGCTGCCGGCGCAAACATGCTTACACCGGTTGCAATGGCCGTAATGACCGCTATGGTTGCGCACCACGGGCCAGAGGCCGTAGCTGCATTTGGGGTAGGAAGCCGAATAGAATCTATTGCAAGTATATTAGTGCTTGCGCTATCAATGACATTACCGCCATTTGTTAGCCAAAACTTTGGCGCTGGCAAATTATGCCGCGTTAAAGAAGCGTATACCGGCACACTAAAATTTGTGATGGTATGGCAATTTGCCATTTACGTATTACTCATTGCATTCTCAGGTGTTATAAGCCAATTATTTGGTAAAGAACAAGCCGTAATAGATGTAATTAAACTCTTTATTTATACCATCCCGCTAAGCTATGGCTTACAAGGGGTGATCATATTATCAAATTCATCGTTTAATGCTTTACACAAACCAATGTACGCATTGGTATTAAGTGTCATTCGGTTATTCATATTTTATGTACCATTTGCTTATGTAGGCAACGAAATAGCCGGATTATTAGGGCTATTTATTGGCGCTGCTTTAGGTAACTTATTTACAGCAATAGTGGCATACAAATGGTTTATGAAAAAACTAGAAGCGCTGAGCGGCGAATCGTTACAGGAGTGCAATAATTGAGCGATCATTTTCAGTTAAAATCACATTTTAAACCAGCAGGCGATCAGCCCACAGCGATTAAGCAGCTATGTGAAGGATTAGAAGCAGGCCTTGCACACCAAACTTTATTAGGTGCCACCGGTACAGGTAAAACCTTTACCATGGCTAATATTATTAACGATTTAAACCGTCCGACAATAATAATGGCGCACAATAAAACGCTTGCTGCGCAGCTATATGGGGAAATGAAAGAGTTTTTCCCTAAAAATGCGGTTGAGTATTTTGTATCGTATTACGATTACTACCAGCCAGAAGCCTATGTTGTATCAAGCGACACATTTATTGAAAAAGATGCCTCGATAAACGAGCACATAGAACAAATGCGTTTAAGTGCGACCAAAGCACTGCTTGAGCGTCGCGACACCATTATTGTGGCGTCGGTATCGGCTATTTATGGTTTGGGCGACCCTAAATCATACATGAAAATGATGCTACTTTTAAAAGTGGGCGAAAAAGTAGACCAACGCGACATGCTGCGTCGCCTAGCTGAAATACAATACACCCGCAACGATATAGATTTTAGCCGTGGTACATATCGTGTACGTGGTGAAGTGGTTGATATATTTCCTGCAGAATCTAGCACCTTCGCAATTCGCGTAGAAATGTTTGATGACGAAATAGAGCGCTTGAGTATTTTTGATCCGCTTACAGGCGCCGTCGAAAAGCATATAATACGCACCACTATCTATCCAAAAACACACTATGTTACCCCGCGTGAAAAAATACTCGGTGCTATCGATAAAATACAAGAAGAACTAAAAGATCGAAGAGCCCAGTTACTCAGTGCTAATAAATTAGTAGAAGAGCAACGCGTAACGCAGCGTACGCAATACGATATAGAAATGATGCGGGAGCTAGGTTATTGCTCTGGTATAGAAAACTACAGCCGCTATTTATCGGGCCGTACGCCGGGCGATCCGCCACCCACATTACTTGATTACCTCCCAGACGACGCATTGATGATTATTGATGAATCGCACGTAACCGTATCGCAAATTGGGGCAATGTATAAAGGCGACAGAAGCCGAAAAGAAAACCTGGTTGAGTATGGCTTCAGAATGCCCTCAGCAATGGACAACAGGCCGCTGCGCTTTGAAGAATTTGAAGCTATTTCACCACAAACAATTTATGTATCGGCAACGCCAGGCGACTTTGAGTTAGACCGTTGTGTGGGCGCAATAGCAGAGCAAGTAATTCGCCCAACTGGGCTGCTTGACCCACTTATTGAAGTGCGCCCAGTGGGCGATCAGGTTGATGACTTACTTTCAGAAATTTATAAAAGTGTAGAGAAGGGCGAACGCGTACTTGTAACCACTTTGACCAAACGTATGTCTGAGGATTTAACCGATTACTTAAGTGAGCACGACGTAAAAGTGCGTTACTTACATTCAGACATAGACACGGTTGAACGGGTTGAAATTATTCGTGATTTACGTGCGGGTGTGTTTGATGTGTTAGTGGGCATTAACTTACTTCGAGAAGGTCTGGATATGCCAGAAGTGGCGCTAGTAGCCATACTTGATGCCGATAAAGAAGGCTTTTTACGCTCAGCGCGTTCAATCATTCAAACCATTGGTCGTGCAGCACGTCACTTAGATGGTCGCGCTATTTTGTACGGTGATAAAATTACAAAATCGATGGCTAAGGCCATGGACGAAACAGCGCGCAGACGCGAAATTCAGCATGCTTATAATATTGAACACGGTATTGAACCGCATTCACTAGCCAAAAAGATTCTTGATGCGATGGATGTAGGCGAAGAAGCCGGCCCTAAAGATAACCTTAGACTTGTTCGTAAAGACTCTAAAAAGGTACTGAGTGCGAAAGAAATTACCGTGCAAATTAAGCAGCTTGAAACCAAAATGCATGCATACGCAAGCGACCTAGAATTTGAAAAAGCGGGCTCTGTTCGCGATGAAATACATGAACTACAACAACAGTTGATTAATTAAAAATGACAGCAAACTTTACTCCTCTTATTACTGCGCTTGAAGATGCGCCAATTTTAAAAAATGAACTGTGCCGTGTTTTTCATGGCCGTGGCCATAGTGTTGAGGCGTTAAGTCATATTAATTTAGACTTTTATCCGCCAAGTTTGTTTTTGGTTTCGTACGACGAAATTGACGAGCAAACACTAAGCGAGCTTACCGATGTTGTGTGGCAGTGGGCACAAAAAAACCAGCCAGAGCTTATTACGTCACTTGTGTATCAGCAACGCGCTGGCGTACAAAGCCAAAACACCGTGGTTTATGGGCAATTACCTAATCCGCATGTTGTAACCGAAAACGGCATTCGTTTTTTGGTTGATTTACAGAGCCGTCAAAATACCGGAATATTTCCCGATATGCGCAGCGGCCGTGAGTTTGTAATGGCTAATAGTAAGCATGGCAAAGTGCTTAATTTATTTTCGTACACGTGTGGGTTTTCGCTTGCAGCAATGCAAGGCGGAGCAGATCATGTAATGAATATGGATATGAGCAAAGGTGTACTTAAAGTCGGCAAGCAAAACCATCAATTAAATGGTTTTGAGCGTGGCGTAAGTTTTTTACCTCACGATATTTTAAAGTCGTTTGGAAAACTAAAAAAAGCAGCCCCGTTTGACTTAATAATAGTTGATCCGCCAAGCTTTCAAAAAGGCAGCTTTATTTTAACTAAAGACTATCAAAAAGTACTGCGCAGGTTGCCAGAGCTACTTTGTGATACCACACAATTGTTATTGTGCGCGAATAGCCCAGAGCTTAGCGAAGAGGCGTTTAAGGCGTTAATAAACGAGCACACCCAAGGCGCAATTGAATTTGTTGAGCGCCTAGCCCCTACCGAGCGTTTTATTGAAGTAGACAGCGACAGAAGCTTAAAAGCACTTATCTACAAAACGTCACAATCTGCTGATTAAATGAAGCTCAGCAAACGCCTAACTGCCATTGATACATTAATTTCGCAGCATCACGATATTATTTGGGATTGCTGCTGCGACCATGGTTATTTAGGCATGGCGCTATTAAAACGCGCAGCTGCAAACCAGGTTATTTTTGTAGATATAGTCGCCACTTTAATGAACGACCTAGAAACGCAATTATCATCTATTAATAAATTACAAAAAACCTGTAATAAAAATCCGCAGTGGCAGGTCTTATGTCAGGATGTAGGCAAAATTGAAATTGCTCAAAGTAAAAGCCAAGTAGTTGTAATCGCAGGTGTTGGCGGTGAGCTGTTGTTAAGTTTAATACAACAAATTATTGCTAATAACGTAAGTGAGCATTTGAATAATGTTCGTTTTATTTTGTGCCCAGTGCATCACACTTATAAGTTGCGAGTCGGTTTAAAGCAATTAGGTTTAGGGCTTGTAAGTGAGCAAATAGTTTACGACAACAAACGTTTTTATGAAGTGATTGAAGTGAGCTTTAGTAGCAATAATGAGATTAGTCACACCGGTAATAAAATGTGGGACTTTGCTAGTGCAGAACACGCTATGTACCAGCGCCAACTCATAAATCATTATAATAAAATGCTCAATAAAGATAAGCCATACTATCAAAAAGTTATAACAGACTATCAAGAACTCACCGATAGTTAAAAAAGCCCGAAAGTAGGGCGTACATGTGATCTAATTACGACATTGACGACGTAATGTGTTCATAGTTTATATCGCACAACGCGAGTTTATTTGGTTTATTTATGTCAGATAACAAGAGTCACATTAATCATTTGCTTAGCAATGAGCAGAAATGGCAACACAGTTACGAGCAACCTATTTCTTATGCACCCCTTGTGCAATTGGCTAATAGTAGCTGGGTAGTGCCACAACATTTTTTACGTTACAAGCACACGCTTGAAAGCGTAAACGAAGTGCTTGAGAGTATAGAATTTTCGGCTCACTTTAGGGTGCTTGCTGCACAAAAAGGTGAAGAAATTTACCTGCAAGTAGCAGTGCTGAGCCCAGACAACTATCAAAAAAGTGCATCTGCAAATGAAGGTAAAGCCAAAAAGCTATTATTTGGCAGACGCTGGATAGTAGAGGAAAACTTACCTACTTCAGAACTTATTCAAACTGCATTTTTAGCGTTAAAAGTAGCGCGTGAACATGAAGTAAGAGAGCTCTTTCAGTTAATGCAAAGCGGTGCAACAAGTACGCCATTTAATAACCATCACGACTTACCGGTAATAGCGCAAAACCCTGAGCTTGTTAAAAGTGAAAGTGCTGAAAGCCGTGTTGATGAAGTACTTAAACGTATTGTATTTGCAGGAAAAAGTATTGAACTTAAAAGTCAGCAGCAAATAGCCGAGCAACATTTATATACTGTTGAGCTGTTGTGTGAAGATTGCCAACTTAGCGAGTTTAATAAAAAAACAATCGCGTTTTTAACAGCAGATCCATCCGCTAATAGCTTTTTACACGCCTTAATTACAGCATTAGTAGCCACAAGCAATGATTACGTAAACGAGCAATTTAAGTACAAAGGTTTTGCCCGCTTTAGTAAGCACGTTGTGGTTGAGCAAATAGGTAACTTAAGTATCGCTATGCGCTCGCCAAGTACCGTAGGGCTTTGCTCTATGGGTAAGCAACATGCCAATCAGTTAAATTTTGAGATAGACAGCGGGCGAGCACCACAGGGCTGCGGGCAAGCTATTGGTGGGTTTTTAGCTGCTCACGGCATTGAGCAGCCAGAAAATGCACATTTATATCCAAATTACTTATAACAATTTAAAGCTTATTAATTTCATCTTTAACGCTAAAGCTTGAATCGGTAACAATAGCCTCAAGTGTTTGTACACGCTCTTTTAATGCAAGCACTTGTGCATTTGTTTCAGCTAATTGTTTATGGGCATCGCTGTTGTTGTTTTGCATTTTATGCTTAAATTCAAGATGCTTTTTATACATATCGTAAACTACTCCTGAGCCAACCGAAATTAGCACAATAAGTACAATCATCGTAGTTCCAGACATAACCTTATTCCTTATCATTTTATTATTCGTTTATGGTTAAAGTATAACCTTTAAGCGCTTTTGATAAAGCTGACAATTGTAACTTAATTTGTATACTTTACTTAAGCTCAGGTTTGAGCGTGTTCATCATTTATACACTTTAGATATTGTTTAATGGCTGCATAGCCACCATATAATAAACATACTTTAGCCAATACAGTGAGTTGCCATGTTAAATAATAAAATACCTCCCGTTATTGTTGTGCTGTTTTTTGCAGGCATAATGGCGCTTATTGCGCATTATAGTGTTATTGATTTCACCGCATTTATTACCTACTTAGCAGCAAGTTTGGTCATTATAGGGTGTGTTTTTTGTATTGCAGGGGTGGTGAGTTTTAAAATAGCAAACACCACTGTAAACCCTAATAAACCTGAGCAAGCGTCAAAACTTATTACTAGCGGTATTTATCGGATTTCGCGTAACCCAATGTACGTAGGTTTTGCATTTATTTTAGCAGGGTGGGGTATTTGGTTAAGTTCCTTGTGGGCACTTTTATGTATTATAGGGTTTATTGCGTATTTAACGTTTTTTCAAATAATACCCGAGGAGCGTGCGCTCACTAAATTATTTGGCGAAGAGTTTACCGCCTATAAAGCGCGCGTAAAACGCTGGTTGTAATCTCTACGTTAAAATTAAACAAACAAAAAAGGCTATCGATGATAGCCTTTTTTGTTTACAGCAATTGTATTACTAATTAATTGGTGCTTATTCGTATTCTAACGGGTCTGTAATATTATTTAGTGCAAATGCTTCAAGGCGTTCTTGGCACGCGCCACATTTACCACAGGCCTTTTCACGGCCGTTATAACAAGTCCACGTTTGGCTGTAATCTAATCCCATTTCAATACCGTCGGTTAAAATACCAATTTTAGTATTGTTTAAGTATGGGCTAAAAATTTCTACAGCGTCGTAATTTGCAATACGACATACATCATCCATTTTTTGCACAAATTCAGGACGGCAGTCAGGGTAAATAGCATGATCCCCAGAGTGAGCGCCGTAATAAACTTGGCCAGCTTTAAGTGATACCGCGTAACCAACAGCAAGCGAGAGCAAAATCATATTACGATTAGGTACAATCGTACTTTTCATGCTTTCTTCTTCGTAATGGCCTTCAGGCACATCAATGTCATCAGTAAGTGATGAGCCACCAATAAGTTGGTTAATCGCCGAAATATCAACAATTTTGTGTGGAACGTTTAATTTTTCACACACACTTGCCGCCACTTTAAGCTCTTTTACATGACGCTGACCATAGTCAAATGATAGGGCATATACATCATGGCCTTGTTGCAGGGCTTTATTTAATACGGTAAATGAGTCCATACCGCCGGAATAAATAACAACTACTTTTTGCGTCATATCTGTTTTGCTCTTAGTTTTAATAGAGGTTTATATCAGGGCGCGATATACTACACGGCCGCAGCTTAAATAACAATTTTTGCACAGCGCTTTTTGGTTTTTTAATAGTAGCAATTTGGCTACTAGGTAGTAAGTGAGATCTCTTTTGTACAAAATTAATGAAGTGTTTGAAACCATTCAAGGTGAAGCTAGCTTTACTGGCACACCCTCAATATTTTTACGTCTGCAAGGTTGCCCTGTAGGCTGCTCTTGGTGCGACACCAAGCAAACGTGGGATGTTGATAATGTATATAAAGTATCGCTGGACGAAACCGTAGAAAAAAAAGCCGACTCAGATCATTGGGCTAACGCCAGTGCAGAGCAAATTTTAGCGTTGTTTCAATCACGTGGTTACACCGCAAAGCATGTTGTAATTACTGGCGGCGAGCCATGTATGTTCGACTTAAATCCAGTATGTAACTTATTACACGAACACGGCTTTAGTACACAAATAGAAACCAGCGGCACGTTTGAAATACTCGCCCCAGAGCAAACATGGGTAACGGTATCGCCAAAAATCAATATGCGCGGCGGTTATGAAGTACTTACCAGCGCTATGAAGCGTGCCAACGAAATTAAACACCCCGTTGCCATGCAAAAGCATGTAGAAGAGTTAGAAGAATTATTTGCTAAAACAGGCGTTAATCCTAAGCTTGTTTATTTGCAGCCAATTAGCCAAAAAGTATCGGCAACCAAATTAGCAATCGACACCTGTATTGCCAAAAACTGGCGCCTATCAATACAAGTACATAAGTATTTAGGAATTAGTTAAAGAGTAGCTTAAAGTTATAGTACGTAGGTTGGGTAGAGCGTAGCGAAACCCAACGAATCTCCAATTTCACACCGTTTTATAACAACGCTCTATAATATTTAAATACACAGGCCGTATAAGCGAAGCGCCATCCGACAGCCCTGTACTTTATAGCCTGAACTTTATAACCTAAGATTACATCTACCCTAAAGCTCATATCTTCTTCGTTAATTGTGCTAATTAGTTTACTATGCGCGACTTAAAAATATTCTACTACTTACCACTAGGCTTATATGTCCGCAAATGCACTTTACACCGACCTTTCTGATTACTACGACTTAATGTGCGCAGATATAGATTATCAAGCCCAAAGCAATTCTATTCACAGGCTGCACCAAATTTTTGGTAATGGCGCAAATACCCACCTCGATTTAGCATGTGGCACCGGCCCGCATGTACGCCACTTTATTGATTACGGCTATAAAAGTAGTGGGCTTGATTTAAACCAGCCAATGCTAGATAAAGCAAAAACGCGTTGCCCAGAAGCGCAATTTTCGTTGCAAAACATGAGTGAATTTAAGGTAACCGAGCACTTGGATTTAATTACCTGCTTTTTGTATTCAATCCATTACTGCGACGGCATTAATAAGTTAAAAGAATGCCTTGCCAGCGTACACAGCGCATTAAACGTAGGTGGAATATTTTGTTTTAACACGGTTGATAAAAACAAAATCGACAGCGATTCATTTGTAGAGCACACAGCAACAAGCGAAAATAGCTTCTTCACATTTCGCTCTGGTTGGCATTACAGTGGCAGCGGCAGTAAACAGTTATTAAAACTCAGCATAGAAAAAACCACCGCAGATAAAACACTCGTATGGCACGACGAGCACCCAATGGTGGCTTTTAGTTATACCGAGCTTAAAGAAGCCTTAAAACCGTACTTCGAAATCCACATATTTGAACATGACTACGACAAAATAACCCCATGGGCAGAGCGCTCAGGCAACGCCATTTTTGTCTGCGTAAAAATTTAAGGCGAACATTCATCAAGAAGAGATAAAAGTTTGGGTAGAGCGCAGCGAAACCCAACGAACTCAAACGAACCTCCAATACCCACGGCCCAATAACCCAGCATTATATATTTGAAAACGTAGGTCGGATAAGCGAAGCGCCATCCGACACAAACAAAGTTGAATACCGCGACACATAAGCAGCTTTTGATTAAAGCTTAGGAAGGTTTGCAACGCTTTAATTTAATCTCTATTTAGGTACTCAGCTACCTCAAGCACTTGCTCATGAGTTCCTGTAGGTAAAAGTCTATCTACATTGTAGTCGTAGCATAAATACTCTTCTTTACTCCACACTGAAGACGTTTTGCTTCCAACTAAAAGTATACTCCCACTTGTGCATTGGGTATAACCATTAGCGCGAGCTGCAATTTGCCAAGTAACATAATTCGCAATAAGCGTTACTATTGAAACTACTAGCATTACACCAACAGCTAACCCTAATTTCTTTTTTAAACTGTTAAAAAAAGGTTTCTCTGTTAAGTCAAATAAAACATCAGAAATACCTATCAACACAGCTAAACACATTACAGCCCAACCAGGAAAAATAAGAATATCAACACTCGATGAGACAATTACAGGGTAACCACTGTATGGATATAGTAGCCCTTGTATTATTTCATTGAGTACATAAGACGCCATAAACCATGTAGCTAAAATAGTAAGGGCTATTGCGATAACTAACGCAATTAAAAAAGTAGCGTCGATATTACTAAATCGTTGTTTTAAACTTTTTACCATGGGTTAACTAACTCATTTATAAAACTATTCAACTCTTTTTTTACTTTAATCTTAACGGATTTCACTATTGATTCAGTAGTAACTAAATAGACTCTATGAAGCTCTTCTCCGATATTTATTGAAGCTCTTCTCATAAATTCTTTTTCTCTTTGTTCTAAATATTTTATTAATGATTCGGTAATTTTAAGTTTTATATCTGCTTGATTTAATAAGATACTAATACCAACTCCCACAATAATACCAGCACCTATTGCTACTACAGCAATTGCTGCTTTTGCAATTAATAAGCCAAAGAGAATTCCTCCTATGGCTCCTAAAACAGCTTTAACGATATCGGTACTCGTTGTAGCCAACCAGTTTGTCCAACGATAATCCTCTTCAAAAAGCCAACTAATGCTATTTAGAGTCACAGAAAAAAATACTGAAATATAAAAACCACTTTTAGCACCTTGTTTCAAAGCCTCTTTACCCACACCCAATAACCCCGCATTATATATTTGAAAGCGTAGGTCGGATAAGTGAAGTGCCATCCGACACAGTAACTTATTTAAGTTTCGGCGAATATAAACAGCTAATTAATTATGATGTATGAAGTCAAGATTTGACCCCTATGGCTTTCTAATGGGCGACCCATCTGGCTTCTAGTTCTAAAGACATTTAGTAAATAGCCTGTTTAATAAACATTTGGTCCACCGAATTGAGTTGTCTAAGGTATTTTAAGTTCATTCTTAAATAGCGTAACAAAGTGTCTATTTTTGTTTCACTTAGTTCTGGGGTCACAAGCTTTTCTAATGTCTCTATTGGTATACCCATTTCCTCTAATGCGGAGAATGAAGCTGGTAAGTGACTATTTTCGAATATATGTATCAGCCAGCCTAAGTTGGCTGTTGGTTCTCGATCAAATAAGATGTATTGATGATTCAATAAGTCTTGTAGCAAAGATAGTGCTCTTACAACAGCGTGTTTAAATATATTGCGAACAATACTAAGCTCTCGGTCTGTTGCGTTTGAACGAGCGGTATCACTTTCATTTGCTTTATAGATATAGTCTATCTGAGCTTTGATATATTCTGTATGGTTATTGGCATATATATATTCGCGTAATTTATTATAAAGCTCGTCGCTGTCCTCATAACTTAGTTGCTGTCTAGCCAGAACTCGATTTTCTACGGTTTTGATAAAACGTGTCAGTAGCTCTAGCTGGTATTTCTTCGGTTTAGTGATTGTTGCGATTTGCTCTATATCTCTAACCGATAACTCCGCGAACAGCTCGTAAGCTTGTTCCAAAACTTCAACGTCATAAGTCGAATGCTTTCGAATGATTTCCATAGGAAGGTTTGATTTACTTGCGAATTGAATCAGGCTTTGATTACTTTGCTCTGATAAATGATCAGGTTGTATTCCTGCCAATAGGTTAATAGGGGAGTCTTCATTCTGTTGCCCTAAAGGAAGACCTACGATTTGTGGTTCTGGTTCCGGTAATTGTTCTAGGCAAAAAACGTTTCCAACTAAATATTGCCCCATTCTACCTGCACGTCCCGATATATTTTTATGAGTAAAGCTATCTATTTTTGGATTACCATTTCGGTTGTCGTAAATAATAATATTTTCTGCAGAGGTGTTGACACCTTCGATCATTGTTGAAGTACAAATTAAAAATTTAATTTCTTTGTTATTGAAAAGATCAACTGTTTTTTGTTGAATTGCACGAGGTAGAGCACCGTGGTGAATACCTATACCGCTTTTTAATGCTTGTGTACAACCCCAATCAGAACCATAGTTTTTCTTTAGCCACTGATAGTACCTCCTTAATAATCGGTCCTCAAAGCAACTAAATCTTTCTATTTGTAGATTCGTTTGTGAAGTTAAAAAGTGAACTACATTTGAAATACAGTTTGAAGATTTGCAATAGATAATTGTTTGCCCTTTATAGGTTTCAATAATCTTCGCTAAATGCTCATTTTTATCTTCTATATTATTTGGTGCGATATTGTATTTATGGATATTTAATGCAACGGTCTTAAAGTCGGAAGGAATGAATGTGAACTCACGTGTTAATGAACTCATCCCTTGAACAGCATCTATATAAGGTCCAATCATGTAGAACTGTTTAGATACTGTAAGTAATTTGCTAAGGGCTATATTCAAGGCAAAAGCTCTTGGCCTAGACTGAATATCTTTGATATCGGCAAGTTTATAGAATTCATCAATAATAAATAAATCTATATCCCTTAAGTCTTCTCTCTCATTTACACGCTCTTGAGTAAAAATATAAATTACTTTTTCTTTTCGGCTTAATTGTGAGCCATGATGGATAATTTGATATTTGTTACCAAAACGTGCTTTGATACGTCTTCTAGTCTCATCTATAAGGGCTATTGTTGGAACTACAATTACGATAGTCTTGAACTTATTGGCTGCTAATAACGCATCAACAATAGCACTTTTCCCCATGCTTGTTGGAGCGCTCAAAATGACATTTTTTCCGGAAAGTAGTAAATTAAAAACCCTTGCTTGCATTGAGTGAAAAATGAAACTGTCATCAAAGTTACTTTTATAAACATCAAGAACAAACTCTTTCTCAGGAGAAAGGTCAGTAAAGTATTTTTTTAAATAAGGATAAAGACCAGCAATACGCAAAAGGTTTTGAAGTAGCTCGTTGTGCTTTTTAAAAAGCGGTAATGCTTCTAAGGCCCGAATAATGAATTCCTGACCTACCGGTACTAAATCAGGTGAAGATAAGCATACATTAGCTTTCTTCAAATACGAGAATGCGCTTAACGTTTCATTCCTAACACACTCTAAACATTGCTGAGGATCTAAGCTGGTTTCCATTGTGATTTCACCTGAGTTTGTATTTCGTTAATAAGAGAGCTTAGTGATGGAATAGGATATAAGTATACTTCAATATGAAGATCTTCATAAAACTCATCTTTAAGAAGCATTTTATCTACAAGAGATTTGAATTTGGTTGTAACTTCTAATTCCAGGCTTTTCTCATAATCAATGGTCATTTCTCTAGCGTTACATTTGAGGTGATCTGACTGATAGCCAATAAAAAATACAAACCTAAACCTATCTAGATTTGTATCAAGGGAGCTATTTGCATTGAGTATGTCGTCAATATCATGGTCCAGTAGATAGTTGTCTTTTTTGGCGATCAGTACTTTTTCTTTTTGAGTGGAAAAAGCTTCTGAGTCTAGGAGAGAATTAAATTCGTGGACTATGTTTGCAATGGATGAGTCGTCAATTTTATCTATTAGTCGACTAAAGCCCATGAGTAAGTTATCCGGGTGATGTGCATTTAGAATAATATGAATATTATCAAAACAAGTATTGTTATTGTCATCTATATGGAGATTTGCTGCAATTGGTTGAGCTTTATAAATAGTTCTGATTGTTGAGTGCAATAAAGCTTTAGCTATTAGGTTGTTGATGAAATTAGCTTCTTGCTTGTACCGTTGAGTCAATAACTTAAATTTATCCGTAATTTTGCCAGGGGCATTATCTGCAATTTCATTGGGTAATAATAAGATTTCATGAAACCACTTATATAAATTGCGGGCTATTAAATCATAACCGTATTGCCTCCGATGATACTCACCTTTAAGCCCTTTACACTCCTTTCTTCCACTGTATTCTTGTTCTTCATAAAGATTATTATCTTGAAAAAACAAAGAAAGAACGACTTGAAGGGTTTTGCCATCTGTGGTGTATATTTTTACATGACCTTCACTTAAGTTTGCATAATGTTCAATTTCGGATTCAAACCACGGAATAAAATCTTCTCGAAGATAAGATTTATCGTCAATCGACTTAATGACCCGTGACGCAGCACCTTTTTTAAACAGGTTATTAAGCAAAGAACATAGAATCCTTTCGGGATCACCATTTTCAAAAAGATAAATGCCTTTTCTTTGCGCCGCTTGTTGTATTAACTTTGTGCAGCGTGATTCGATCACTTCTTGTGGAATTACTTCCCATTCCGCATGGTCAAGCCAATATTCAATGTCATTGCCATTTGGTGATGTAAAGAGTGGCGATTTTTTTGGTCTGTTACGCTCAATACAAGCTCCTAGTCTCTTCAATAAAGGAGGCTTTAATATAGCTTTTTCATTACGAGTGTTTAGCGATGTTTTCAAGTATTTAAGTGAATCAGTAACGTCTCTTGGTGTGACTATACGGAAATAACTAGGGTGTTTCCCTTTATCGCATAGGATTGACTTATGTAAGATGGAATCTTCTTTGCTAACAGTCTGCTCTTTTCTTTGCCCCTTTACTGGAGGGACAACTTTTGTATCAGCGTCAGCGAATTCGGAAACACTCCACTTTCTATCTTTCTCTGTAGTTTTTATTTGTATATATTCGATTTTGTCAGTGTATACAGCATCAACGTCGTCAACAGCTTCACAACGAACTGATAGGAGGTTTTTGTTCTCTAACATTCGCAGTGCATAGTAAGCCGCTACAAAATTTTGATAAATAAAACCTTTTAGAGCTGCAGGGCCCCCACTATCAGACAATTCCATTTCAGATGCACTCATTAATATTCCAATTATTCTATTTTTATCCTATATCAGTAAGTGTACATTGCCAACGTGCTATAAAACCAGTTGTATTAGCTAGTAAATAGTGATTTTTTGTTGAGTAAATAGCCAAATATATTGAGCTAGCAGTTAAATCCTAAGGGTCAAATCTTGACTTCATACATCAAAATCATGGAACGCCTACTTATCCCTCGATCATGCTTTTACTTAATCAAACTTTAAGTAAGTAACATAAAAAAAGCGTTTCGCTAGGGCAATACTTTTCTTTATCTTTTCAATAGCTCAAAGGCTATTCAGCCGTTAAATAAGTTTGGGGTTATTTAATAGTGATCTTTAGTTTTAAACTTACATCTATAACAATCAATACTCACAAGGAAGAACACTTGCATATCCAAATTACAGAACAGATTAAACTAGCTCCTTTAGTGGAAAGCGATGCGGCGGACATTTTAAGGGTTGTTAATTTAAGTCAGGTAAGTTTAGGACAGTTTTTGCCTTGGGTAGAAGGGGTAAACAATATTGAATCAGCTAAAAAGTACATACTTGACAGAGTAAACAGCGGGCTGAATGGTTCGCGGTGGTTTAAGATTTATTATAAAGATAATTTGAGTGGTGTTTTTGCAGTTAAGTCTATTTGTCCTGAGCTAGATATAGCCGAGCTTGGTTACTGGTTAAGTAGTGATGCACAAGGAAATGGTATTATTAGTCAAGTAATTACAAGAGTGCCAAGCATACTCAAAAATACAAGCGCTAAAGTAATTGAGTTTAGATGCTTAGCACAAAATGCAGCTAGCATTAAAATTGCTTTAAAATCAGGTGCAAGTTTAGTTGGTACTATTCCAAACTTTGTATCGATTGGTAATACACGACAACAACTTAATATATATCAAGTGGCTTTATGAATAACCTTGAATACCAGACTCTCCAGTAATAACTCCGTCTATTTAATGACTCTTCTCATCAATCTCTTTCCCGCAATTATAACAGTTGTTAGTTGGGAGCTTATAACTAGAAATAGAGCGCATTACTTGGTTTTTCTTACAGGCAGGGCAGGCGTAATTAATTACAGAGATTATAAGCGCAATGGCAAAAACGAAACTACCAATATAAAACGGGTTTGAGTAAAATTGCATACTTGGTTCTGAAAAGTTAAAACCAATAATACAGATGATTAATGCAGTTAAATAAAGTTTAAATTTTAGGCTTTTATTCAAGGTTTAAATATCCAATTGGCAAGGTGCTAATAATAAGTGCTTTGGCAGTTTTAACAAATTATTTACTCTATTGCTATTTAAGTTTTATATAGCGCAAATGTATAGGCATAAAAAAAGCGTTGCCCTTGAGCAACGCTTTTCTGTATTTGTCTAATAGCTGGTAGCTAACTTACTCAGCCACAAACTTATTCTGCAGCTAACTTATTCTGCTGCGAGATAATCCAACACTACTTGATGATGATCTTTAGTTTTAAACTTATCAAATAGGTGTTTAATTTTACCGTCTTGGCCTACTAAAAACGTTAGGCGGTGAATACCATCGTACTCTTTACCCATAAACTTTTTGTAGCCCCATACACCAAATGCTTCAGCAATGGCGTGGTCTTCATCGGCTAATAAATCAAAATTAAGCTCTTTTTTAGTTTCAAAGTTTTTAAGGCGCTTAATTGGATCTGGGCTAATACCTACAACGCGGGTATTAAATTTAGCAAGCTGTGCTTGCTCATCGCGTAGGTTTTCGGCTTGTACAGTACAGCCCGGCGTTGACGCTTTAGGGTAAAAGTACACAAGCACTTGTTGCTCTTTTAACAGCTCGCTTAATGTTACTGTTTCGTCGTTTTGGTTTTGTAGGCTAAAAGCGGGTGCAGTATCGCCTGCTTGTAATGGACTAATTGTGTTCATGTTTAGCATCCTTAACGAATTCGTTTAAAAATATAATCTACGTTTAGCGTGTGAGAAAGGCTCTCAAAACTAATTTTAAATTGATCTATATCTACATCAACAGGTATGTTGAATTCAAGTTCACAACGCATTTTAATGTTGTCTTCTTGGGAATAAGTGTCTGACTTAAGTGAGCAAATACTAATATTATTGTCGGCAAAAAAGCGCGTTACTTTGCTCAATGTGCCTGGGGTGTCTATCCCTGTGTATTCTAGTGTGTAACCTGCACAAAACTCGCTAGGAGTATGACTTGCTGTACGCTTCATCATGGTTAGCAGGCCAAGTTCCATGGCTTTAGTTGGCAGTACGTGCTCTATGCGGCTTATTGCCGACATGTCGCCGCTAAGTAGCATTATGAAGGTAAATTCGCAGCCTAAAATAGCAATACGGCTGTCAATAATGTTGCAGTGGCAATCGCTAACCAGTTGGGTTAGTTCACTTACAATACCGGGTCTGTCTTCGCCAATCGCTGTTAAAACAATTTGATGATTTGAAAATGCAGTCATGAGTTCAAATACCTTGTTACTTGGATTATATCAACCGAGTTGGCAACACCAAAAATACACACAAGAAGTTGCACGGCGGCGAAGTTTAACACAAAAAGGGCTCTAAACTACAGCACACGCTAATTAAGCGCTTTTAAAGTGCGGTGTTTCTTGTTTTTACTGGCACGGGAAAGTACCATAGCTAAAATTTGCTTATTTGCGCTTAGTTTTATTGCTAAGTTGAAGTGCTGAACTTTATTGCATTTAGGCAGCCAAATAATAAATGTAAAGTTAATATTGATTTTACACTGAACCAAATCGGCATTACCCACTCATATATTTGTTAAAACAATTAAAGGGTATGCTAAGGAGAAATATCTGTGCAGTATTGGATCCCAAAAGCACTTGCAGTAAGTGTATTGGTAAGTTTATCAGGGTGTAGTGTATTTATTAATAAGGCACATGACGAACGTAACTATCGTACGCATGAGCCTGTAAAAGCACCAACGTCGTTATCTCAACCAGCTCAAGACCCAGTTTATAAAATGGATGTAGGTCAATACGACAACAATCCTGAAGCTACAAATTACCGCCCACCGGCACAAGTATTAACAATTGCTAAAGGCAGTTGGGTAGAAGAGACAGATAAACAAGCGCGTATTTATTTTGATAAAAACGATGGCATTGCTGATTTAGATGAATTTCTTTGGGACACGATTCAATCAGTCCTCGCTGATAACAATGCAGGAACCACTAAAGAAGACAAGCTACTAGGTACTATTGAAACTGATTGGTACTCAATCATTAAAACCGAAGAAGGTTTTTGGTGGTGGGGCGATGAAGTTAACGATGACTTAGAAAAATTTAGATTCACTATTGAAGAAAAATCACATCAGCGTACTGCGTCTTTACGTGTAGAGCTGATTGATTTTAAAGGCGACCATACGCTAACTGATTTGTTAAAGCAGCAGTTAGAAGTACGTGCGCTTAACCAAGTAGTGAGCGAGTTTGATTACCGTTACCGTCAACTTGAAGTTGATATGCGTAAACGCCAAGGTATTATTTCTCTTGAAATGGGCTTTGATAACAAAGGTAATGCAGCACTTGTAACTGAGCAATCTTACGAAGCTGTGTTTGACCGTTTCTCTGGATTTTTAGAGCGCTTGTCGTTCACTATTGTTGAAATTAACCCAGATACTGGCTTAATTACTGCTGATTATACTAAACCAGAAACAAGTGTTTGGGATTCAATTTGGGGTGATGACGTAGCTCAACTACCTATTGATGAAGGCCAATACCAAATTTTAGTAAGTAAAACTAAAGAAGGCGGTACTAGCTTAACGTGGATGGATGATAAAGGCGAAACGCTTGAGCCAGGTACTATGAATGGTTTACAACAAGCATTAGAAGCAGCACTCATTCAGCGCGGCATTAAAATTTAAATAATAATAAGTTTTACCACAAAAAGAGCGCTATGCTCTTTTTGTGGTTTTTATAGGTTAATAAATATGTCTCAGCTACCTCATCGTTCACACTACACGTGGCGCACTTGGTTTACTTTTTTGGTTCCTTCGTTAATTGGTGTGTTTTTATTTATGACACCCATTAGTACCTCGCAAGGGATGACCATTCCTATTGCCGTTATGGCAAAAGCGGTTCAAGCAATGATGCTTGGCTCTGCTCAAGCAATTATTACTCTCATTATTTGTATTACAGGGGTTATTTCTGTAATTACTAAAGTGTTTAAACCCGCCGCTATATGTAACTCACCTTTGTTAAAGCATTTATTTGATGTGAGCTGGACATGGCTGGTGGTGCGCTTATTTGGTATGGCGTTTGGTTTAATGACGTACTTAAGCCTAGGCAGCGAGATGATTACCTCGGCCAATACTGGCGCGCTGGTATTAAATGACTTACTGCCAGTGTTGTTTTCGGTATTTATTTTAGCGGGCTTACTACTGCCGCTATTAATTAACTTTGGTCTACTAGAGCTTGCTGGTACGTTAATGACTAAAGTAATGCGCCCTGTATTTGGTGTACCGGGTAGAAGTGCGGTTGACTGTACTGCATCGTGGTTAGGTGATGGTAGTGTGGGTATTTTGATGACTGCAAGGCAGTACGATCAAAAGCACTATACACAACGCGAAGCGGCTATTATTGGTACTACGTTTTCAGCGGTTTCAATTACGTTTAGTTTAGTGGTGCTTGGGCAAGTTAAACTTGAATACCTATTTGCACCGTTTTACGCAACGGTATGTTTAGCCGGTATTGTTGCCGCTATTATTGTGCCGCGATTACCGCCACTGCGCTTTAAAAAAGACTTACTGATTGATGGTACTGAGCCAGATAGAGACGCTGAAACAATTCCGGGTCATAAAACCTTATTTGGTCATTCGTTAGATGTTGCATTAGCTAAAGCAGATAACTCAACGGGTGTTAAAGGTACTATAAAAGAGGGCTTACATAACGCGCTTGATATGGTGTTTGGTGTATTGCCTGTGGTTATGGCGGTAGGTACATTTGCACTGATCATTGCTGAGCATACGCCTATATTTCAGTATTTAGGTATGCCGTTTGTGCCATTTTTAGAGTTATTACAAGTACCCGAAGCGGCAGCTGCGTCGCAAACTATTATGGTTGGTTTTGCTGATATGTTTATTCCGTCAATATTAGCAGCAGGTACAATTGAAAGTGATGTAACGCGCTTTATTATTGCCGCAATGAGTGTAACTCAGCTTATTTATATGTCTGAGGTGGGCGCACTTTTACTTGGCAGTAAAATACCGGTAAATATTTTAGAGTTGTTTATTATATTTATTTTGCGAACGCTAATTACTTTACCTGTTATTGCGCTAATGGCGCATTGGTTAGTAGGCTAAATTAACGAAAATATAATTAAGCGAATTGGTATTATTAAAAAAGCCCTGATTAATCAGGGCTTTTTTGTGTCTGTTGTATTTTTAATATTGGCGTTGGGCTTTTTAAACTCCGTTTTTGCAGAGAGTTTAATCAGCGCAATATTACCAATGACAATAGCAAAAACAACGGCGACAATAATTAGAATATGCCAAGTTTGCATCGCAGTATCACCTAAACTTTAGTACGTTTAAGTGTGACCGCTTTGCGCTATTTCAGCAATTAAATTACTCAAAACATAATCAATAACTTTAAACACAATCAATAACGTTAAAAACGTCTAGCTACCGAAAGCGTTAAAAAGTTAAGCCCAGGGTTTGGCTCTTTAAAGCCTGCGTTTGAATAGTGAATAACTCTAAGGGCAACATTAGTATGACCAAAGTCGGCAACAAGGCCTATGCGGTCTTCAAATTGGTAGTGAGTACTTATGTTTTTACCGGCAAACTGCGTTTCATCAATCAGTGATACACCAATCCCTGCTTCTACATAAAATGGGGTGTTGTTAAAACTAAAGGCAGGAAATTGCAGCACAGGTGACATAGCAAGTACTAGGTTTGATTGTGTTTCATCGCCGTGGCGGTATTCCCACATATTTACGCTGGTTTCAAAGTAAAAGCGTGCATCACCAATTATATTTTGCATGCTAGGCGCATGATACTGATACGCAAGCTTAACGCCGTTTACGTTACCTTCGCCTTTGAGAAAATCAACGGCATAACCGTGGTTCGATTGAGCAAAAGCAAGTTTGCCAAAAAGTGAAGCTACTAATATAAATGAGATAATAAGTGTTTTAAGTGACGTTTTCATAGGTGCCAAATGTTTGTCTGATTCAAGTGATAACTAAATGATAAGGGCGACCTATTAACAATTACAATGAGGACAAAATGCCGGTTGTATATGAGCTGTTAACGGAGGTTTCTAACTGCTTGAATTTATTTTAGTTATTTTATTGGTGCGATTTGGGCATTAATAAGTTGCTTATTTGTGCCTTTTTTATTGCGTATAGTTCGCGTAAATTACAGCCATCTTAATCACACAGACATATACAATTATGAAACTCTTTAAACTATTCGTTTTAGCCACTGCTTTTTTTAGTAGTTCGTTATTTGCACAAACTCAGCAATCGCCTGATCAGTTACTTGAATCAGTAGCCGATAAGCTATTTGCAGACATTGGCCAAGTAAATTCAAAAGGCACAGCAAGCAAAGAAGCGATGGCTGCCATTGTTGAAAAACGTTTAATGCCACATATTGATGTTAAGTTTGTGTCGTTTAAATTATTAGGTAAGCACATTAAAGGCATTGAGCGCGAACAGGCTGTTCAATTTATAGATGCAGTAGAGCATTACTTAACAGGCACATACGCTGGTGCACTAATGAAGTACACAGGTCAAAAAGTAGTATTTGAGCGTAATAACGCAAAAAGTGACTCTGAGTACGCAACAGTTAATACACAAATTATTGAGCCAAATGCGCCTACAATCGACTTAAGTTTTAAGCTTCGTTTAGGTAAAAATGATGAGTGGAAAGTATACGATATTGTTGCCGAAGGCATTTCACTATTAAGTGCTAAGCAAAAAGAGATTATTCAACGTATTTCTGAAGTGGGTTTAGATCAAGTTATTAGCGAGTTAAAAAGTAAATAGACTATTTGTCTGGCTCTGATTAAGCCCAACTCCAACCTCAAAAACGGCCAATTACTTATGTACTTGGCCGTTTTTATATTTGTAAGTAAAGGATTGTTGTTATTGCGTAATTTTGCGCTAGCAGCAAAACAAAGGTGTGCTAGAATATCGACACTTTGATTAAGCGTGGTGTCAGCTAAAAACTGATATAACTTACCACCCCCAAGCCACACTGGAGTTGTGTTGTTTTAATGGAAAATGTACTGATTTGGCCAAAGGAATACCCATTACTTATTAAAGGACTGGTAGAACAAAACGGTGCCTTTATTTTAGATGCTTTGGAAGCTTGGCCTGCTTGTCGTTCTACAAATGAAGACGATGGTGTATGCACCACCGTGTTACCGCCTATTTATTATTTGGCATGGCTAACCCCGCTAGAACCATTTGAAGAATGTTACTTTCAACATATCTCTGAATATGACGAAGACGCACAAGCGTATATTAGTGCGGTTAAAAGCCATTACTACGATAATGAATACACCCCTGAAAGCTTAGTGCTTATGTTGTGCCAACGCCTTGAAAAATACGCAAGTGTGGCTGCACAAAATACCATAGATACGCCACTGTCTTTAGTTGATTTGTTTTTTAGTAAACGCTATTTCACGTTAATTGAGCATGCGCTAAATAATAAAAGTAAACTTTCGGCAAAAGATACATTAGCCCTTTGGAAAGAAGTTGATTTTAGAGAGCGCTTAAGTGCGTTTATTCCAGAGTCTATTGCTGATTTAGATACTCTTTCTGAACTTGCCAGCGAAAAAGTAGCAGCGGGTAAAGACTATTTTACGTTGCTTACACAGGTTTCTCCTGATGTTGACTCTGTTGTACTGCTAGAAAAAGCATTATTAACGCACCTACGTAAAAAAACAGCCAAGCAAACAATGGCAATGCGTTTTATTGAGCAAGGCGCTACAGGTGTTCTTGCTGATGAAAACAATAAAACAGCCTTTATGTGGGCCGCCGAAAAAGGCTTTGTAAATGTGGTTGAAACGCTACTTGCAAAGCAAGACAAAAAAGCGGTTGATAATTTAGGTAACACAGCACTTCATTACGCTGTATTTGCTAAAAATGAATCGTTAATGGTGCTGCTTATTAAAGCGGGCTATAACTTTAGAGCGCGCAATAAAGAAGGTTTAAGTTGTTACCGTTTGGCGGTTAGTATTAAAGCTAATAACTTAGTTAAATGTTTAGAGCGTGACTTTGGTATTAAAGAACTTTCGCCAGAAGGACAGTTTGATCGTATTAAAAAAGTACATGTGCTGCACGCTATTGTCACTATATTGCTGCCTTTGCAGTTGTTCTTCTTTTTTGATGAAACACTCTCTATTAAAAGTGAGCTAACGCTTAGTTTAACTATGGCGGCAGTGATTTGTTTTTTCTTTGCAACCACTTTAAAACGCTGTGCGTTATATCCACATATTAAACACCCTTGGGGTTTATTTGTGCTTAGAGGCTTTTCGTTTATTAGCTTAATTGCTCAAATAGGGTTGGCGAGTATTGTGGTGCTAGCTGCCTTAAGTGATTTGGTTTAGTCACTTTTAAACAGCTAATAAAAAACGCGCTTAAAGCAATTTAAGCGCGTTTTTTGTATTTATAACCGTTTATGGTTAAGCCTTATTTACCGTGCTCATTTGCTGCTTTTTCTTCAGCTAGTTCTTCTTTAAGCTTACGGATTTTTAAACCTTGTTCTTGTCCGCGGTGTCTTGCGTAGTAAGTACAGCCAATAAACATTGAAGAGGCAAACACAAGCTCTAGCAATACCCAAATTAATTCATCAGGAGCGGCCCACAGCATGGTAAGCCCGTGAATAAAATACAGCATTACAACAAAGTTAGCCCACGCATAAGTGTATGTACTGTCTTTAATTATGCCTCTTAGCGGCAGTAATAACGGAATAATGGGCAAAAATAAAGATGCTAAACTCGCATTACCATTTAGAGGTGGCACAAAATACATCCACAGTGGAATAAGAACAAGTAAACCTACATAGCCAAATAGTGCGGCACGCTGAAACTTTACTGTAATCGGCTTTTTAGCTGGGTTGTCAGCTGTATTCATTTAAGTTTTCTCGCAATGTGAGTAAGGCGTTTACCAACGCTTTGGCATATTTTAATTTCGTCTTTGCTTAGCTGTGCACTATTAGCGCTGCCAGCAACGTGTGTTGCACCGTATGGTGTTCCACCTGTTTGTGTTGCAAGTAGTTCGGGTACATCGTACGGCACGCCCAGTAGCATCATACCGTGGTGTAATAGTGGCAGAGATAAGTTAAGTAAGGTTGCTTCATTACCACCATGCATACTGCTTGATGACGAAAACACACATGCTGGCTTATCTATTAGCTGACCTTTTAACCATAAGTCGCTGGTGGTTTCCCAAAAGCTTTTAGCTTGAGAGGCCATCATGCCAAATCGGGTTGGTGTACCAAATGCTAAACCATCGCAATTTATTAAATCATCTTTGGTGATCACAATGTCGTGCGCATTTTTAGCCACAAAGGTGCGAAGCAGTGCTGTAGCACCTTGTTGCTCTATCGACTCTGCTATTTCGTGAGCCATTGCTTCAACTGAGCCATGGCTTGAGTGATAAAGCACCACTATGGTTGCACTCATTATAAAACGCTTAGTACGTTTTCTGGTGGACGACCAATCGCTGCTTTATTGTTATTCACTACAATAGGGCGTTCAATTAGTTTTGGATTTTGTACCATGGCATCTATTAATGCTGATTCACTGTTTTCATCTTTTAAATTAAGTGCTTTGTAGTCATCTTCTTTTGTGCGCATTAATTCACGTACGGATGAAAAACCAAGTTGGATTACAAGCGTTGAAATTTGCTCGTGAGTAAGAGGGGTTTTTAAATACTCTACAACACTTGGCTCTATCGCTTTACTTTGCAGTAGCGCTAGCGTTTCGCGTGATTTAGAACAACGTGGGTTGTGGTAAATAGTAACAGACATAAAATGATTCCAAAGTGTGAATTGCGTCTATTTTAGGGTAAGCGCTTGCAGACTTAAAGTCTTGCAAGCTCTTTTTGTAAAAGTCGATACTGGGTAAGTAGTGCTTTTAAACGTTGTTGCTTTACAAGTTCGGTTGGCTCTACAAAGTTTAGTGCCTTTTGTACTTCGTCTGCGGCTTTTAAATAAGCACCATATTGCGCTAATACATCGGCGTTAGCTTCGTGATAAGAGGCTAATTTATCTTGTTTTTTATACGCGTCTGCAAGGAGTTGTTTGCCTAAGTTATGATCTGGCTTTTCGAGTAAAAAACTCTTTAAAATATTTTCAGCAAGCTCATATTGTTCAGCTTCAAGTGCTGAGTTGGCATAGTTAAGTGTAATTACCTGATTATTAGGGCGATACTGATTTAAATCCGCTAAAAACTTAACGGCTTCATCTGCCTTTTTTTGTGCAATAAGTAAATCGGTATGGGTATCTATATAAAATAGGTTTTTAGGATCGTTTTTTAAAAGCTCGTCTAATATTGGCGCTGCTTCATCAAGCTTTTTTTGATCAAGCAAGCTTATGGCTAAGCCATACTTTAATGCAGTGTTGTTGTAGGTATTTTCGCGCAGTAGCTTTCTAAATAGATCTTCTGCGTTTTCTGGTTTGTTGTCATAGCGGGCAAGCACTCGACTTTTTGCTAAATTAAACTCAAGGCTCGCATTCATAAGGCGCACAGGAAATTGCTCTGCACGCAAACGTACATCTGATACACGACTCTCTGGTAATGGGTGAGTTAGCAAAAATGCTGGTGGCTTGTATTTATAGCGAATTTGCGCCGCAAGTTTAGTTAAAAACTCACTCGATGCACGGGGATCAAATCCTGCATTATTAAGTGTTTGCATGCCTATGCGGTCAGCTTCTTGCTCAGCTGAGCGGCTATGCGTTAACTGACTAAAAGCAGATTGTGTTTGGCTGGCAGATATAATGGCAATACCCGCGTCGGGTGCAACAACGGTTGCTAATATACCTGCAATCATACCGGCAATGGTCAGCGCGCTGTTATCTTGTTGCTGCTGTATTCTACGTGCTAAGTGGCGCTGTGTTACGTGAGCAATTTCGTGACCAAGTACCGACGCAAACTGGCTCTCGTTATCGGCTTGAGCTATTAACCCGGTGTGTACACCTACATGCCCGCCATAAAATGCAAACGCATTTATTTCTGAGTTATTTATCCAAAAAAACGAAAACGGAAAACGTACATCGTTAGCATTAGCAACAAGTTTACGGCCAATAGTCGTGAGGTATTCATCTAGCACAGGGTCGTTTATAACTGGTGATGAACCTCGTATTTGCATCATCATTACTTCGCCAATAGCTTGTTCTTTTTCAAGTGGCAGTGCTTGTAATGCAGATGTTCCTAAATCAGGAAGTGTAAAATTGGTTTGCGCTTTTAAAGGTTCGCTTACTAATAAGCTAAACGTAAGCGCGGCACTGCATAAAGTGATAAATGCTGATTTTAGCTGCATTTTATTCCTTGTTAATTTGTTCGCCAATTGCAATTTTGGCTATGTCTATTTCGTCACTGCTTGCACGGCTGTCTTTTTCGCACAATTGGTATAGTTCTTTTATTGTGACTCCATCAAGCTTTACAACGTTCAATTCTCGCTGCAAAAAAGTAATAATTTTATGTACTACTTTATGTGCATGTAAAATAATGGCTTTATCTGCTTTGTCGCCTCGTTCAAAATAAAAGCCAATAAACTTATGTAACTGACTTATTCTGATCAGGTTTTTCATTGAATGCGGATCCCACACTCTAAACTCCATAAAGCGATTGTTTTTTACGTATTGGTCAACAATAACATCTTTAGCATAAGGCTGTGCCCATAGCTCAAAGCCTCTGTCGGTAAAAACTTGGTGCAGCGCAATACGTGGCTTATGTTTAGTGTGTATTACACCAAGGCTGTCTTCATGGCCTTCTAATAAATCTAAGTTCCAATTGCGTTTATCTATAAGTTGTTTAACTGCATTATCGAATCCATGATCTAAAATCCCTTCAGATTCGCTTATTGATGAGGCAACAAGGTGATAAAAAGGAGGTAGTTCGCCCCAATTAATTTGCTTTTTAAACCAATTAATCTCTTTGAGTGTTGGATTACTTGGTAGTTGCGCTTTATTATGCGTGCCAGGCATTAACTTATCCTTACTGCTAGTTATGTTATAAGGATAAACTATTGCAGGTATTGTTTTAACAAAAAGTTACAACGGTTTGGGTATATAAGTATATTGACCGTAAATATGCGACTTATTATTCATTTACTATACGGATAAAGTAGTTATGGTAGAGCGCGATTTAAAAGAGTTTAAATGCCCTCAGCAATTTGTGCAGTTTAAACTTGCGCTACGAAGTGCGCAATCTTCAAAACAACGTATCACTTTTAGTCTTAATAAAGGTGAAAGTGCGAACGATATTGAACGTTTTTTGCAAAAAAATGCTTATAGTTACAATTTTGATAAACAACGTGGGTTGTTATTAGTGGAGCCATTACATGTTTGAATACGTAAAAACATGGTACGAAAGGAAGTTCTCGGATCCTCACTCGTCTACCTTATTATTTTTATTATTGGCCTCAGTGGCCTTACTTTACTTTTTTGGCTCGTTAATTGTCCCTGTGCTTGTAGCATTGGTTATTGCTTATTTACTTGATTGGCCGGTTGTTCATTTAGAGCGCGTTGGCTTAAAACGTTTTACTGCAACGATTATTGTAATGTTGATATTTATTAGCATTATGCTCACCCTTATTTTGGTTATTGGCCCAGTGCTTTGGAAGCAAACCAGTAACTTAGTGCAAGAAACCCCACATATGTTAGAACAAGGGAAGTCTTATTTAATGGCTTTACCTGAACAATACCCAAGTTTAATTAACATAGATCAAGTACAAGCTATTGTTGCAACGGTAGAAGCTAAAATCATTGAGTTTGGTCAAACTGTATTGTCGTTTTCACTTACGTCATTAAAAGATGTTGTTGCATGGCTTATATATTTAGTACTTGTGCCGTTACTGGTGTTTTTTATGCTTAAAGATAAGCTGGAGCTAACGGGGAGTATTGCTAAACTGATCCCGCAGCAACGACGCTTAATTTTGCAAGTGTGGCACGAAATGAATCAACAAATTATGAATTACATTCGCGGTAAAGTGTTTGAAATTTTAATTGTTGGTGGTGTGTCTTTTATTGCATTTACTGTTTTAGATTTACGCTACGCCGCATTACTTGGTGTGCTTGTTGGCTTGTCGGTATTAATTCCATTTATTGGCGCGGCACTCGTCACTATTCCGGTAGCGGCAGTTGCGCTGTTTCAGTTTGGATTAGAAACACAGTTTTGGACCATTTTAATTATTTACGGAATTATTCAGGCGCTTGATGGCAACGTGCTTGTGCCACTATTATTTTCTGAGGCGGTTGATTTAAATCCGGTATTTATAATTGTCGCGGTATTATTTTTTGGTGGCTTATGGGGATTTTGGGGCGTATTTTTTGCCATCCCGTTGGCTTCATTAGTAAAAGCGCTAATAACAGCTTGGTCGTCAACGCATGAAGAGATAAGTAAAGAGGTCAGTGAATAATTAAGTAAACAGACTTTTAGTCTAAAAAAGAATAGTAAACGCACCTCTAGTGCTAATTGATTATTACTCATTACCTGTAAATTTATGTACTATTGGTAATAAGATATATTTTTTAGTAATAAGGTGCGTTTTTTAATGTCTGAGTTTTTATTGCACGATGAGCCAGTAAAACAAGTTTACCTTGATGCAAACGCAACGACCCCTGTGTTGCCTTGTATTGCTGATGTTGTTTCTCATACCATGCAAATATGTTTTGGTAATCCTTCAAGCCCGCACATTACAGGTATTCAAGCCAAGCATTTATTAGAACAAACACGTCAAAAAGCACACACAGTTATTGGCGCAAGTAATGGCGATATTTTATTTACCTCTGGCGCAACAGAAGGCATTCAAACTGCGGTGGTTTCTACGTTAATTGATGCTAAAAAACACCCGATTAAAAACCCCGTATTGTTATATGGCGCTACTGAGCACAAAGCGGTGCCAAATACACTTAAGCACTGGAATAGCGTACTTGACGTTAATGCTGAAGTGCTTGCTATTCCGGTTGATAGTAACGGTATTTTAGATTTAGATTTTATAGCTAAACATATAGATAACGCTTTGATGATTTGCACCATGGCCGTTAATAACGAAACCGGTGTATATCAAGATTTACCCGCTATTGAGCAGGTGATTCGTAGCCGTAATAAAAATGTATCGTGGATGGTGGATTGCGTGCAGGCGCTCGGTAAACAAGCGCTCGCACTAAGTGACACAACAATAGATTACGCACCTTTTTCGGGGCATAAGCTTTATGCACCTAAAGGTATTGGCTTTTTATATATTCGTAGTGGCAGTGCGTACACACCTTTTATAGCGGGTGGCGGTCAAGAAAGTGGAATGCGCTCAGGCACCGAAAATCTACCCGGTATTGCAGGGTTAAATAAGCTATTTAGTATGTTGCTTGATAAATCAGACAACACGTTTAAGTCTGTTAGCGTACTTAATTCTTATCGAAGCCAGTTACAAAGCGCGATAAAAGACACCTTTGGCGATATTACATTCAATCATGATTTTGCTTATAGCGTGCCTACCACACTTAACTTTGCTGTTAACGATTTAACGAGCAAAGAAGTGATTGATTTATTTGACGCTGCGGGCATTCGCGTAAGTGGAGGCTCGGCTTGTAGTACAGGCGCATCAACAAGTTTTGTTTTAGATGCAATGGGTGCAAGTAAGTGGCAAAGCGAAAACGCGATTAGGCTATCGTTTGGACCTGCTGCAACACAACACGATATTGATGATGCTTGTGTGCGTATTCGCGCTCTTAAAGCAATACTACAGGCAAACTGTTTAATCGTATCTGACAGCACCACACCACAACAAGAAGTATGCGCACTGGGCCTTACTCAATTTAGGCACCAAGGTGCATGTAGTTGGCTTTATGTAAGCGATGATAAATACGCTGTAATTATTGATCCTATTATTGAGCTTATTCCGCGCTTTGAAAAAATAGCTAATACACAAAACTTAACTATATCGGCGGTGCTTAATACTCATCTGCATCAAGAGCGAGAGTCAGCGACTAATTTACTAACCAGCGTTCTTGCATCAAGAGTTATAAAAGGTGAGGTTGATTCGCTAGGTTGGCCGCTAAATACAGCAAGTATTAACTTGGCAAACGACGTACTTGAAAAAGTAGTTACACCTGGGCACAGCAAAGAAAGTGTAAGTTATTTATTAAAAAACAGTAATGGCGAAACGCGTTACTGTTTTTGTGGTGATTTAATACTGCCTGCAGGGCTTGGCAATACATCGCTTATAGGCGGCGATGCAAAAGCAATGGCACGCTCTATTTTAGCAATGAGCGAGCAACTTAATAGCACCAGCATTATTTGCTCAGGGCACGATTACCAACAATGTTTTGCCATGAACTGGGCTGTACAGCAAAACCAAACGCCACTTCTTGATGCGTTAGTGAGCGGCAGTATTTCAGTTGATGAATTTGCAATACAAAAACAGCAGTACGACGCTTCAAAACAAGTAGATAATACGCAATTGTGTGGTTATGTAAATGCGTTACCTGAGGTTGATACACAGCAATTAAATTTTGATGACGCTAAAGTAATGTTAAACACCAGCGATACATATTTAATAGATACTCGGGAGCCGTATGAGCATGGAGCAAATAATGTTGCTCAGTTATTTAATACGCTAGATGAAAAAACATTAAATATACCACTTAGCAGAATGGCAAATGCGGTATTTGAAGGGCAATTAAACAAAAATAACAAGTACATTTTATTATGCCGTAGTGGTAACCGCTCAAAAATTGCTGCAACTAATTTAATGCAACTAGGATACAAAACGGTTTATAACCTAAGTGGCGGGTTAGCGCTTAGTAATTAAACAAAGATTGTAATTTATACAAAATCGGCTTTAGGGCCGATTTTTTTGTTTTTAAGGTTTATTTGCTCGCAAGGTAAACAAGCCCTAGGGCCTGTTGACCTTTCAGGATTAAAATTTGTTCAATCTAGGGGCTATTTAATCGCGGCGTGAGGTTTGTAACCTAGTGGGCTAAGTAAAAACCGAGTAACAAAGAGTAAATTGCCCCTAGGCAGAACCCTTCGGGCAGCGCATGTTTGGCATTTATTCCACGTTATCGCCTATTTATGGGGAATAACCACACTACATAGGCTCTGCCTTGCCTAAATGCCAAACACACTGCTGCAAATTTAACTTCGAAAGATAAACAGGCCCTAATAATTAGTGAATAACTATAAAAAGTAATTATTGTGCTGATAAAAATTCATTAATATTTCATTTTGATTGATTAAGCTATCCCGTTGCCTTTAAAATTGCGGGTAAATTAATTTATAAAATTTTTATGATACCGGTGTCAAAAGCTAAAAATTGCGTTATCATCGGCATCTAAAATTATAAAAACAGCACTTTTTTTGCATTTTTAGTTATACTATCGGCGCTTTATTTTAGTGTAAATAAGCAGTGTTAAGAGTTTTGCTTTTATAAAAAACATTTTTAAATCAATTGATTGAAAAAACTAGAGGATATTTCCATGTCTAACCGAACGCAACTAGCAAGTTGGCAAGCACTAGAACTAAGTGCAGCTAAGATGAAACAAACACATCTGAAAACGTTATTTGCACAAGATGACACGCGCTTTTCTCAGTTTTCGACTCAAGTACCTGGCGTACTATTCGACTATTCTAAGCAACTTATTGATAACGATGTTTTTGCTAACTTAATGTCGCTTGCTAAAGAATGTGATATTGCATCGTGGCGCGATAAAATGTTTAGCGGTGAAAAAATAAATATCACCGAGGATCGCTCAGTACTACATACGGCACTTCGTAATCGTGCTCACACTCCATTAATCGTTGATGGCGAAAACGTAACACAAGCCGTAGACAACGAATTAGCTAAAATTAAAGTGTTTGTAGAAAAAGTTCGTAGCGGTAAATGGTTAGGCTATACCGGTAAAGCGGTAAAAGATGTTGTAAGTATTGGCGTAGGTGGTTCTAACCTTGGCCCACAAATGGCAACCGAGGCATTAAAAGCACTTGCTGATGATACGTTAAATGTTCATTACGTATCTAATGCTGACGGTGTACAGATTTCGTCTATATTGAAAGCCATTGACCCTGAAACAACATTATTTGTTATTTCGTCAAAAACATTTACTACGTCAGAAACTATGACAAACGCTAAAACAGCGGTTGACTGGTTTTTACAAACAACAAAAGATGAAAGTACAATTGCAAAACACTTTGTTGCAGTAAGTACAAATTTAGAAAAAACGGCAGCCTTTGGTATCAGCGACGAAAACGTATTCACTATGTGGGATTGGGTTGGCGGTCGCTTTTCACTTTGGAGTGCGATAGGCTTACCAATTGCTTTATATTTAGGCTACGACGCCTTTGAAGCAATTTTAGAAGGCGCGTTTGAAATAGACGAGCACTTTAAATCTGCGCCGTTTGAGCAAAATATACCATTAATTATGGCATTGCTTAGTGTATGGAATACGAGCTTTTTGGGCTACACAGCGCAAGCTATATTACCGTACGACCAAGCACTGCATATGTTGCCTGCTTATTTACAGCAAGGCGAAATGGAAAGTAACGGTAAACACGTTAACTTTGCCGGCGAAACGGTACCTTATACTACAGTTCCAATTATTTGGGGTATGACGGGTATTAATGGTCAGCACGCGTTTTATCAGTGTTTACACCAAGGTAATGTAATTGTACCTGCAGATTTTATTGCATCAGTTAAACCACAAGTGAATGTTGATAAGCATCACGATATTTTATTATCAAACTTCTTTGCACAAACAGAAGCGATGATGAGTGGTGTAGATGCAGCGCAAGTTACTGCTGATTTAACCGCTAAGGGTAAATCGCAAGCAGAGATTGATGAGTTATTAAATCATAAAATTCATCAAGGCAATCGTCCTACAACGTCTATGCTATTAGATACAGTAGATGCTAAAACAGTGGGCCGTTTAATTGCACTGTATGAGCATAAGATATTTTGCCAAGGCATTATTTTAGAAATATGTTCGTTTGACCAATGGGGTGTAGAACTGGGTAAAGGTTTAGCATCTAAAATTGAGAGTGAACTCACTGATGAAAGCGTTAAACACGCTCATGATAGTTCTACAAACGGCTTAATGGCGTACTACAAACAAAACCGTACGCAGTAAAAAATTCGCTTACGTAAGTAAGTAAACCGAGTACCTTTGAACGGGTAGCGCTGGAGTGCTTAGGGTCTGTATTTTTGTGAGAGGAGATACAGGGCCCCTAAGGCTCATTTAATAAGCGCAATGATAAAAATAATAATAAATCATCGATACAGAACAATTCAGCAGGCTTTTATTTAAATACAGCTATAAAAGCCATCTAATCTAGCAATAAATAGGCATACCCGCGCATTTATAAAGTGTACTGGGTATCACAACGTAGAGAGTAACTATGCTTAATCCTTTTGATATTATAATTTTTGGGGGCGGTGGTGATCTTGCGTTACGCAAATTGCTACCTGCAATGTACAGAGCATATCAAGAAGGTAACTTACCTGAAGGCTCACGTATCCTACCAACAGTGCGCGAAGAATCGAAACGTGCTGAATACATAGAAACAGCGCATAAAGCATTACAAGAATTTTTAAGCAAAGGTGAGTTTAACGCTAAAGATTGGAAAGCATTTTCTACTTTTTTAGTGCCAGTGGTAAGTAATGTTACAGAAGCAGATGACAACTGGGATGTGCTAAAAGGCATTTTAGATGAGCACGAAAGCACTAAGTCTCGCGTGTTTTATTTATCGCTTCCACCTGCTGTTTACGGCACATGTTGTGAAATATTATCGACTAAAGGTTTAATTACACCTACATCACGCGTTGTTGTTGAAAAGCCTATTGGTTATTGCGGTGATTCTGCTGAAGCAATTAATGGAAAAATTGCGGAATTTTTTAATGAAGAGCAAATTTTCCGTATTGACCATTACTTAGGTAAAGAAACAGTACAAAACTTAATGGCGCTACGTTTTTCAAACTCATTGTTTGAAAATATGTGGGATGCTAAATCTATTGATAACATCCAAATTAGCTTATCAGAAACTGTTGGTCTTGAAAGCCGTGCTGGTTTTTACGATAAAGCCGGTGCACTTCGTGACATGGTTCAAAACCATTTATTACAACTACTTTGTTTAGTTGCAATGGAGTCGCCTAATAAACTTAACGCTAACAGTATTCGTAACGAAAAATTAAAAGTATTAGAAGCACTTCGCCCACTAGTAGGTGGTGATGTTGATGAAAATATTGTTCGTGGTCAATACGTACCAGGTGACTTAAACGGTAAAATTGTACCGGGTTACTTAGAAGAGCTAAATGAAGGTTCTAGTAAAACAGAAACGTTTGTAGCTATTCGTGCACATATTGATAACTGGCGCTGGGCGGGTGTTCCATTTTACCTTCGTACGGGTAAACGTATGGCTAAGCGCTGTGCAGAAATTGTGGTTGAATACAAAAAAGTATCTCACAATATCTACGAAGATAACGTGGGTAATATCGAGCCAAATCGTCTTGTTATTCGTTTGCAACCAGAGGAAACAATTCAACTAACGCTTATGTCTAAGCGTCTTGATAACCTTCAAATGCAACTTGAGCCAGTAACAATGAATATTGAGCTTTCACAAGCTTACAGCAATGGTTTTCACTCAGATGCGTACAAGCGTTTAATGCTTGATGCCGCTGCAAATAACCCATCATTATTTATTCACCGTGATGAAGTTCGTCAAGCGTGGAAATGGATTGATCCAATCATTGACCGTTGGCAAGACAAAGGCAAGCCTGCACTTTACCGTGCTGGTAGCTGGGGTCCTGAGGATGCTGATGAACTATTGGCAGAAAAAAGCCACGTGTGGTTTAACACAGGCGATAAGGTATAAGCATGGCAACACTAGTTGAAAAATTTTTTGACGATAAAGACGCGTTAACAGCCGAGCTTTCTGCAACGCTTGAGCAATCACTACGTGATGGCATTAAAAACGATGGCCGTGCTGTATTAATGGTGTCGGGTGGCTCGTCTCCTGCGCCAGCTTATAAGCATTTATCAACGCTTGATTTAGATTGGCAACATGTTGATGTTGCTATGGTTGATGAACGCTGGGTAGACCCAAGCCATGAAAAAAGTAACGAAGCATTTATTAAGAGCACGTTATTACAAAATTTTGGCAGTGCTGCAAATTTTATAACCATGAAAAACGATGCTGCAACCGCGCAGCAAGGCAGTGAAGTGTGTGAAGCCGCTTACAGTGCTCTAAAAGCGCCATACGATGTAACTATTCTAGGCATGGGCCCAGATGGCCATACAGCGTCGTTGTTCCCAAATGCAGAAGGTTTAGAGCACGGTTTAACAACTGAGCAAACAGTATGTGCAATTAATGCGATACAAAGTGATGTGACGGGTAGTATCACCGAGCGAATGACACTTACGTTAAATGCCATTGCGCAATCTAAAGTGGTAAAGCTTTTAATTAGCGGTGAAGAAAAACTCGCTGTTTATAAGCAAGCAAAAGCGGGCGGCGATGTTAATGACATGCCACTTCGCGCTGTGCTTAATCACCCAAGTATAAATATTGAAGTATATTGGGCGCCTTAATTTGGGTGCTAATTTAACTTTTAAAGGCCGCTTATATAAGCGGCCTTTTTTATTTGCTCAAATTTAAGCCTAAACACTGCAAAAAAACAGTCCTGAACTGTTAACCAATGTTAATGAATAACTTTGATTTGTATTAAAATCAACCATGAAGTGTGTTGTTTTTGAACAAAATTTATGAGTTTGAGCTGTATGTTTTTTAGCAACGTTCAGATTTAGTTAAATTTTATTTTTTCATGGTCGTTGTCATAAAAGTTTCCCTTCCTTTTTTAGCTCAAAAGCATTAGCCTAAAGGTATTAACAATGAAACATATAAATTAAAATAAACGGAGCAGTAACATGGCGGAGCAACAAGTACAGCCTTTACACAACGAAAAACATGCCAACACTAAAATTCAAAACGGCATCAATGTAGAATTCATGAAAACTCAACATTTAGTGCCAGTAGTTGCACATGAGTTTGCACGCGTAGCAAACGAGTTTCCAATGTCATTCGTTAAAAACAACGAAAGCGGCACTTTTCAAGCTGTTGCTATGTTTGGCTTAGAGCCAGGCGAAAACCTTTTTGTAGAAGATGGTAAATGGACTGCAGCATTTGCACCTATGGCATCTACTCGTTACCCACTGGGCTTAGTTAAACACCCAGATCAAGATCAATACGGTATCGTAATTGACGAAGCAAGTGCGCTTGTTGGTGAAGACGAAGGTAATGCATTATTTGAAAACGGCGAAGAAACAGATTACCTAAAACGTCGTAAAGAAGCGCTTGTATCTTTTATTGAGTTTTCTCAAGTAACTGAAGCGTTCACTAAATTCCTTGCTGATAAAGAGCTACTAATTGCGCAAACGCTAACAGTAGACATTAAAGGCGAGAAAAAAGACATCAACGGTATTTACCTTATCGATGAGAAAAAGCTAAATGAGTTAAGCGATGCTGATTTCTTAGAGCTTCGTAAACGTGGTTACTTAGCACCAATTTATTCTTTCTTAACGTCTACTCATCAAGTAGCACGTTTAGCGCGTTTAAAAGCTAAACAAGCTTAATTATACCAATTGCATTAAATTAGTGATCTATTATAGCGATAAGAAAATGGCTCAATAACAAGGCTAAAATTATGATACATAGTTGTTCTATATAAATAATTTTCAACGTAGTTAGTGAGCTATTTAATACGCTAGAATGATCATGTTTTTAATAAAATTGGTATTACAAACACGTAAAATTTAAAAAAGCGCCTTAAGGCGCTTTTTTTATGCCATTAAACTCACTTTAGTTGAAATTAAGCCCGCAACCATTCACATTAGTTTATAACTTTCCCATAAAAGAACTCATTATGAAAACACCCTTATTAGCAATTTTTGCGAGCAGCCTTTTTGCTTTAAGTAATAGCGTATTCGCTGCAGAGACTCCTTTTGCCATTGCGATTCATGGTGGGGCAGGGACAATAGAAAAAGCACGATTTACACCCGCTCAAGAAAAGCAGTACCGCGCTAAATTAACAGAGGCGGTAGAGACAGGTTATAAAGTATTGCACCAAGGCGGTGAAAGTTTAGATGCGGTAACTGCGGCAATTACAGTATTAGAGCAATCGCCTTATTTTAATGCAGGGCGTGGAGCGGTATACACTTACGATGGCGGGCATGAGCTTGATGCATCCATAATGGATGGTCGAAACCGTGAAGCAGGTGCAGTTGCGGGTGTAAAGCATATTGAGAGCCCGATTAAATTAGCGCGTTTGGTCATGGATAACTCTGTACACGTAATGCTTAGTGGGCAAGGCGCTGAGGAGTTTGCTAAAGAGCAAGGTGTTGAACTTGTCGAAAATAACTTATTTGATACCGAGCCTCGTTACAAAGCGCTTTTAAAAGCAAAACAAAAATTAGATAAAGCCAAAGCAACCAGTAAAGAGTACCAAGCCGCGCACAAAGCATTGCCTAACTCTTACAAAATGGGCACGGTTGGCGCAGTGGCGCTTGATAAAAACGGTAATTTAGCGGCAGGTACATCCACAGGTGGTATGACGGCAAAACGTTATGGCCGTGTAGGTGACGCGCCGGTAATTGGTGCTGGGACATTTGCTGAAAACGAATCGTGCGCAGTATCGGCAACAGGGCACGGTGAATATTTTATTCGCTATAACGTAGCGAGCGATATATGTGCGCGTGTTAAGTATCAAGGTAAAACCATAGCTGAAGCTGGAGATGAAGTTATAAACGGTGTGCTTAAGCCAATTGGTGGCACTGGTGGCGTTATTATTATTGATACTAAGGGGAATATTAGCTTGCCGTTTAATACCTCTGGCATGTATCGGGCAAGTAAATCGAATACGCAAGCGACCTACGTGGGCATTTTTAACGACGAATAAGCCAAAGTAATTTAATTAACCTCAACTCTGGTTAAGAGATTTACTAACATATTGAACCACAATGATATTTTAATTCATTTATTGCTAGCCAGTTATTTTCAGTGCAGTTAGCGCTGAAAATAACTGCTTGAGATAGATTTATTATTCGCAGTTTAGGTGAATCGCAGCGTTTATATAACAAACAACCCCGTGTTATGCATTTTGTAGGATTAACCCCGGCCGTTTAATTTGATACAATTATGGCTCTTTAACTAATTTTATAAGGTATGCGGGTGGTAAACCTAGGTCAGTTGTTTGGCGAGCTAAAAACGTGCTTGAAAAAAGATCAATTCATTTTCAAAAAACGCTTACATGGCGTAAAAAAAATAACAGATGAAAACAAGCATGCCAACGCGCTTGAAAAAATAGCGGCTGATATAACCCGTAGCCAAGAATTACGTGATAAACGCTTAGCGGGCCTTCCTAAAGTGACTTACCCTGAGCAATTGCCAGTAAGTCAAAAAAAGGAAACAATTAAAGACGCCATTGCAAATAACCAAGTGGTTATTATTGCAGGTGAGACGGGCTCAGGTAAAACAACTCAAATACCTAAAATGTGTTTAGAGCTTGGCCGTGGTGTTGATGGCTTAATAGGCCATACTCAACCACGCCGATTAGCAGCGCGAACGGTGGCTAACCGTATTGCTGAAGAAATGAAGTGCGAACTTGGTCAGCAAGTCGGTTTTAAAATTCGTTTTAGCGATCAGGTTTCTAATAATACGTACGTTAAACTCATGACTGACGGTATTTTACTGGCAGAAATTCAGCAAGATCGATTTTTAAACCAATACGACACCATAATTATAGATGAAGCGCACGAGCGTAGTTTAAACATCGACTTTATTTTAGGTTACTTAAAAAACCTACTTCCAAAACGTCCCGATCTAAAAATAATAATTACGTCTGCAACCATCGATCCTGAGCGCTTTTCAAAGCATTTTGATGATGCGCCCATTATAGAAGTATCGGGTCGTACTTTCCCTGTTGATGTGCGTTACAACCCAACGGCCGATATTAATAAAGAAGATATGGAAGCCGAGGGCGATCAGCTACAAGGTATTTTTGATGCTGTTGACGAACTGTGCGCGGAAGGTCCTGGCGACATACTGATATTTTTAAACGGTGAGCGTGAAATACGCGATACCGCTGATGCACTTAGCAAGCGTAATTTAAAACACACTGATGTATTACCACTTTACTCGCGCTTATCTAACGCAGAGCAAAACCGTATATTTGCGCCACATTCTCGTCGTCATATTATTTTATCGACCAACGTAGCCGAAACGTCACTAACTGTGCCGGGTATTCGTTATGTCATAGATCCAGGTACTGCGCGTATAAGCCGCTACAGTTATCGTACAAAAGTTCAGCGCCTGCCCATAGAACCTATATCGCAAGCAAGTGCTAATCAGCGTATGGGTCGTTGTGGACGTGTTGAAGCGGGTATTTGTATACGCTTGTACTCTGAGGATGATTTTTTATCTCGCCCAGAGTTTACCGACCCTGAAATACTGCGTACTAATCTTGCCTCAGTTATTTTGCAAATGTTGGCACTCGGGCTTGGTGATATGGCGCAATTTCCGTTTGTGCAAGCACCAGATAGCCGTAATATAAGTGATGGTTTATCGTTATTAGAAGAACTACAAGCAGTAAAACCAGACAAACGGGATAGTAAAACGAGTTTAACCGCTTCAGGTAGAGAGCTCAGCCGATTACCGGTTGACCCTCGTTTAGCTAAAATGGTGCTCACAGCTCACAAACTTGGCGCATTGCGTGAAGTGATTGTTATTGTGGCGGCGTTGTCGATTCAAGATCCACGCGAACGCCCGCAAGAAAAACGTGCTGCAGCTAACGAAAAACACGGTCGCTTTGACGACCCAGATTCAGACTTTATCGCTTTTTTGAACTTATGGAATTACTTAGAAGAGCAGCAAAGCGAGCTGACTAACGGCCAGTTTAGAAAGCTGTGTCAAAAAGATTTCCTAGCCTATATGCGCCTGCGTGAGTGGCAAGATATTGTTTATCAAATAAGTACTGTGTGTAACGAAATGGGCATGAAAGCAACCAGCCAAGCGGCTGATGGCGAACTTGTTCATAAAGCGTTACTAAGCGGAATGCTGAGCCATATTGGCTTTAAAGATGAGAAGCAAATATACAAAGGCGCACGTAATAGTCAGTTTCATATTTTTCCGGGTTCAGGTTTATTTAAAAAGAGTCCTAAATGGATCATGTCAGCGGAGCTGGTAGAAACCAGTAAATTATATGCCCGCACAAATGCAAAAATAGACATTAACTGGGTAGAACCATTAGCGCAGCATTTAGTAAAACGTAGCTACACAGAGCCACACTGGGAGAAAAAACCAGGTGCGGTAATCGCGTTTGAGCAGCAAACTTTGTACGGCTTACTTGTTGTAAATAAACGCCGCTGTGTTTATAGCAATATTGACCCTAAAGTGAGCCGAGAGCTTTTTGTACGCACTGCATTAGTTGAGCAAGAGCTGGGCTTAAACGAGGGCTTTTTAGCGTTTAACAGTGAGCTTATTGAAGATATTCAAGTACTGGAAAATAAGTCTCGTCGTCGTGATATTTTAGTTGATGAGCAAACGTTATTTGAGTTTTACGATAAAAAAATACCCAAAGAAATTAATAACCGCGCTGCATTTTTAAAATGGTATAAAACACAAAAACAACAAAATAAACATTACTTACACATGACCCGTGAAGAGCTAATGCAGCATGGTGCAAGTAATATCACTGAGTTTGACTACCCTGACACATGGCAGCAAGACAATATTATATTACCGCTTGCTTATCATTTTGACCCAGGACAAGCGGTTGATGGTGTTGCGGTGCAAATACCGGTAGCACTTTTAAATCAAGTACAAGAGAGTGGTTTTGACTGGCATATACCTGCATTTAGACATGAGCTAATAAGTGGGCTTATAAAGTCATTGCCTAAATCGCTTCGCCGTAATTTTGTGCCAGCACCAAATTACGCAGATGCAGTACTTGCAGCTATTGAGCCAATGCAAGGTAGCTTAATTGATGCTTTAGCTACGCGCTTATTAAGAATGACAGGTGTGAGAGTTGATGCAGAAGCGTGGGATTTAACCGCGCTTGCACCGCATTTACGATTGCAGTTTGAAGTACGTGATGAACACGATAAGTTACTTGCTCGTGGACTTGATTTAGCCAAACTTAAAGCAGAGCTGCAAGGTGAAGTAACCGAAACACTGTCTAAAGTAGCCGATAAAGGCATTGAAAAATCAGACCTAACACAATGGGACTTTGGTGAGCTGCCAGCGTCATATGTTAAAAAACAAGGTCAATACGAAATAAAAGCATACCCTGCGCTGGTGGATAAAAAATCAGCCGCTGCAGTGGAGCTTTTTGATAGTGAAGCAAAAGCGCAGCAAGCGCATCAACAAGGTTTGCGCCGTTTAGTACTGTTAAATGTGCCGTCGCCAATTAAGTACTTACAACAAAACTTACCGAATAAGGCAAAGCTGGGTTTGTACTTTAATCCATTTGGTAAAATAGCTGATTTAATTGATGACTGTATCGCCGCAGGTGTTGATAGTTTATTAGTGAAACATGGCGATATACGCGATGAAAAAGCATTTGAAACAGTAAAAGAGCAAATACGAGGTGAGCTCGGTGATGCCGTTGTATCGATTGCAACGCAAGTTGAGCAAGTATTAAGTATTGCGCACGCACTGCATAAAAAAATGAAAGGGCGCGTTGATTTAACCATGATAACTGCGCATGGCGATATAAAATCACAGCTTGAGTCACTTATATTTAAAGGTTTTGTGAGCGCGCATGGCGCAGATAAAATAACGGATTTAATTCGTTATTTAAAAGCGATTCAAAAACGTTTAGAAAAGCTGCCTGTGGATCCAAATCGTGATAGGTTATGCGTATTAGAGCTCGATAAAGTTGCTCAAGAGTACAAAAAAGTAGTTAATAAAACGCCTAAAGGCTTGCCTATTCCACAAGAAGTAACCGCTATTTTTTGGATGCAACAAGAGCTTAGAGTGTCGCTATTTGCTCAAACGCTTGGAACTCCTTACCCAATTTCGGCTAAGCGAGTACTTAATGCGATAAAAGAGATAGAATAAAACTTGCATTTTCTATTAAGCTTAGTACCTTAATAGGAGGATTTATTTTTGTTTTGAAAAGGAAGTGACATAGTTATGTCCTCATCGATTGAACATAAAACAAAGCGACTTTTAGTGGTAGACGACGAGTATTTTAATTTTGAAATGCTCAAAGCAGCACTCGCGTCGAAATTTGATGTTAGTTATGCAGATTCAGGGCAAAGCTGTCTTGCATCGGCAATTGCAAGTCCGCCAGATATAATTTTGCTTGATGTTTGTATGCCTGGTCTTGATGGTTATGATACATGCCGAATGCTAAAACACACACCTGAAACAAAAAATATTCCTGTTGTTATGGTATCGGGCCTAGAGTCTCCATCTGAAAAACAAGCAGGGTTTGACGCTGGTTGTAACGCATATGTTGTAAAGCCATTTTCAGTGGGTGCTTTGTTGGAAGAAATTAACACGGTTTTTTAGAGGTAACGTATGTTTACTGATGATAAGCGAAATTTTAGACGTATGCAGATCAATACACCTGCAAATTTAACAACGATAGAACCAATAGCGGGTTTAAGCTTTGCCGCAGAGTGCGTGGATTTAAGTGCAACAGGTTTATCAATTCATTTAGATGAATTACTTGAACCTAATACATTACTGACGGTGAACATTGATTCGACTCACCCAAGTATTGCGCCTTTAAATGCAACAGCAAAAGTAATACGTGCCAGCAAAGAAGATGATGGCACGGTAACAGCAGGTCTTGAAATCATTCAGTTTAACTAAGTTGAATCCAGTTAAACTCAATAGTAGATATTAAAAAACCTTACAGATTAAGCCTTTTAAGTAAAAGCCTTCAGGGTAGCTGCCAGCAATTGGGTGATCAGCTGCCTGGTTTAATCGCTCCATTATAAGTAGGTCTTTACCTGCATCAAGTGCTGCATCGGCTACTACTTTTTGAAATAAGTTTTGTTCCATTAAACCAGAGCATGAGAACGTTAGTAATGTTCCACCTGGTTTTAGTATTTGCATGGCAATCATATTGATATCTTTATAACCACGACACGCACCGGTTAGCTGCGCTTTATTATCAGCAAACTTTGGTGGGTCCATTACGATGGTATCAAACTGTCTGCCTTCGTCGCGGTATTGGCGTAGTAACTTAAATACATCCTGCTTAACAAAACTTACTTTATTTAAATCTAAGTTATTATGCTCAACATTACGTTTTGCTGTATCTAAAGCGGGTTGAGATACGTCTACGTTAGTTACATGCTCACATCCACCACGCAGGGCGTACAACGAAAATGTACCTGTATAACTAAAACAGTTAAGTACCGTTTTACCCTTTGAGAAGCGCTCAAGTGCGGCGCGGCTATCGCGCTGGTCTAAATAAAAGCCCGTTTTATGTCCATCAATTATATCGACTTCAATTTTAAAACCGTTTTCCTCAATAAGTACCGGCTGTGTTGGTTCGTTACCCCAAAGAGCGCCTTTTATTGGCTCTAAGCCTTCTTTAGTGCGTACTTCTACGTCTGAGCGCTCGTATATGCTAGAGCCTGGGAAAATAGACATCAACGCGCCAACAATCTCGCCTTTATGACGCTCAGCACCCGCACTTAGTAGCTGACATACTAACACGTTATCAAACTTATCGATTGTAACGCCTGGTAAGTAGTCAGACTCCGCAGCACATAATCGAAATCCTGTTAATCCGCCTTCTTCTATTACTTGGCTACGTGCTTCTAATGAGCGACGTAAACGGCGTTCAAAAAAGTTTTGATCGATGATTTCTTTTTCGTCAAAGCTCCAAACACGTGCGCGAATTTGTGAGTGAGGGCTGTAAGCAGCAGTTGCTAAAAACTTACCTTCGCTATCGTGAATCGTTACTGTGTCGCCTAATCCAGGTTTACCTTTAATTTTTTTGATGGCTTTTGAAAATAACCAAGGGTGTTTTCTTTTTAATGATTTATCGCGACCAGCTTGTAGGTAAACGGCAGATGACATAAGGCTTCTCAGTAGTAATAAATAAGCGCTGTATTTTAGTCAAGCAAGGGGCAACATACAATGAATGTTTTGCAAGGTGGGCATAAAGCACGGTAAAGTACGGATAATTTATCGATTCATTAGCTTTTGGAACCTAATAGTGCCTGACGCCGTTTTAAGCCCCGATTTAAAAATACTTAATTCACAATGTAGAGAGTTTATAGCTTCTTTAGTGCATGCCGATGTAGCTCACGATATTACCCATATAGAACGAGTGGTGCGCGTTGCAATACAGCTATGTAATGCGGAGCAGGCAAACATGTCAGTTGTATTACCTGCAGCGTGGATGCATGACTGTGTGGCGGTGGCTAAAAATCATCCTGATCGTGCAAAAGCCTCTACTATGGCAGCCGATAAGGCATTGGAATTTTTAAAATCTATTAATTATGACGAGTCACTTTTTGATGAGATTCATCATGCCATTGCCGCTCATAGTTTCAGCGCAAATATAAAAATTAAAACTGTTGAAGCGCAAATAGTACAAGATGCTGACAGAATGGATGCATTGGGCGCTATTGGAGTGAGTCGATGCATGAAAGTAGGCGGATCAATTTCTCGGTTATTGTATAACCCAGAAGACCCTTTTTGTATTGAACGCGAGGCTGATGATAAAACATACACGCTTGATCACTTTTTTATAAAGTTATTACATATTGCCGATAGTATGAATACGCCATCTGCTAAAGCAGAAGCGAATAGACGTACAAGGTATATGCATGACTTTTTAGAGCAATTAAAGTCAGAAATAGGTGAGTAACGTGAATAATACAAGCATACCTAAATTATCTGGGATTGATCATTGCCATTTAAATGTTGATAACTTGATTGATGCCGTTAAGTGGTATGAGCGTGTTTTAGGTTTTAGTGTAGTACCCGAGCTTGCCTTTTGGGATGAGGACGGACGCGGCCCTTTAACACTTGAAGATGCGAGTTCAACAACTCGTTTAGCACTTTTTGAAGGTGAGGGGCGTAGTAAAGGGATTGCATTTTTGGCCTCAGGGGATCAATTTATTCAATGGCGTAATCATCTTGAAGGTTTAAATATAAAAGTAGTTTTAGCAGATCATGGTGTAACGTTTTCTATGTACTTTAAAGATGAGAGTAGCAATAGCCATGAAATTACGTCACATGACTATGGTTATATAAAGTCTTACTACCCAAATGTTGAGCTTGGCTCTCACAGCGCTAAAAAGAATTAGCTTTCTTGATTTGAATTTTTTATAGCAAGAATATCGTCTAATTTTTTCACAAATAGTTCGATTAGAGCGGGATCAAAATGAGCTCCTGCTTGCTCTTGCATATGTAAAACTGTTTTCTCTACACTCCATGCCTCTTTATAAGGGCGTTTTGAAGTCAGAGCATCAAAAACGTCAGCAACGGCAACAATTCTACCTTCAATTGATATTTCTTCGCCTTTGATCCCGTTAGGATAGCCTGAACCATCCCATTTTTCGTGGTGTTCAATAGCAAGTTTATGAGCGAGTTGTAATAATGGCGATGAAGAATTTGCTAATATTTGTGCACCAATTATGGCGTGTTTCTTCATATGCTCAAACTCTTCAAAAGTTAACTTTCCTGGCTTGAGTAAGATAGCATCAGGGATACCTATTTTCCCAACATCGTGCATTGGGGCGGCTTGGCGTAAAAGCTCTGCACTTTGCTCATCCATACCTAGCGCTAATGCTAATACTTTGCTGTATTGGCTCATACGCACTATATGTTCGCCAGTGTCAGTATCTTTATATTCAGCAGCACGGCCTAGACGTTGTACTAAATCTACATGTGCTTGTTTTAATTGCTCAGCTTGCACTAGCGATAAGTGAGTTTTAACTCTAGCTCTTACAATAGCAGGGCTTATTGGCTTGGTAATATAATCTACGGCACCAAGTTCAAAACCTTTAAATTCATCATTTTCGTCCCCCAAAGCTGTCACAAAAATAATGGGGATATGAGACGTTTTAGGATTGTTTTTTACCCGCTGGCAGACTTCAAACCCATTCATATCTGGCATCATTATGTCTAGCAAAATTAGCTTTGGTAGTTCTTTTTCAAGTAGTGCCAATGCGGCATCACCCGATTTAGCAAACGACATACGATATTGATTACCTAACACTTCGCGCATTACTTTTAGATTTGCAGGCTCATCGTCAACAATTAATACTCGTGGCCTATCTGTTGTAAAATCCATTAATTAATACTCATTGTTTGTTAGTTTTTCAAGTAAGGTTTCTAGTATTACGTGTGCTTTATCAAAATCAAATTCATCAAAGGCCTCGGCTATATCATCAACTTCATTTTTATAGATTGAAGGTATGCCGTGTTGCAGTTTTGCTAGTAGCTCATCATTTAATTCTGCATTTTGTGCATCTTGATTAAGCGTCTTACACAGTGACTTAATTTCATCAATTGATAGCGTGTCAGAACTATTATCTTCAGGCTTACTACTTGGCTTATCGCAAGTATTAGATGATAGCAATTGTGAGATGACAAGTAGCTCGTTTTTTATATCGTCTAAAGTACTAATAACTTTAGCGTCACTTTGTTTTTGCTCTAAATCGGTTAATAACTTCATTAATGTTATTAGGCCTAAGTTACCAGCAACACCTTTAAGTGTGTGAATGGTGCTATCGACATCTTTTATGTTTGATAATTTATCACTGAATAATGTTTCGAACCGTTTATTACTGTCACTAATAAATTTAGTAATCTCTGTAAGTTGTTTACACTTAGAACCCCAAAGGGCTAACCCTTTTTCAAAATCTATATGCTGCGCTTTAGGATCGCTTTGCGATATAACCATTTCTTTTGCAATACCAAGACCAAGCACTTGTGCTATTTCTTGGTTTAGCTGATTTATATCGACGGGTTTATTTGCAAAGCCATTCATGCCTGCTTTTTTAGCCGTAAGCTTATCTTGTTGTAATACACTGGCTGTGAGCGCGATAATTGGCGTGTATTTAATTTGTCTTTGATTTTCTATTGCTCTTATTTTTTGTGTTGCCTCTATGCCATCACACAATGGCATATGTATATCCATTAAAATGACATCAAAGTCTTGTTCTTCAAATACTTTAATCGCTTCAAGTCCGTTAGATGCCTTGGTAACTGCATGCTGATCGCGTGACAGGAGTAAAGAAAGTAGTTCTGTATTTTGCTCGATATCGTCAACTACTAACACCCTAAGTGCAGGCAGTTGTGTGTGTAGACCATCAAAATGATCTATTTTAGTTTCGTCACCTAAAGTAAGCGGCAATGAAAAGTAAAAGCAGGTGCCTTTACCTAGTTCACTTACTAAGTTTATTGTTCCGCCCATAAGCTCTACAAGTTGTTTGCTTATGGTAGTACCAAGACCTGTACCACCAAAACGGCGAGTAGTAGTACCATCGGCTTGTTCGAAAGGTTGAAACACTGCTTGAATACGATCTTTTGCAATACCAATACCGGTATCTTGCACTTCAAAAAACAGATGCTGATTTTGTGTTATAGCAACAGTTACGGTAACAGAGCCTTTTTCGGTAAACTTAATAGCATTACCAATTAAATTAGTAAGTACTTGCCTGAGTCGATCTGGGTCACCGTAATAAGTAGCACTTACTGATTCTTTAATATGAAGTTTAAGTTCTAAATCTTTCTTTTTAGCTTCTAACCAAAAAGTAGAAATAATACTGTCTATTACTGGCTTTAAACTAAAGTGTATTGGCTCAATAGTGAGCTTACCGCGCTCTAGTTTTGCGGAATCGAGAATTTCATTTAATAATCTAAGTAATGAACGCGCTGCATTATTTACGGTCACTAAATGTTTTTGTTGTTCTTGATCAAGTGGGGTGTCCATTAACAAGTCACTAAAACCTATTATAGAATTCATAGGTGTACGTATTTCATGGCTCATATTAGCCATAAAAGATTGCTTTGCATAAGCAGCTTCTTCAGCTTTAAATTTAGCTTGCTCTAGTTTTTCTTCATATTCTTTGCGTTCTGTAATATCAACTAAAACACCATCAATCCACTTTGCTTGGCCTTGGGTATCAAAGTCGATGCTGCCTTTATCTAAAAGCCATAAGATTTTACCGCTTCTGTGGCGAATTCTGTATTCGATTGAATACTGACGTTTTTCTTCTACGGCTTTTGTGACGGCGTCTACAATAGGTTGCTGATCAGACTTTAAAATCAAATCGTTAAATTCAATGCAGTGTTCAGTAAATTCATTAGGGTTATAACCAGTTAATTCGTTGATACTTGGGCTAATAAAAAGCATGGTCCAGTTATCATCAAATTTGCATCTAAAAGCAACGCCTGGCATGTTATCCATCAAGGAGCGGTACTTTTGTTCTTTTTCTTCAAGGCTTTTTTGTAAAGCGCGTTGCTCTGTTAAGTCTGTAATAAAGCCTACGTAAAGAGGGTTTTGCCCTGGTTGATTAACTTCACCGACGCCTAATCGAATTGGAAATAAGTGGCCGTTTTTGTGTTTAGCAAAAATTTCACGGTTAACACCAATTACTTTACCTAAATCAACATTTTTAGCATGTAAAAGATAGCTGTCGTGATGCATCGCGATAGCATCATCCATTAGCATTTTAATATTATGATTTTGTACTTCATTTTCATGCCAACCAAAAATTTTGCTAGCTGACTCATTAAAGCTCAAAATAATGCCGGTGTGATCTATTGTCACGATTCCATCAATGGCTGTGCCTAAAATTGCGTTTAAGCGAGACTCGTCGGCTGACTTTTCTTCAAGTAACATTTTATATCTGACCATGCCATTAAGTACCGCTACTACGCTTGTAATGGCAATCGTTGCAGTTGCAACCGCGATGGCTACAAAAGTGAGCCCAGCAGAAGCATTTGCGTCGTCATATAAAAGAGGAGATGTTGCAACAAAGCGTGTAGATGCCATGCCCATATAATGCATAGCAGCAACAGCAAAGCCTAATATTATAGCGCTGATGGCTCTATTTTGTAGGTATGATAGTTTTGGAAAAAATTTTTCAAGATTAAAGCGGCTATATAACGCTATAAACGAAAGAGCGACGGCAACTAAAATTGAAAGACCAAAGGTCAGTGGGTCATAGCGCAACATTGGGGAAAGCTCCATTGCAGCCATACCGCTGTAATGCATTGTACCAATACCAGCCCCTAGTAAGATCGAGCAAATGCTGAGCACTCTAAAGTTTCCATCACTATTTACAAGTATTGATACCGCATACTGACATGCTAATAAAGCAGGAAGAAAAGAGAGTAGTGTGATTGTTGGATCGTAGCTTATATTAGTACATAGCGAAAAAGCTAACATACCTATAAAGTGCATACTCCAAATACCAGAAGAAAATACAGTTGCTGCGGTTATATTTGCTAAACGTTGATAACGAGGGAATTTAGTCTCTTTTGCTAAATCAATGAGCTTAGTAGTAAAAAAAGCAGCAAAAATGGCTATTAATACAGACATTGAGACTAGAAGAGGGTCGTAAACCCCATTAAGTATTAGGCTTGGATCTTGGTCTGTAATGAAGAAAGCTGATAGCATAACGGCTCGAAATATAATCTTTATTTTACAAGTTTAATCTAATTTACTAATAAATGAACCGTTATTTCTAATCGCGCTATAAAGTGACGAATTTTAACCAAGTTTATTTATTTTTTGTTATTGAAGTAAATAAAATATTTTAACTTTCAATTCAAATAAAACAGACGGATCAATCTATAGCTTATTATAATAAAGTGGATTAGGAGTTAGGTGCGACTGTATGCCTAAGAGTTTAAAATTGATGGTAATATGGATTATATAAACGGATGCTATATTTAGAGTTTAAGTCGTGTTTGAATATCAACTAAAAAAGAGTACTAGACGCAAAACAGTCGCAATAAAAGTGCATAGTCAAAAGGTAACTGTGTATGCGCCACATTTTGTCGCAAAAAAACACATTGATACTTGGTTATTTGATAAACAAGAGTGGGTTGCAGAACAATTAAAAAAACAATCGTCAATTGATGACACTAAGCAGTACCCCTTTGAATCTAAAAAAATCAGTGTTTTTTCAGAAACTATTTATTTGAAACTGGACTCAGGCCAAGATTCCGAAGTAATCCCGTATGATGACCACTTACTTATTACAATATCTCCTCGAGTTAAAAACACTTATCAAAAGTATCGACAGCTATTAGAGACTTATTTAAAAGAGCAGCTTATTGCATACATAGAGATGCGTTTAGCGTATTTCTGTACTCAAATGGGTGAAGAGTTGCCAAATGATTTAAAAATAGGTGTTTATAAACGAAAGTGGGGGAGTTGTAATAGCAAGCGAGAACTCACTTTTAATTTACATCTTATAGGTGCTCCTTACCACACTATAGATTATGTGATTGTTCATGAGCTTGCCCATTTAAAGTATTTAAATCATAGCAAAGCTTTTTGGCAGCGAGTAGAGGCGTTTTTCCCCGATTACAAAACATCATCTAATTGGTTAAAACAAAATGGTATGAGTTTACAGTGGGTGTTTTGATGTTACTGAATATAGGAATATAGGAATATAGGAATATAGGAATATAGGAATATAGGAATATAGGAATATAGGAATATAGGAATA
>NZ_JADYWQ010000007.1:210952-224272 GCF_015864725.1 Pseudoalteromonas sp. NSLLW24 | reverse complement strand
TGGAGCGGTACACGAGGCTCGAACTCGTGACCTCGACCTTGGCAAGGTCGCGCTCTACCAACTGAGCTAGTACCGCATTTTTTATTTCTTCAGTTATTTTACGTTGGTGCGCGACAGGTCGCGTTCAACATTCTAGCAACTGAGCTAGTACCGCATTTTTACTTCTTCAGTTATTTTACATTGGTGCGCGACAGGTCGCGTTCAACATTCTAGCAACTGAGCTAGTACCGCATTTATTGATGGTAATTCAATCACTCAAACACACTAACCCCGCGTGGGTTATCGTCTTGAGCGGGGCAGGATTCTACAATAATACAGTCTGTTTGCAAGTGTTTTTTACAAATTAAAGAAATTTTCTCTATAGACTTTTAATTCCATAATCGAATCTTTAATGTCATCCAAAGCAAGGTGTGAGCCTTTTTTGTTCACTTTTGCAAGTACTTCTGGTTTCCAGCGACGTGCTAATTCTTTAATAGTACTTACGTCGAGATTTCGGTAATGGAAAAAATCTTCAAGTTCGCGCATATATTTATTCATAAAGCGGCGGTCTTGACCAATTGAATTACCACACATTGGCGAAGTGCCTGCTGGTACCCACTGCTTTAAAAACGCTAAAGTTTGCTCTACAGCATAGGCTTCATCAAAGGTACTTGCTTTGCAGCGTGCTGTTAAACCCGACTTACCATGTTGAGTAGTACACCACTCGTCCATGCCATTTAGTAATTCATCACTTTGATGAATAGCTATAGTTGGCCCTTCGGCTAATATATTCAGGTCTGCGTCAGTGACAACCGTCGCAATTTCGAGTATTTTATCGGTCTCTGGTTCGAGCCCTGTCATTTCAAGATCGAGCCAAATTAAATTTGATTTATTAATAGTCATAATTACCTAAGCGGTGCTTTCCTTTAGATCCAACGCATTTCGATATATCATATTAGCATCAACCGTCGAGCTAAAGCTTTTTTTAGGAAAAGCGACATTTAACTAAGGTTATAGGCCTCCAGTGGCAAAACAAAAAAAATTAAGTAAAGGCCAATCGCGTCAGATCAAGGCCAATCACCAAAAGCGCATTAATAGCGCAGACTCAAGACCGGCTAAAAAAGGGGCGCAAGAATGGCAAACCGATAACTTAGGTCAGGTCGAGAGCGCAATTGTGATCAGTCGTTTTGGCCAACACGCCGATGTCGAAACTGAAAATGGCGATGTACTTCGCTGTAATATACGCCGTACTGTGTCTAATTTAGTATGTGGTGATGAAGTATTATTTCGCCGTGCCAAAGTAAGTGAAGGTGATTTAGCCGGTGTAATTGAAGCCACGCAAGAGCGTCGCTCGCAACTTACCCGCCCTGATTTTTACGACGGTGTTAAAGTTATTGCAGCCAACATTGACCAAATACTCATGGTATCGGCGGTATTACCCGAATTTACACCCAGTATTATCGACCGTTATTTAATAGCCTGTGAAGATATGGGCATTGAGCCAATTTTAGTGCTCAATAAAACCGATTTAATTGACGAAGCAGGCCTTAACGAAATACAAAAAGTTCTCGATATCTATCGTAAACTTGATTACCAAGTACTCCTTGTTAGTAATATATCAGGCGATGGTATTGATAAATTAAAAGAAGTACTTGTTGATAAAAATAATATTTTTGTTGGCCAAAGTGGTGTGGGTAAATCAACCCTCGTTAATACTGTATTGCCTAACGCTGAAATATTAACTAAAGAAGTATCTGAAAACAGCGGCTTAGGCCAGCACACAACAACAGTTTCGCGACTTCACCATTTACCAAGTGGCGGTAACCTAATCGACTCGCCAGGTATTCGTGAGTTTGGTTTATGGCATTTAGATGTTGAGCGTGTAACGTGGTGCTTTAAAGAGTTTAGAGAATTTATAGGCGGATGCCGCTTTAGAGACTGTAAACATTTAAACGATCCGGGTTGCATCGTTAAAGAAGCAGTAGCCGATGGAAGAATTTCTCAATTGCGCTTTGACAGCTACCACCGAATTTTAGAAACAATGGCCGATGGCCGTGCAGGCGCCCGTGCGCCTCGCGTATAATTTAGGAAAAATACTGTGAGTTTAGACAAATTTAAAATCGCAATGCAGTACGCAATGCCAAAACATTTTATTTCACGCGTAGTCGGAAAATTAGCTGCTGCAAAAGCGGGTGCTTTAACAACTACTTTAATTAAACTATTTATTAAGCAATATAAAGTAGATATGAGCGAAGCCCAATACCCAGATCCGGCTCATTATAAAAGCTTTAATGATTTTTTTACTCGCCCTTTAAAAGACGGCATGCGCCCAATGGTAGATGGTAGCAATATCATCATTCATCCAGTGGATGGCGCAATCAGCCAGCTAGGCGATATTGTTGACGGACAGCTAATACAAGCTAAAGGCCACGATTACAGCTTACAAGCGCTACTAGGCGGCTCACAAGATGATACAACACCATTTTTAGGCGGTAAGTTTGCAACGATTTATTTAGCACCTAAAGATTACCACCGTATTCATATGCCAGTTGATGGCACACTAAGCAAAATGATTTACGTGCCAGGTGATTTATTTTCAGTAAACCCACTTACAGCGCAAAACGTGCCTAACTTGTTTGCACGTAACGAACGTGTGGTAGCAATTTTTGAAACTGAAATTGGTCCGCTTGCAATGGTACTTGTTGGCGCAACAATTGTAGCCAGCATAGAAACTATTTGGGCAGGTACTGTCACGCCACCAGCAGGTAGCGATGTATTTAGTTGGAAATACCCAACCACTGGCGATAATGCCATCACGCTTAAAAAGGGTGAAGAAATGGGCCGCTTTAAATTAGGCTCTACTGTGGTACTTGCATGGGGTGCTGATAAAGCGGAAATACTGGACGATCAATTACCTGAAGTGGTTACCCGCTTAGGTACTGCGTTTGCAAAAATTAACGACTAAAATCAATTGTTAATTAGAAATCAAAAAACCGCGTTTATTTAAACGCGGTTTTTTGGTTTTGTAGGTGTGAAGCCTGCTCACGTTAAAAGCGTCAGCTTTTGGTTTATATTTAATTGCAGGCTGCACCGTTTATATTTTTATGGACTTCGTCCATCACGCCAGCAAGCTGTGCGTCTACAATTTTGGTGCAGAAGTTTTGATGTGTTGTAGACGTAGAGCTTGCTCACGTTAAAAGCGTCAGCTTTTGGTTTCTTAACGCCACATGTAATAACAGGCACAAGCCCCTCAAAAACCTATTTTCCACACTCTTTACACTCTAAATCTTTAATCACTTTAAAGTGCTGTTGTTTTAAAGTAAGCGCATCAAAGGTTATAAACACAGCCCCCTCTGCATGCCCCAGCAATAAGTTGAGCGTGAGTTGCGCCTGCATAGAGCCTATTACACCAAGTAGCGGGCTAATTACTCCTGCGTTACTGCAATTAATAACTGGTGTAGCTTCACTTTGTGGAAAAACACAGCCATAACACGGGCTATCACTTTGCCTAAAATCAAAGCCCATTAACTGCCCTTTAGCTGCCAATGCAGCACCAGAAATTAACGGTGTTTTATTAGTAATACAATAACGATTAACACTATAGCGAGTACTAAAGTTATCAGAGCAATCAAGTACTATGTCAGCCCCTTTTAGCATGTAGGCTGCATTACTCTCATCTAACTTTTGGCAATGCGTTACTATTTCTATTTGATTATTCAGGCTCGCTAATACTTTACCCGCTGCGGCGACCTTGTTTTGCCCCAAGTGGTTTATTTTATAAAGCACTTGGCGCTGTAAATTTGAAAGTTCTACCTCATCATCGTCAATTAAAATAAGCGTTCCAATACCCGCCGCAGCTAAATACAAAAGTACTGGGCTACCTAACCCGCCTGCCCCAACAACCGCAACCGTTGAAGTTTTAAGCGTTAATTGCCCTTCAAGCCCTACTTCTTCAAGCAATAAATGGCGGCTGTATCGTAGGGTTTCTTTATCGCTTAGCTCATTCACTTTTACTGACCATATTAAGATTAGCCTTGTTAGTATTACCCTTGTTAGTATTAATGTGCACTGCTTATGGCCACTTTCAGAGCGCTTATAGCCTCTACGTAATTATCAGCCTCTGTTATCGCTCGCACTACGGCAACACTGCCTACGCAGGTTTTAGCTACCTGCTCAGCACGGCTTAAATCAATACCACCTATTGCTACTGTTGGGTAGCTTTGCATAAGTGGTACAAACTTAATCAGCTTTTCAAGGCCTTGTATTTGACCTGTCATGTCTTTTGTTGTGGTTGGGTAAATAGCACCAAATGCCATGTAACTAGGGCGATAATTATGCGCACGCAGCATTTCATAAAAACCATGAGTAGAAAGCCCAAGCCTTAACCCAGCGTCTTTAATTGCCGCTAAATTGGCAATCTCTAAATCCTCTTGCCCTAAATGCACACCATACGCGCCATGTTTAATAGCTAGCTGCCAGTAATCGTTTATAAATACCTGTGCGTTGTATTGCTTGCCCAGCTCAACAGCTTGCTTAATGAGCTCATCCAGCTCGTCTTGCGTTTTATTTTTAACGCGTAACTGCGCTGTTTTAATGCCTTGTTGTAAGCATTTTTCTAACCAATCTGTGCTATCAACAACCGCATATAAGCCCAGTGATTTACTTTCACAAGGTGCAAAATCAGCAGCCATATTAAAATCAAGCGGCACATCAAAATCAAGCTCATCACCCAGCCAGCTACCTGGCTCAATTACTTGTGGGTAGTCAGCTAAATTAGTGGGGAACGAGGTCTGAGCAACCGGCCCAATCCCTTCGCCGTAGCGTACTGACTGTTTTAATCCTTGGTTTATATATGCCTTAGCTAAAATAAAGGCATCTTTTAATGGGTAGTCTTTAGCTAAACACGCAGCAATTACCGAAGCCATGCTACACCCGGTGCCGTGGTTATGCGGTGTTTGTATTTTTTGATTGCCTAACCAATATTCTTCACCATTTTGCGTATTACTATCAATACAATAATCAATGCAGTAGCCACTTGGGTAATCCCAATGTCCGCCTTTAATAACAACGGCTTTTGCACCCCAGCTTAATAGCTTATTAGCCGCTTCTTTTATTGCAGCCGGGCCAATTAAATACACACCGGTTAATAACTGTGTTTCGTGGGTGTTTGGGGTTATTACATCCACCAGCGGCAGTAGGCATTCTTTTATTGCGCTTACCGTGTCTTCTTCTGTTAGTAAGTCACCGCTTGAGGCAATAGCGACAGGGTCATATACAATAACGGGAGGCACCGGCCACTTAGCTTTATAGTGACTTATATGTTCGCTGATCAACTGAATTTGCTGCACATTGGCAAGCATGCCAATTTTAATCACTTTGGCTTTCATGTCTTTTTCAAGCGCTAGTAACTGTGATTCAATAATATCGGTAGAGACTGCATTAATGGCCTCTACGCCTAAACTATTTTGTGCAGTAAGCGCCGTAATTGCCGTGCAGCCATGTACACCAAAACTTTGCATTGCTTTTATATCAGCTTGAATACCGGCACCGCCGCAAGAATCAGAACCGGCAATTGTCCATACTACGTTATTCATATTCTTTCCTTCACTGCTGATGCCAAAATGGCATACCCATTGTTGGGGTTGATGGGGCTGCAACGTCTTTTTCCGGCATCGCTTTTGCTTTGTATGCAAAGCGCCCCGCTTCAACTGCGGCTTTAAATGCGCGGCTCATAGTAATTGGGCAACCCGCCCCTGCAATGGCTGAATTTAATAATACCGCATCATACCCCATTTCGAGTGCTTGGCAGGCATGCGATGGCAAACCTAAACCTGCATCTACTATTAATGTGGTATCGGGTAAACGCTCTCGAATAGTTTTTAAATTATAGCTATTTAACAAGCCTTTACCGGTGCCTATTGGCGCCCCCCACGGCATAAGCACCTCACACCCAAGTTCATTTAAGCGCTGGCAAAGTACTAAGTCATCGGTGCAATAAGGCAATACTTTAAAGCCATCATTAATTAATATTTTTGTGGCTTCAAGTAGCGCAAAAGGGTCAGGCTGTAAATTGTAATCATCGCCAATCAGTTCTAACTTTATCCAATCGGTAGAAAATACCTCTCGGCACATTTTTGCAAGCGTTATAGCTTCTTTAACACTGTGGCACCCTGCGGTATTAGGCAGTATTTTTAAGCCTGTATTTTTTATTAACTGCCAAAAATCATCACCTGCCGCTGCACTTTGCTGGCGCCTAAGCGACACAGTTACTATTTCAGCCCCAGAGGCAACTATCGATTGGGTCATAATGTCGGGCGACGGATAAAGCGCAGAGCCTATTAATAAGCGACTCTTTATTTGCTCTCCATAAATAGTTAAACAGTCTTTAGTTTGCATGAGCTTTATCCGCCTTGAATGGGTGACAGCAACTCAACACTGTCGCCTTCATTAAGTACATAGTTACTGTGCCGACTTTGTGGAATAAATTCGCCATTAACAGCCACAGCAAAAGGCGCGACTGCACCAAAACTTTGAAGTACCTCAACGAGTGCTTTGCTATTAACATTAAGTAGCTCGCCATTAATTGTAATATTCATTCTACTCTCACTCTATTCGTGAAACTGCTTGCGCCACTAATGCCGGCGCCAACATATAACCATGTCGATACAAACCGTTAATGCTAATTACATTACCAACTTGTGATACTTCTGGGCGGTTATCGCTAAATGCAGGGCGTAATCCGGTTTGAATACTAAGTAGTCGTGCTTCGGCAAACCCGCTGTGTACGGTATAAGCCGCTGAAAGTAACTCAAGAGTTGAGCGCACTGTTGCCGCGCCGCTGTCTTGTGACTCTATTTCAGTCGCACCAATTACATATTCATGATTAGGTTTAGGCGCTATATAAATTGGATAACGCGGGTGCATTAAACGCACGGGCCTGATTAAACTTACCTCTGGTGCGTATAACCTTGCTACTTCGCCGCGCACACCTCTAAGCGGTTTATCATCTTGAGTATTTTTAGCACCAAGCCCACGGCAATCAATAATATAATCGAATGGTCGATTGTTTATTTTGTTGTCGCTAATGGTTACGCGCTGATTAAATACAAATTTTACTTTGCGTTTGTTGAGCTGTGCAAAGCTGGCTTTATAAAATGCTTGGTTATCAATTTGCCCCTCGCAGGGTAAAAATAAGCCTTGATTAAAGCGCCCTGCCAGTTCAGGTTCAAGCATTGTAATTTGTTGAGCATTTATATGCTCGGCAGTGTGATCAGCTAGCGGTTTTATACGCTGTGCAAAGCTTTGTAAATCGCCTTTGTCCTGCTGGTGCGCAATGACCAAAGTGCCTTGCTGCTGAAAAAAAACGTCACTTTCAAGCTCGGCAATAATGCTGGGCCAGCGCTTCATTGAATCAAGACCCATTAAAGCTAAATCAGCCTCACATAACACCGACTCAGCAAGCGGGGCAAGCATTGCTGCTGCCACTTTACCTGCGCTATTTTGAGTATGCTCGTCATCTGCTTCAAAAACAGTGACATGGTGCTGTTTACTCAGCGTAAGCGCAGCTAACCTGCCCGCTAAACCAAACCCAACCACCGCAATGTTATAAGACACGAAAACCTCCAAAGCAGTTATTAGTAGGTGCGAATTTACTTCGCACTTCTTCAACTTTTAAAGAAGCGAGGTATAACACCTCACCTACGTCTGCATCTAACTTTTAGCGATAATTACTTTATACCGCTTTATGGTAAATCTCTGAGCCTGTTTGCTTAAACTGGTCAGATTTAGCTTTCATTTCGGCTTCTACATCAACCATTTTTATTTCAATAGCGTCGCCTGCGTTATTAGGATCAATACCGCGTGTTTCTAAATCTTTAGCGTAATCGCGTACTTCTTGGCTAATTTTCATAGAGCAAAATTTAGGACCACACATAGAGCAAAAGTGAGCCACTTTGCCTGATTCTTGCGGCAGGGTTTCGTCGTGATACTCGCGAGCTCGGTCTGGATCTAAACCAATATTAAATTGGTCATGCCATCTAAACTCAAAGCGTGCTTTTGATAAGGCGTTATCGCGTTCTTGCGCGCCAGGATGCCCTTTTGCTAAATCGGCGGCATGCGCTGCAATTTTGTAGGTAATTAAGCCTTCTTTAACATCGTCTTTATTTGGCAGACCTAAATGCTCTTTAGGTGTTACATAGCAAAGCATTGCACAGCCGTACCATGCTATTTGAGCCGCCCCAATACCAGAAGTAATATGGTCGTACCCTGGTGCAATATCGGTCGTTAGCGGACCTAATGTATAAAATGGCGCTTCGTCACAATGTTTTAATTGCTCGTCCATATTGGCTTTAATCATGTGCATTGGCACATGTCCTGGACCTTCAATAAATACCTGTACATCGTGCTTCCACGCAATTTTAGTCAGTTCACCTAATGTGCGTAGCTCACTAAACTGCGCTTCATCGTTAGCATCAGCAATCGAACCAGGGCGAAGTCCATCACCAAGTGAAAAACACACATCGTATTGTTTTAAAATTTCGCAAATGTCTTCAAAGTGCGTGTATAAAAAATTTTCTTTATGATGCGCCAAACACCACTTAGCCATAATTGAGCCACCGCGCGACACAATGCCGGTCACGCGTTTAGCCGTCATTGGTACATAACGAAGTAATACACCGGCGTGAATAGTAAAGTAATCAACGCCCTGCTCGGCTTGCTCTATAAGCGTATCGCGGAAAATTTCCCACGTTAAATCCTCAGCCACACCGTTTACTTTTTCAAGCGCTTGATAAATCGGTACTGTGCCAATAGGGACAGGCGAGTTACGTACAACCCATTCGCGCGTTTCGTGAATGTAGCGTCCCGTTGATAAGTCCATCACGGTGTCTGCACCCCAGCGGGTAGACCACACCATTTTTTCTACTTCTTCTTCAATAGATGAGCTAACCGATGAGTTACCAATGTTGGCGTTAACTTTAACTAAAAAGTTACGGCCTACAATCATAGGTTCTGTTTCTGGATGGTTTATATTATTTGGTAAAATAGCGCGACCACGGGCTATTTCATCGCGTACAAATTCTGGGGTAATAAATTCAGGAATACTCGCGCCAAACGACTCGCCTTTATGCTGCGCGGCAAGTAATTCTTTACGAATTTCTGCACGTCCCATATTTTCGCGAACGGCTACGTATTCCATTTCAGGAGTAATAATCCCTTGGCGTGCGTAGTGCATTTGCGTTACGTTTTTGCCCGCGATACCACGGCGAATTTTTGGAAGGTGATCAAAGCGAATATGATCCAGCCCTTCATCCGCCATACGTTGCTGCGAAAATTGCGACGTTACTGATTCTAAAACTTCGGTGTCGCCACGGCTTTCAATCCATTGTTCACGAAATTTTGGTAAGCCTTTGCGCACGTCTAGTTCAAAATTAGGATCGGTATACGGGCCCGACGTATCGTAAACACGTAGCGGATCGTTTGACTCATAAACAGGGTTTTCATCTGTGCCACCAATAAACGTATCACTTAACGTAATTTCACGCATACCAACACGCACACCAGGTTGAGTACCTTCAACGTATACTTTATGAGAATTTGGAAACGGTTGACCCGTTAAGTTATAAATATATTCAGACGCGGCAGCACGAGTTTCTCGGCGTGACGCTTTATTTGTAGTATTTGACATGACTTGCCTCATTGCTTAAGGGTTGTCTTGTCAGATATTCCGAGGAATAGAGAAAGATCGTAAAGTAGCGTACATGCTACTTTGCAGCCTAAAATAAACAAAATCACTTTATTGTGCGCATAAAAAAAGACGCACAAGCGTCCCATTTTAGGCAGCTTGTTCCCTACGCAGGTATTAACCTGATCAGGTTCACGGATCCCGCTTTCGCGATCTCAGCCAAAAACTAATTACTTAGCTTTGGCACTCCGACAAGTATTGATATATAAATTCTGTTCGTTAATTTGAAGGTGTTATCCATCAAATCTGCGCTGAGTGTACGTCAGTTAAAAACTGCCCGCAAGGGGCTGTTTTTCAAAAACTTAAAATTATTTAGGGATAAACACAAATGTTTGCTCGCCTTGCATGACTAATTGCTGGCCTTGCATTTTAAGCTCGACACCTTGCTTTAAGGCTTGTAATAACTGCTGCTCAAACTCATCAAGGTCTTCGCCGCACGACTTGCGCGTCATTCCTAATTTACTTACGGTAAGGTTACTTTCTTCAAGCGAACCTTCACCAAAAAATTTGTTACAGCCAGCAAAACCGTTTACTTGCAGTGCTTCAATAAAGCTCATTGATGCATTAAACGAAGGTGGAATTGCTAAACCATCAACACGTGATAATTGCCATTGGGTGTATTTAAGCTGCTCACTGGTAACCGTCCCTGTTGATGCGCAACCAACACATAAACCGACTATAAGCATCGGTATTGCTGCTAATTTCATGCTACTACTAACTAATTGTCTAATTAATGTAATTGTAACAATATTTATGCCCTTTATCCGTTAAAAATGCATGTTTTAAATGTAAATTTTTGTTCTATGATAGTTCAAAAGTTATGCGATTAAGTACTAAGTTGTAGTTTTAAATACGTTATCTATTTGCTCAGGTAAAAACGGTCTACCTTTTTCATTAACAGACGTTCCTATAACCAGTGCATTGAGCATTACTTTTTCATCGCTTTTACGTATAACCGTTTGCTTAAACGCAAATTTTAAACGACTAATACGCTGCGGCTCCACAGCCACATAAAATTCATCACCTGGTAATAGTGAATGTTTATAGTCCATTTCGCTGCGCATCACGACTAGGTTAATTTTATCTTTCGCTAATTGAGCAAAATCAATACCGTGTGCGTACAAGAATTCATGGCGAGCATGCTCTAAATAATTAAAATAAACACTGTTATTTACGATACCTTGTAAGTCACATTCGTAATCACGTACTTTGAAGTCAACTTTAAAGGTCATATTAGTAATCCTGATTATTTAACGTATAATTGCCGCGTTTATAGCACATGTGTTTAAATAATTGCTACCATACGAGTCCCTAAAATGGAGTTAAGTAACCCAATGAACTTACGTTTGTCTTTAATTACTGCCGCACTTTTACCGCTGCTTGGTGCACCAATTGCAGCTAACGCTGATGATAGCGACCTAGAAAGAATTGTTGTAACCGGCGATTTTCAGCGCGAAAGCATTCAAACTTTAAGCGCGAGTGCGAGCTTATTCAGCGAAGATGAAATTAATCAACGTGGTGCAAGTTACTTAGACGAAATGTTAGGCAGTACCGCCAATGTAAATTTTGCATCTGGTGCATCGCGTGGTCGTTACATCCAAATTCGTGGCGTGGGACTTCGCTCACAATTTGTAGATCCTATTAATCCATCTGTAGGCTTAGTTATTGATGGTATTAACTATTCTGGTCTTGGTGGCAGCTCATTATTATTTGATATAGACCAAGTAGAAATTTATCGTGGCCCACAAGGAACACGCTTTGGCGCAGACGGTATGGCCGGTATGATCCAAATGGGTTCAGCTAAAGCCACGAGCGATCCAAGTTTAAAATTACAAGTAGGTGCTGGCACGTACAACACCCGCGAAGCAGGTATTGCAGCAAGCACTGGTTTAACAGATGACACTAGCGCACGCGTTAGCTACTTTCGCAGAAAGTCAGACGGTTACGTAGATAACTTGTACTTAAATGACGAAACACAAAATCAAGACGAACAAGTAGCCCGCTTTAAAATAAACAGCCAGCTTACAAAGCATTTAAATACTGAGTTAAACCTTCACTATATTGACATAAACAATGGTTACGATGCGTTTACGCTTGATAACAGCCGCAATAGTGTTGCCGACGAGCCAGGGCAAGATAATCAAGAAAGCTACGCTATAGGTGTCAATAATACTTACACGGGTTTTGACGCTTTTGATGTAAATCTAAACCTATCTGCTATTGATACCGAATTACTTTACAGCTTTGACGAAGACTGGGTATGTAACGATACAAGTGAGCCAAAGTTATGTGCTGCTGGCTTACATCCAGATGGATACAGCTCAACTGATTTATACAGCCGCGATCGCGACGATCAGTCTGTAGATTTACAGTTTAATTCTAAAACGGGTAACTGGGTTGCGGGTATTTATTACCAAAACCGTGACGTTGATTTAGAGCGCCAATACACATGGTTAGCAAGCCCGTTTTCTTCAACTTACGAAACGAGTAACGTTGCAGTATATGGTCAAGTAGCGACTCCAATTGGCCCTAAAACAACATTAATTACAGGTTTACGTGTAGAGCAATACCAAGGCGACTACACCGATAGCAATGGCTTTATACAAGACACTGACGACGTAATGGTTGGCGGTAAAATAGCACTTGAATATCAAGTGATTGATCGCACTATGATCTACACCAGCATTACGCGTGGCTACAAAGCCGGTGGTATTAACTCAGAAGCGCTTGCTAAAGCCAAAGATGAAGGCTTAAACCTAAGCGCTGATTTTTTCCAGCAACACACCAGTTTCGACCCTGAATATTTATGGAGTGGCGAATTTGGTGTTAAAGGCTCATCGCTTGATGACAAATTTACGCTTCGCTTAGCTGCATTTTACATGCACCGCGACGATATTCAGTTAAAAGCATGGCAAGTAGAAGGTCAGCAATTTACCGGTTATGTTGATAACGCAAGTTCTGGTAGCAACTACGGATTAGAAGTTGAAGGTAGTTACCAACTAACTGATAATCTATTTTTAACGGGTAGTGCTGGTTACTTAAACACTGAAATAGATGACTTTGTAACGCAGTCTGGCTTAAACCAAGACGGTCGTGAGCAAGCACAGTCACCTAAATACCAGTATGCGTTTACTGCTCGCTATAACTTTACAAGTGAGCTTTACGGTATGATTGGTGTTGAAGGTAAAGACGACTACTACTTCTCAGATAGTCATAACTCACAGGCACCAAGCAGCAACTTAGTTAACTTAAGCTTTGGCTACGAAGCAGACATGTGGGCAGTTCGCGCATGGGCTCGTAACGTGTTTGATGAGACAGTCCCTACACGTGGTTTTGAGTTTGGTAACGATCCACAAGATGGTTACGCAACGCATACCTACACACAATTAGGTGAGCCTCGCGTAGCAGGTGTTACGTTTACGCTTAATCTGTAAAGCACAGCCGTTGGCTTTCAAATGAAAGCTACAGCAAGCAAATAAAAACACCGCGTTTAATTTAAACGCGGTGTTTTTATTTGTAGGTGAGGTTTTATACCTCGCTTTTTATAAAGTTAAATTACATGAGCGCGAAATAAATTCGCACCTACAGGTTTGGCGTAT
>NZ_JADYWQ010000007.1:0-210834 GCF_015864725.1 Pseudoalteromonas sp. NSLLW24 | reverse complement strand
TGAGTTTATTGTAGGTGAGGTTTTATACCTCGCTTTTTATAAAGTTAAATTACATGAGCGCGAAATAAATTCGCACCTACAGGTTTAGCGTATGTTGTTGGGTTTGATGTTTATTGTAGGTGAGGTTTTATACCTCGCTTTTTATAAAGTTAAATTACATGAGCGCGAAATAAATTCGCACCTACGGTTCGCGTTTACACTTTATTTGTAGGTGAGGTTTTATACCTCGCTTTTTTATAAAGTTAAATTACATGAGCGCGAAATAAATTCGCACCTACAAATATTCCACCTACGCCTACAAGCTAAGCATTACGCTCTTTGCACATCAAACGCTATTACGTCTTTAATTTTTTCTTTATTTGTTGCGAGCATTACCAACCTATCAATCCCCAAAGCCACCCCTGCGCACTGTGGTAATCCATGCTCCAGCGCTTTAATTAAACGCGTATCCATTGGCACTTGCTTTAAACCGTTGTTAGCGCGATATGCGTTATCTTCATTAAAACGTTTAGCTTGCTCGCTGGCATTTGTGAGTTCGTTAAAGCCGTTAGCCAATTCCATATTTTTGTAATAAAGCTCAAAGCGCCCTGCTACGCGTGCATCATGTTCACAAATTTGTGCAAGTGCTGCTTGAGAAGCTGGAAAATGATACACAAAGCATGGCTTATCTTGTCCTATTGTTGGCTCTACTTTCATACAAAATAATAATTGCAGTAAAGTATCTTTATGCGTTTCATTTTTGGCTATATCAGCAAATCCTTGCTCACACGCTAGTTGCTTTAATTGCTCTATGCTTGCTGTTAACGGATCGAGGCCGAGTGCTTTTTCAAACGCTTGCTGATAGGTAAGTCTAGTTGCAGGCGCGACACCTAAAACAAGCTGCATTAGCTCATCCATTTCATCCATAAGTGCAAATTCATCAAAGCCTGGGCGATACCATTCCAGCATAGTAAATTCGGGATTATGATGGCTACCCGCTTCTTCATTTCTAAATGCTTTACAAAGCTGAAAAATAGCGCCTGAGCCTGCTGCTAACAAGCGTTTCATAGCAAACTCTGGAGATGTTTGTAAAAACAGAAGAAGCCCACCAGCATGCCCTGGACCTACAAATTTGGTATTAAAACTAGCTAAGTGCACATCGGTTACACTGGCAGCACTTAAGCTTGGCGTTTCTACTTCTAAAACATCACGTGCATAAAAAAATTCACGGATGCTACGTAATATCGCTGCGCGTTGTTTTAGTGTTTCAATGCTTGCGCTTGGGGCCCAAAGATCTGCTGACATATTTTCTCCAAAAAAAATCCCAGCGTAAGCTGGGATTTTATAAACAATGTTAAAGCTTACTTAACACGGCTTACGTATTCACCATTACGAGTGTCTACTTTAATTACTTCGCCAATTTGTACGAATAATGGAACTCGTACCACAGCGCCTGTGCTAAGCGTTGCTGGTTTACCACCAGTACCCGCTGTATCGCCTTTAAGGCCAGGATCTGTTTCAGTGATCTCAAGCTCAACAAAGTTAGGTGGTGTAACAGCAATAGGGCTGCCGTTCCATAATGTAATTGTGCATAAATCATTTTCAACTAACCATTTTACTGAATCGCCTAGTGCTTTTTCGTCAGCAGCAATTTGCTCAAATGTTTCGTTGTTCATGAAATGCCAAAATTCGCCGTCTGTGTATAGATACGCTAAATCTGTATCCATTACATCAGCACCTTCAACTGATTCACCCGATTTAAAGGTTTTTTCAAGCACCTTACCAGAGATAAGTTTACGGATACGAACACGGTTAAACGCCTGGCCTTTACCAGGTTTTACCATTTCATTTTCTAAGATACTGCAAGGCTCGCCGTCCATCATAATTTTTAGGCCGCCCTTGAACTCGTTGGTGCTATAATTCGCCATCGTTTCCTCTATTTATATTTTTTCGAGTAATCTACATGCCAATGATACAAAGAAATGAAGCAAATTTGCATAAAAACTGGCAAAAAGAATTAGCAAATGTAGTTACCTGCCCAAAAACCTTGCTTGAAATGGTCGGTTTATCGAGCCAAGTCCATGAAAACGACCTAAAAGCCCGTAGTTTATTTCCGGTACGCGTGCCTATCCCTTTTATAAAAAAAATACGCCAAGGCGATCCAAACGATCCTCTATTGCTACAAGTTATGCCACGCCATCAAGAATTTTTGACTAAATCGGGTTTTAATAAAGATCCCCTACTTGAGCAAGATAACGACCAACCAGGCCTTTTACATAAGTACAAATCGCGTGTTTTGGTGATGTTTAAAACCGGCTGTGCTGTAAATTGCCGTTATTGCTTTAGAAGGCATTTCCCGTATCAAGAAAACCAACTCAATAAAAAAAGTCTGCTTGAAACACTGAGCTATATAAAATCAGATAGCAATATAAACGAAGTGATTTTAAGTGGTGGCGATCCACTGATGGCCAAAGACGATGCAATAAGCTGGTTTTTGGATGAGCTTGAGCAATTACCACAAATAAAACGAATGCGAATTCATAGCCGTTTGCCAGTAGTTATACCGGCGCGAGTTACCGATGAGTTATGTGAACGATTAGCAAAATCGCCATTAAAAATTATTTTTATTAATCACATAAACCACGCCAACGAAATAGACGCTGATTTTAAAGCTGCTATGCAAAAGCTTAAACAAGCAAACGTAACGCTTCTAAACCAAGCTGTAATTTTAAAAGATGTGAACGATACGGTTGATGCGCAAATAAATTTAAGCGAAGCGTTATTTGACGCAGACGTATTGCCGTATTATTTGTATTTGCTAGATAAAGTTGAAGGGGCGAGCCACTTTGATATTAATGAAGCGCAAGCAATTGAAATAATGGCAGAGCTATTAAAAGCTCTGCCTGGATTTTTAGTGCCTAAATTAGTAAGAGAAATCGGTGGTCAAAAAAGCAAAACACCTATCGATCTTAAGCTAATTTAAACGTATATATTTACGTTGTTACCCAATGATGCAGTTACCGATTTAGCCGGTGTTTGCGCACTTGACGATTGTGCAGCACCTTCAATAAGTGCAAGAGCCGCCGCGCCATCTGCTAATTGCTGCTTTTTAGATAAAGCAGCGCTGTAAAGCTCACTGCCTTGGCCTGAGCCAGAAACAGCGGGTAAACTTGTGCCTGATATATTCATATAACAAACCTGACTTTTAAATGTAATCCAAGTATTATGTCGGCAATGCAGTGCAAAGCTTTAGGAAAACCATGGATTCTATTATTGAACAACTCAATGCCAACTTAAAAATTGTTTACCGTCAGGCACTTGATGCTGACAAAAAACTCGACGAGCTTCAACAGCAAGGTCACGGTAAGTTTAAAGCCTTATTTACTGCCGATTCTGGCTTTAGCTTTGAAGCTAAACGTTTTAAGCCTTACGTACTTGACGTAGCCGCTGATGTTGAAAGCTTATCTAACGATGGTTTTGAAGAAGAAAAACTGAAAACAACCGTTATTAAGTTACAACAAATACTCACGTTGTTAGCTACTTTTAAGTAAAGCTTAAAAATAAAAATGCCGCTATTTAGCGGCATTTTTATTTTCAGTTAATCTAAACTTGGTAATATTTGTTCACCAAACCACTCTGTTAATAAGCGTTTTTCGTAATAAAATGATTCGTCGCGGCCCATTTTAATTTTATCCATAAAGCCCATATCTTTAAGCTCCACATCAGTATCTTTACTTAGCACTGTACCGTCGTTATCGGTTAACGAATAATTTAACTTAATGCGTGGAAAATAAATTGGTTTTACTACACGAATTTCGTCCATACCGCCATAACGCACATCACCTGCTAAATCTAAATCTGTAAACTCTACCTTTAATTTATAGTCTTTTGGCAATTGCTCGGCTAGTTTAGCCATATGCTTTTCGAAACTTGCTGCCACACTTTTATGATATGAGCTCTTTGTTTGGTTTGACGCTCGCACATCACGATAATCATTAAAGTCATGCCATTTAACAACAGACTCACCAGCATGGGCAAGCGCAGGTAATGCGATACACATTGTTGTTGCTATTTTTTTAACTAAATTCATATCTTTCTCCAAAGAGGTAGACCAATCACAAAAGTGTAGATTGGAGTAAACCTAGCATTAGCTATTACTAGACTCATTTTAGCACTTGTTTATTAACTATAACTTAATCTTACGTATAAAGTGTTACTTGTACTGAGTGAAATGTAATCAAAAGTACTTAATTTACCGTTATTAAAAAAAGATGTTATTTAAACTATAGAAATTACAGATAAAGCATGTAAATCACCTCTATTTATGGTGAAATTAACTCAATTGATAAAAGGTACCCACGGAGCTTTCATGACTATTTTAGTAACCGGTGGCGCTGGCTATATTGGCTCGCACACTGTTTTAGAACTTTTACAGCAAGGTAACGATGTTGTTGTTATTGATAATTTAAGTAACTCATCACAAGAATCACTTGCGCGCGTAAAGAATATTACAGGCAAAGAGGCCACTTTTTACCAAGGCGATATTCTCGATAAATTCTTTTTAGATTCAGTATTTGCAAAACACACGGTTGATAGTGTTATACATTTTGCGGGCTTAAAATCAGTGGGCGAGTCGGTTGCAAAGCCCATTGAGTACTATCAAAACAATGTACAAGGTACGCTTACGCTTGTTGATGCAATGCGCGATGCTGGTGTATTTAAATTAGTATTTAGCTCGTCAGCCACGGTATACGGCGACCCTGCAAGCTTACCGATTAAAGAAGACTTCCCTGTAGGCGGTACTACTAACCCGTACGGCACATCTAAGCTGATGGTTGAGATGATGCTACAAGATATCGCCAAATCAGATGAGCGCTTTGCGTTTGCTATTTTGCGTTACTTTAACCCAGTGGGTGCACATGAGTCGGGCTTAATTGGTGAAGATCCTAATGGTATTCCAAATAACCTTTTACCGTTTATCGCACAAGTAGCGGTAGGTAAATTAAAGCAGCTCGCTGTATTTGGTGATGACTACGACACAATTGATGGCACAGGTGTACGCGACTATATACACGTTGTAGATTTAGCTATTGGTCATTTAAAAGCGCTTGATAAAATTGCCAGCAGCACGGGTGCATTAGTTTATAACCTAGGTACTGGTAACGGTTACTCTGTACTACAAATGGTTAATGCATTTATTAAAGCAAGCGATCAGGCTGTACCCTATCAGGTTTCACCTCGCCGCCCTGGTGATATTGCAGCGTGTTATGCAGCGCCAGAAAAAGCACTTAATGAACTTGGCTGGGAAGCAGTGCGCGGTATTGATGAAATGATGCAAGATACATGGCGTTGGCAGTCAAATAACCCTAACGGTTATAAGGGTTAAGTAAAAAGGGCAAGTCAGAAAACATAGAAATTACGAGCTTCGCTCGTCACGCCAGCAAGCTGCGCGTCTACAAGTAATTTAACCACAGCGTTAAGTTTTGGCTGTAGGCGTTTAGCTTGCTCACGCGAAAAGCGCAGCTTTTAACATTTAAAACTGCTTGTTACCTACTTTTGGCTTCTCTAAAGCGCAGCGACCTCTTAGCCTCTTTGTGAATAAATCACTTAAAACCTTATTGCACAAAGAGAAGTAAAAGAGGAGTAAATGAGAAAAGACCAAAGCATAGAAATTACGAGCTTCGCGCGTCTCGCCAGCAAGCTGTGCGTCTACACGTAATTTAACCACCGCGTTAAGTTTTGCCTGTAGGCGTGAAGCTTGCTCACGCGAAAAGCGCAGCTTTTCATTACTTATATCTAATATTCAATAACGAGCATCTTCGTTATGTCTGCGCCCACTGTCTTAGCAAGTTATGATAAACCCCTGTTAATTGAATAATCTCTGGGCTATCTTCTACTTTGCTGCGCAAACTTTGAATCGACATATCTAAATCAAATAACAAACCACGTTTTTCGTCGCTGTTAATAATGCTCTGTAGCCAAAAGAATGAGGCTAATCTACGCCCACTCGTTACGGGCATTACATGATGTAAACTCGTTGAAGGGTACAACACCATACTGCCTGCTGGCAGCTTTACGCTATGTGAGCCATAAGTGTCTTCAATAACAAGTTCACCGCCCTCATAGTCTTCGGGGTCATTAATAAATAACGTCATTGATACATCTGTACGAATTTTTACTGGCGTACCCGGCACTTGTCTAATCGCATTATCTACATGCACACCAAACGATTGCCCACCTTGATAACAGTTAAAAAGCGGAGGAAAAATTTTTGCGGGGAGCGCTGCCGACATAAACAAATTACTACGCGCAAGTGCCGCCATAATAATGTCGCCAAGCTCTTGGCATTCAGGGCTATTTTCAGGTAGCTGTAAGTTATTTTTTGCTTTGGTTGATTGATGCCCTGCGGTAATACTGCCATCGGCCCACTGGGCTTTAAGCAAAACCTCATGACAATAAGCCACTTCTTCTTTAGTTAGTAGCTCTGGAATTTTAACTAGCATGTGCGCCCTCTCACATTTCCATCAAATAATTAAGGGCAGAGTTAACTCTGCCCTTTTATGCCGTACTTATTTTACTCTTAGAAAGAGTAGCTCGCTGTTAAGCTAAACTTACGACCATCACCTGGTACAAAGTGTCCACCACCTAACTGATCAACGTAATCTTTATCACCTAAGTTTTCACCATTAAACTGCAGGCTCAAATCTTTTGATATGTCATACGCAACCATCAGGTCAAAAATAGTATAACCTGGCGCACGAGAACGTGTTGACGTAGTCCCGTTGTAACGCTCACCTACATATTGCGCACCTAAACCAAACGATAATTTATCCGACATATCGTACGTAGTCCAAACACTCGCGCTATTTTTAGGCGTACGTGCAAGCTCGTTACCAATTTGAGTTGCGTCGTCGCCTAATGCTTCAGTTACTTCGCTATCTTGGTAAGTGTATGAAGCAATTACAGTCCACTCTTTAGTAATTAGGCCCGTTGCTGAAAGCTCTAAACCTTGAACGCGCTGCTCACCACCGAGTATTTCGTCACTTGAGCTATCTGCAAATGGGTCATCAGTACGGGCATTGGTTTTTTCAGTACGGAAAAGTGCAGCATTAGTTTGCAGGCGACCATCCATTAGGCTCCATTTAGTTCCTAATTCATAACTACGGCTTTCTTCTGCGTCTAAATCAGCTGCATTTGAACGCGTAGATACCGTTAGGCTTTCCGCTGATGGATTGAATGAATTACCTGCGCCTAAATATACACTGCCGTTTTCTGTAGGTTTATAAACTACAGCTGCATTCCAGCTAAATAAGTCGTCACTTGTAGAAATTAAAGCGCTTGGATCATTGTAATCGTTGTGATAATCCGTAGTGAAGCTATCAAAGCGAATTCCGCCTGTAACTTCCCATTGCTTGTTAAGTGTCACTGTATCAAATGCATAAATAGCTTGGTTTTTAGCTTTAGCTTCAATGCTTGTACCGTCACGGCCGTACACACCCGTAAATGCAATTGTTGCATCAGGATTGTATAAGTCGTTGCGTATTCCATCTTCAATTAGGTTATCAGGCGTAGTTGCAACAAAGTTATGGCGTGTAAACGTTTCGTTTGCAAGTTCAACACCCACTACTACGTCGTGAGTAAAGCCAGCAAATTCATAGTTACCAATTAAATCAACTTGAAGTGCAGCAAGTGAATTTTCTGTATCACGTGTTTTTTCATCTGCAAAGGTAATGTCAGTATCTGTTGTAACCGAGAAATAACGCGGTGCAGTTGTTACTGATTCACGTTTAACTTTACCTAAACGACCTTGAACACGTAACGTAGTATTTTGAGAAAAATCATACTCATAACGAGCTGTTGTTGAGTAGGCTTCAATATCTTCGTAATCACGATAAATATTACCGTAAAAGTTATCAAAATCGACAGGAGAAGGAGAGCGCGCGCTATCTGCAAGTTCAGCTACTGGTGTATCACTGTAAACCCAAGGAATACCGTAATCTGGTAAATTGTCTTGGCGTTGATACTCTAGGTTTAAATCAAAACGGCTGTTTGTACCAAGTCCTGTTGCAAATGCAAGCGCAACAGCATTTGTTTCGTTTTCAATATGGTCACGACCTGCAACATCACCTTTATCAGTAAGAAGGTTTATACGTAGTGCGCTTGTGTCGTTTACCTGAATGTTAGTATCAAAACGACCACGGTAATCGTTTTCTGTGCCTAAACGTAGCGAAACGTCGTTAAAGCTGTCTAACTTCGCCTTTTTACTTTCTAAATTAACACTACCACCTGTTGCGCCACGACCAGAAACTGCTGAGCCTGGGCCTTTTGCAACTTCAACGGCTTCAATGTTGTAAATATCACGTGTGTAACCTGCAACATCACGAATACCATCTACAAAAATATCATTTGTAGCACTAAAACCACGAATCGACATGCTGTCGCCAGTAGGTGAACCACCCTCACCTGCTGCTAAAGAAATACCAGACACATTGCGTAAAGCATCACGTAAGCTATCTACGTTTCTATCTTTCATTACCGCTTGGTTAATTACCGTTACAGTTTTAGCTGTATCGAGTAGCGGTTGAGTGTATTTATGCGACGTTGATTTTTCAACAACATAGCTAGACTCAGTTTTAGTTTCTGCTTTAGTTACCGATAGTTCTTGAACATCCTGTGCACTTGCCCAAGTTGAAAGCGTTGCCGTAACAACCGCTGCAATTGGCTTTATGTAGGCATTCCCTTTATTCGATGGCTTACTCATGGTTACTCCGTAGTTTTTATTAAGCACTTAACTATTGTTAATTTAAGGTACATATTTAATTTCGGCGAAATCCTACCACTCAAACAACGCAATGTAAACGATAACTATTATCAATTGCATTGTTATGTAAATTCCTATATTGTATACACACTCAAAAATTAACAGTAATTACGTCCCTGTAATTGCTTGTCGTAACTTTCAGGATTGTTGTTAAGTAATGCGAAGCTTAATTAAACCAATTAGCGTAGTTATCGCGCTTTGTAGCACCATGGCAGTAAAGGCCGACACTGTTAGTGAGCTAGAACAACTCGTTAATAAATGGCTACAAATAGAAAATCAAAACACAGAATTAAATACTCATTGGCTTGAACGAAAAAGCAGCATGGAGCAAACCTTAACGCTTCTAAATGCTGAGCAGCAGCAACTTAGCGAGCTTAATCAGCGTAGAAAAAAAAGCACCAGTGAGCTTGCCCAAAAACGCGAACAACTTGTTACTAAGCAATCAGAACTTGAAAATGATCAACAGCAATTAAATGATCAACTAGCACGTATTTCTCAGCAATTACTTTCATTACAAGTGCAACTCCCCCCGCCACTTTTAAGTAGTTGGAAAAACACTGGTGATTTAAGCGACTCACAGCTCAGTACAACTGACAAATTACAAACAGCGCTAAAAATGCTGACTCTACTTAATGATTTTCAACAACGTATTTCAATTCACGAAATGGCTATTAAGCATCCTGACGGGCAAGAAGTATGGGTAAAGCAGCTTTACTTAGGTGCAGCTCAAGCATGGTTTGTAAGCGAAGATTTAAGTTACGTAGGTATTGGTTTTCCAAGTGATTTAGGTTGGCAGTGGGAATTTGACCCAAGCATTAATGCTGAGCAAGTTGCACTGGGTATTGCGGTACAGCAAAAAAAGCGCGCTGCTGATTGGGTAACACTCCCAACATTAAGTTATGTAAATAAAAACCTGCAAGGGGCTAAATAATGGCTATTATGCGCATAATTAAAGTATTTAGCGCCACAGTGTTACTTTTTAGTGCAAACATTTCTTTTGCTGGGAGCAGTGATGATGCTAAACAAAGTATTTTAGGTGATATTAAAACAGCGCAACATACTCTAAATAAAACTCAAAATAGTATTTCAAAAGAGCAAGCTACCCTTGCAAAGCAAATTTTTACCAAGCAGCAATCGCTCAGTAAATTACGCGAACAAGCAGCCGTTAATCGCCGCCTAGCTGACGAAAACACATTAAGCCTCGATCAGTTACAAACCCGATTAGACACTTGGCAACAGCAACAGCAATATCAATTAAACTTACTTAGCCGTTTTGTGCGCCAAAATACCAGCAATAGTACCGGTAATAATGCAGGCAATGGTTCAGGCAATAACAACGCGACTAATAATCAGAGCGAGTTATTAAGCCGCGTTATATCGCAAATTAATAATCAAGAACAGGCACTTTATCCACAGTTTAAAAAACAATCGGTTGTGCTAAGTAATGGCGAATTAAGCCAAGCTAATACCCTTCAAGTAGGCCCTGTTGCATGGTTTAGTACGCAAACACCTAAACTTATGGGGTTATTAAATTTGGATGATGAATCTAATGCATTAAAAGTAGCGTTAGTGCAATCTACAAGTGACGACAACCCACTCGATAATACTTTAAAGCAAAACGGTGTTGGCTCAATATTACTTACTTTTGATCCTAGTTTAACGCACTTAGTAACTAGCCAAGCCCAACAAGAAAGCCCGCTTGAACACCTAGAAAAAGGCGGTTTATGGGCTATCCCTATTATTTTATTTGCCTGCTTTGCACTAACCATTGCGCTATTAAAAGCGGCACAGCTACTACGTTTAAGTAAAATTAAAATGCACTCTCAAATGCAATTACAGCAATTTTTTAAAGCTGAAAATAGCAGTGAATTCGCAGGTATGCAGCAGCAGTTATTTAACTTAACGCTGCAAAGCGAAAAAGGCCAAGTACGAGACGATCAATTATTTAATCAGTTAATTCATGATAAGCATAAACTCGATAACTTTATTGGTGCAATCGCTGTTACTGCAGCAGTAGCCCCATTACTCGGGTTATTAGGCACTGTTAGCGGCATGATCGAAACATTTAAAATGATGACCTTGTTTGGCTCAGGTGACCCAGAAGTTGTATCGGGCGGTATCGCACAAGCACTTATAACAACCGAATTGGGTTTAGTCGTTGCCATCCCTGCATTGGTATTAAATGCATTGCTATCACGTAAAGCAAAAGCGTACTACAGCCAGCTCGAAGGCTTTGCATTACAGCTAAGTCAACTAGAAAAAGGAGAAACCAATGTTTGAGAAAATCGTTAGTAACCCTATTTGCTGGTGTATTCTTTTACTCGCTTTATTTGTATACCAGTTAATTTTTCATGACTTGCTGCACCTTAAACAATACCAAGCGCAGCGCAAAGGTTATTGGCAAGAGGTTAGCTCTATTTTAACTGCCGCTCTTCCGCTACTTGGTTTATTAGGCACCATTGTTGGTTTGCTTGATACATTTAAAGTAATGGCGCTGGGCCATAACGAATTAATGAGTGACGCCATTGGTGATGCATTACTAACAACTCAATTGGGCCTTGTGTGCGCTATTCCCGCGTGGTTAATGCAAGCTTACTTAGCGTATTCGCAGCGTAATCCTAAATTACATACGTTAAGTAAACAGTTAGGGTAACACTATGCAATCACGATTAAAGCACAAGCTAGAGCAAGAAACGGGGCAACATATCGATATGTCGCCGCTACTTGATGTAGTATTTATATTGCTAATATTTTTTATTGTTACAACCGTATTTGTACGTGAAAGCGGCGTTGAAGTTGATAAACCACAAGCCGTATCGGCCAGTCGTCTTGAGCAGCAAGTTATATTTTTAGCAATAACCGACTCTCAACAAGTATTTTTTGATGGCAGCCAAATTGGTGTTGCTGGTGTACGTAGTAGTGTCGAGCAAATGTTAAAACAGCAACAACGCCCGGTGGTTATTCAAGCTGATAAAACAGTACCTACTGAGTTACTTGTTCAAGTAATTGACGAAGCAAAGCTGGCAGGCGCGGCGCAAGTTAACTTAGCGACCAAGCAATAATATGCACGCAGCTAACTCGCTACAAAAAACAAAAAACAATCGCCATCCACTTTTTGCATTTGGCCTTAGCCTCATTGTGCTTAGTGCTGCATTACTACTTTTATGGCTTGGGCAACTTGCCGAACACCATATGCAAGACAAAGTGGTTGTACGTGAGATTGCCATGGTGGCACTGCCACCTCCTCCTCCGCCATCAATATCGCAACAGCAAACAAGTGAGCCAATGCAAAGCTTAGCGGTAGAAGGTGCAGGCGCGTCTATTCAAGCCGTAAAAATTAAGATCAACAGCAATTTAAGTATTGTAAAACCCGATACACCTAGCGTAAAAGTAAGCGCGCCACAATGGCAATCAATGAGTGTAAATTGGGATGCATTTAGCTTAAATCAACTCGATGGTCTCCCCACTTTGCTTACTCCCGTCAAGGCCGTTTTACCAAAAAGCTTAACCCGCCGAGGTGTTGATGTATTTACTGTAAAACTCGATGTATTTATTGATGAAAGTGGCAAGGTAAGTTTAATTGAGATAGTACAAAATCCATATCCTGAACTTAAACCAGCTATCGACAAAATTATTAAACAAAGCCGCTTTAGTGCACCTAAAAAAGAAGGTGAAACCGTACGCGCTCGCTTTATTTGGCCAATCGAATTTAAACCTTAAGCCTATTAAAATGAAAAACATGAATATATTTAAAACGCTAAAACCATTAACTCGCGCAGTTATCACTACTTTAATGTGCTCATTCCCTTTATTAGGTGTAACTAGCGTGCATGCTAGTGCTGCTAGTACGCCATTAAAAAGTGCGCCACTAAAAGTAACTTTATCGCCTAGCGATCCAACATGGCAGTTGGCTATAAATAATAAATTACTAGGCCCTACAGAGGTCCTTATTGAGCCGACCGAGCGCGGTTTTGCTCGCCAAGTACAACCACTATTGCAAGCTGGTAATTACAGTGAAGTTGCTGCGCTATTTAAAGGCCGTGATATAAGCCAAGATAGCACTGCTTTAAACTTATTACGTGCACAAGTTTTACTTTCAACAAAAGACTTTAATAACGCTGAACAAGCTTACTTAGCGTGTTTAAAAGCTTCACCTGATTTAGTAAAAGCACACCAAGGTTTGAGCCTTTTATACATGCAACAAGCAAAGTATGACAAAGCACAAACACACTTAGTACGCACTATTGAACTTGGTCAGGCTGATGCACAAAGTTATGCGCAACTTGCTTATATACACGTGCAGCATAGCCAACCTTGGAGCGCAGTAGCGGCGTACCGCCAAGCACTGATGCTAGCGCCAGAAACAAGCCAATATCAACAAGGGCTATTGTTTGCGTTAATTGAATCGGGTGATTTAAGTCAGGCAAGTGCATTACTAAAAGAATTACTTAATAAAAGCCCTGATAAAGCTGAACTTTGGCTGCAACGTGCACAAATAGCGTTACAACTTGATCAAAAAAAGCAAGCGCTTGCTGCTATTGAAGTGGCCTTAAAACTCAACCCTAAAGATACCAGCAACCAGCTTTTAGCAGCCCAGCTACATTTAAGTGAAGGCAGCAGTGAACGCGCTGTTGATTTATTAAAGCAAGGTTTAAAACAGGCTAATAAAAAACAACAAGTTGAGGTTATTAATACCACCATGCAAACTTTAGGCTGGCTTGTATCTCAACAAAAATGGGATTTAGCTAAAGATCTAATAGGCAGCGCAAAAAGATTAACTAAGCAGCTACCCCGTGATGAACAGGCCCAGTTTTCTGTATACAGCGCACAAATTGCTATGCAACAAGGTAATACTAAACGTGCTCTTAAAAGCTTAAATAACGCACTTAAAATAAACCCGAATTTAGGTGATGCTTTACTTAGTTTAGCAAGTATTTATCGCAGTAAAAATCAGCTTACCCAAGCTAGATTAATGTATGTACGCGCACAGGCTCTGCCTGACTATCAACTATCTGCATGGCTTGGGTTATCGCAAATAGCGATTGATTCTAAAGACTACTCGAGCGCGCTAAAGCATCTTAGAAAAGCATTACAAGCTAACCCACAACGCCAAGACTTAATTACTAATATTCGCGCCCTTGAGAATATAGTGCGCCAAGAGGGGTAAGTTTAAGCCGTGGTTAAACTTTCTTGTAGACACAGCTTGCTGGCGTGATGGGCAAAGCTCGTAATTTCTATGCTTTAATTTTTTCTCATTTACTCCTCTTTGTGCAATAAGATCTTAAGTGATTTATTCACAAAGAGGTTTAGAGGGCGCTTCGCTTTAGAGAAACCAATAAGTAGCAAAGTAATCAGTTATGTATATTAAAAGCTGCGCTTTTCGCGTGAGCAAGCTAAACGCCTACCGGTAAAATTTGACGCTGTGGTTAAACTGACTTGTAGACACAGCTTGCTGGCGTGATGGGCAAAGCTCGTAATTTCTATGCTTTAATTTTTTCTCATTTACTCCTCTTTGTGCAATAAGATCTTAAGTGATTTATTCACAAAGAGGTTTAGAGGGCGCTTCGCTTTAGAGAAACCAATAAGTAGCAAAGTAATCAGTTATGTATATTAAAAGCTGCGCTTTTCGCGTGAGCAAGCTAAACGCCTACCGGTAAAATTTGACGCTGTGGTTAAACTGACTTGTAGACGCACAGCTTGCTGGCGTGACGAGCAAAGCTCGTAATTTATATGTTCTATGTCTTCTCATTTACTCCTCATTCGCTTCTCTTTGTGCAATAAGTTTTTAAGTGATTTGCTCACGAAGAGGCTAAAAGTGAGCTGCGCTTTAGAGAAGTAAAAATACATAATTACTATTGTTTTATGTCTTCTCATTTACTTCTATTTTACTTCTCTTTGTGCAATAAGTTTTTAAGTGATTTATTCACAAAGAGGCTAAAAAGAAGCTCACGCTTCTCACGTGAGCAAGCTCGTTTACAATATATATTAAAGCGTTACCAATTTTGCATTTCGACTATGCGTGATTGCGTGCGTGCATATTCAAAGCTCAACTTTTTACCTTTATATAAATGTTCAATGTCGATTTCGGCATTTATCACCAGTAACTTATGGCAATCGTAAAACTCATCTACTAATGCAATAAAGCGCCGTGCTTCGTCGTCAAAGATGTGCTCATCAAGCGTTTGTTTTTCGCGTTGGTAGCTATCTTCTATACCGTGAACAATAACTTTGCCCGTTGCTTTAACACCCATTTGTGGCACGTTCGATACATATAACACATCAAATTGCGTTGCTAAAAACATATAATCGCTAGCACTGCGTGGGCCTGAGCATAGCGCCATAAAATCAATCATCAAGGCGTGATCTGCTTTTAATAAATAAGGTAAATTGCGGCCATGTACACTAATTGTATTTCTATATGTTACCTCTGCATAAGAAACTAAAAACTCATTTTCAAAATCGTGATTTGATAAATTAATAAAATAGTGACGACTATTTTTACCGTATCTAAAGCGGTGATCGTCCTCCCCCGCCACGTTAATTATATGGCAATGGTTATTAATTAAATCGATAGTAGGTAAAAATCGCGCTCGTTGCAGGCCGTTGTAATAAAGCTGCTCTGGCTTTGCGTTCGATGTGGCCACCAGCACAACACCTTGTTCAAACAATGCATTGAACAATCTCGCCATAACCATAGCATCGCCAATGTCGCTCACAAAAAACTCGTCAAAACACAGTACTCGAATATTTTTAGCCCACTGTTTTGCAATTAGGATTAGTGGATTTTTTTGACCTTGTAGCTGCGAAAGTTGGGCATGCACTTGCGCTATAAAATGATGAAAATGCAGTCGCTGCTTTTGCTCAGTAGGTAGGTTTTTATAAAATAAATCCATCAACATAGATTTACCTCGTCCTACAGGTCCATATAAATAAACGCCTTTTATTAAGGGCGCTTTTTGCCACCATGATGTGTGAGCTTGAAGTTGCTCGGTTAGCGTATTTAAAGCTTCCACTGCATTTTGCTGCGCAGCATCAAAACACAGTTCACCCGTGTCTATTTTTGCTTGGTAAAGGCTTAAAATTTGTGTGCTGTGCACTGTCATGGTATTTCACTATCGGCTATAATCGCGCCCATTGTAGCCGACTAAAAATGTGAACCAAAATGAAATTCCCTTGCCGCTTAGATAAATTTATTAGCCACTTAGCTGAAATACCGCGCACGCAAGCCCGCGCGAGTATAAAGCGAAAAGAAGTAAGCGTTAATAGCGAAGTAATCACATCACATAATTTTCAGCTAGCCCAGCAAGATGAAGTACTGCACCAAGGTACGCCTTTGGTATTTTTAGGTAAGCGCTATTACATGCTAAATAAACCTGTTGGCTATGTATGTGCTAACAGTGACGAGCTACATAAAACTGTTTTTGACTTACTTGATGAGCCAAATATGAGCGACTTTCACGTAGCAGGTCGTCTTGATATAGATACCACAGGGTTAGTTATTATTACTAATGATGGCGATTGGTCACATAAAATTACGTCACCTAAAAGCAATAAATTTAAAACCTACCTAGTCGAGACCCAAGAGCCTATTACCGATGAAGCGCTTGAGCAATTACGAACAGGTGTCATGCTGCATAACGAAAAAGATTTAACCCGCCCAGCTATTGCCGAACGACTTGCTAATTACGGACTGCGTTTATCAATAAGTGAAGGTAAGTATCATCAAGTTAAGCGTATGCTTTACGCGGTAGACAACAAAGTAGTTGAGCTGCATCGCGAGCAGATTGCGGAAATTACCCTAGATGAAAACTTGGCCAGTGGTGAATATCGATTATTAACAGCGCAAGAAATTAAGTTATAAAAGCGCTTTAAAGGAGCCTAAGTTTGGATATACTAGGGCGTGTTGAACTTTGTGGATTGAAATTTGTTCAATCTAGGGGCGATTTAATCGCGGCGCGAGGTTTGTAACCTAGTGGGCTAAGTAAAAATCGAGCAACAAAGAGTTAATCGCCCCTAGAAAGAACCCAAAGGGCAGAGCATGTTTGGCATTTATGCTGCGTTATCGCCTAATTATGGGGAATAACCACACTACATAGGCTCTGCCTTGCCTAAAAACCAAACATACTACTGCAAATTCAACCACCAACGTTCAACACGCCCTAACTAAAACAATATAGCCAAACTTTTACTTGAGCCTATTCCCTTGCTCCACTAAAATAGTGCCCTTCAAAATTACTAAGGTCGGCCGTGTTAGTTAACTACAATCCCCCTATGAGCCCGTATTTAACAATACTTTTTCAGGATGACGACTTACTGCTAGTTAATAAACCAAGTGAGTTATTAACTGTCCCAGGTAAAGATCCTAAACATGCCGACAGCTTAATTAATCGTGTTAATCGTGTTTTTCCAACAGCAAGAATAGTGCACCGCTTAGATATGGCGACTTCTGGCATACTGTGCCTTGCCATGAATAAAGCAGCACACAGACATTTAAGTATGCAGTTTCAAGAGCGCGAAACAGCTAAACGTTACATAGCACGTGTATACGGACAACTTGAAGCTGAAACAGGATCAGTAGATTTACCCCTTATTTGTGATTGGCCTAATCGCCCAAAACAAATGGTTGATCACGACAGAGGTAAACCTTCGCTTACGCATTTCAAAATACTTGAGCGTGAAGAAAATGCAACCCGTGTAGAGCTAACTCCCATCACTGGTCGCTCGCATCAACTACGTGTGCATATGTTAAGCCTTGGTCATCCTATTTTAGGTGATAGACTTTACGCCCACAAAGAGGCACTTGCTGCCGCTCCTCGCTTACAATTACATGCACAAATGCTGCAATTAAAGCACCCTGTAACTGAGCAAGTACTTACTTTTGAAGCCGAATTAGAGTTTTAACAGGTTTAAATTTACTAGCTAATTCGCTCTATACATTAAACTTTTAGATAACCTTGCCGATACCTAACTAATTGTCATTAGTTAGGTGCGTTATGCTATTTACACGGTTTTTAAAAGGGGCTTTTTATATACAGCTCAGCTGTGCCCTACTTTTAGCTAACCCCATCAGCGCGGCTGAACATATTGCTCCACCTAATCTATCAAGCATTGAAAATAGCGACATTGAGCGACTACTTCCAAGCGATGAAATAAAGCCTATATTGGCGGGTGAAACAGAATTTTTAAGCCTTTACAGCGAGTATATGAGTAGTAATTTTAGAGGTATCGTAATACTTATACCCGATTGGCACTCTTCACCTACCAATAATTCAGGTATGAGCTACTTGCGCAAAGAGCTTAATAATTTAGGTTACAGCACCTACGCAATGACAGTGCCCGACATTGATTGGCAAACTAGTAAAATGGCAAAAACAACGCCCAGCGAAACCGAAGCTGCGCCGAGTAACGCCGAGGAACCTGCATCATCCGACACAACAGCAAACGCACAACCGCAGCCTGCAAAAATAAAAGAAGAACCTCATTACGTTAATGCAATTGAAAAAGTAACCGACGACATACTTGATAACTATAAAATAAATCTCATTTCTCGCTTTAATGCGCTGTATCAAACCGCTATGGAAGATTCGAATAATATAGTGGTTATAGCACAAGGCACGAGTGCGGGTGTGTTGTTGGAGTACTATGCAGATTTTCCGGACGAGAGAGTTGAGGCATTTATCAGTTTAAGTAGTTACTTACCTAATACCAAGCGTAACGAAAGCTTGAGCCAAACAGCATCACTTGTTACACCCGCCTTACTTGATATTTACTATGCAAATGACAGCACAGACATTTTAATGAGCCTTAAAAATCGTCAGCGCTGGGTTGACCGAAATGCAAAATTTGATTACCGCCAACGCCAGTTGTTTGGCCTGCGCGATCAACCCGATCAACACGCACGCCTAACAAAAGAAATAGACGGTTTTTTACGCCGACTTTTTTAAATACTCATAAGCAGCTTGAATATCTTGGCTCTTTTTAACAGCCAGTTCCATCATGTGCTTTGGTAAACCTTGCGATACTAATTTATCTGGATGATGTTGCGACATAAGTTTACGGTACGCTACTTTTATATCACGCTGCGTTGCATCGCTACTTAAGCCTAATAACGCCAATGCTTGCGCACGGTTCATATTATTATTTGGCGGTACATGGTGGCCAGAACCTTCACGGTAACTACTACTTTGACCTTGGTTTTGTTGCTGCTGATTAAAGCGCTGTTGTTGCTTTCTAAAGTTAAACTCTGCTTGGTAGCGCTTTAATACAAATGCAAAGTGTGTTTTAGAAATGCCTAGCTGTTTACTTACTTCTGCTAATAATTGCTTTTCTTGTTCGGCTAATACCCCGTCAGAAAACGCCATTTGAATTTGTATTTCTAAAAACAACTGTATTAGATCGTTTCGTTTAGCAAAGCGTTCTTTAAAATCGTGTACTGTTTCTTTAAGTGAAAAGTCGCTCTCTTTACCTGACTGAAATGCATGTTGTGCTTCGCGGCGTTCTTCGCCCTTTAAGCCCATTTCATCCATAAACAAGTTAGCCGCTTTTATATGTACTTCGCTGACTCGACCGTTCGATTTTGCAATGTGCCCCATGACAGCAAAGCAGCTTGAAAAGAATAAAGCTTGGCGCTCGTGAACATCGTCACCACTAAATAAGCTAGAAAAGCCGCCTGCTTTATCAAAGTTATTTTTTAAGCTTTTATCAAATAAATGACCTAGGTATAAACCTAAAATGGCACCAAATATTTTGCCAAACATAAAGCCAAAACAAAAACCGAGAATTTTTCCCCACATCTATAATACTGCCTTCTTAAAAATTGAGTTGTTACGCCTCAAGGCGCTTGTTTAATTGGTTTAAACGCTCTGGTGTACCAATATCATCCCACTGCCCTATATAGAGCTCAGTAGAGACTAAATGTTCATTTAGCTTTTCACGTAAAATAGGCCCTAAAGGGCGAATACCTTGCGTTAATCCTTTAAAAAAATCAGCCTGATACCGGCCAATCCCCGAAAAGGTATATTTTTGACTCTCGGCCGATAAATGGCTCAATGCAAAGTCGCCATCTGGATTGTGTGGCGGGTTTTCTATAAGCACTATGTGCGCCTCACCGGGTTGTAAATGAAGTTGCATTAGCGAACTTACACCATAGTCGGTGTATACATCGCCATTTACTACAATGAACGAGCCACCCAACAACGGTAACGCTTCAATAATACCGCCGGCCGTTTCAAGGCCACCTTCAACTTCTTGGCTATAAAGTATATTTACGCCAAATTGACTGCCATCTTTAAAGTAGTCTTTTATTTTATCACCCTGCCACGCAAGGTTTATTACAATATCGGTAATGCCGGCAGCTTTAAGGTTATTTATATGGTGCTCAATAAGTGGTTTTTGTGCCACTTTTAACATTGGCTTTGGCATATTTTGCGTGAGCGGCATCATACGTTGTCCGCGCCCTGCAGCTAAAATCATCGCTTTCATGAGCGCTCCTTTGCCAACTTTTCAGTCACTTTTGGCACTATGATATTTTTTGTCCACTCACTCAATGCTTTAAGCTCTGGGTAATTTGCCGCTACTTCAATAATGTAATCAAGCGTCGGTAAAATATTATCTAAATAACCTGTTTTACCATCGCGCAAATATAATCGACAAAATATACCCGCAGCTTTTAAGTGGCGCTGTAACCCGGTTAAATCAAACCAATATTTAAACTCATCGAATGGAGTGTCAGCCAGTAAATTTTGAGCCGTAAATTCTTGATAAGCAAAATCAAGCAAGCTTGTTAACTCTTTTTGAGGCAGTTTAAAGTAGCAATCGCGTAGTAGCGATACTAAATCGTAGCAAAGCGGCCCGCGTACAGCATCTTGATAATCTATAATTGCCCACTGGCCGTTACTGTTCATAATATTACGGCTATGATAATCGCGATGAACGGTAACAGTGGGTTGCTCACGCATGGCCTTTATTAATAGCTCTGAACTTGTTTGCCACATTACGTTTTGCTCTGCGCTTAGTGGCTCATTAATAAAGTCATTCACTAACCACTGGCTAAATATATCAAGTTCTAGTGTTATAAAATCTTCGTTATACGCTTGCATAGCAGAAGCTGCCGGCGTTTTAGCCCATTGAGCACTTAAACTAATTAGCGCTTGATAGTGCTCGATGCGGTTTGCATCACCAAGCATATCGGCTAGGTGCGTACTCCCTAAATCACTAAGAACAAAAAAGCCTTGTTTCTCATCACTTGCAATAATAGTAGGAAGTAAAAAACCTTGCTCAACAAACACCTGATTTAGCGAAATGTAAGGTTCGTTATTTACTTTTTTTGGATCTGAGTCCATCACTATTAAATACTTATTATCGTGATTTAAACGGTAATAACGGCGAAAGCTAGCATCACCTGTGATCGCGTTTAAAGTATGCGACTTGGCATTAAGGTGTATGTTTATAAATTGTTGTAAATTCTCAAAGCGTGTCATTTTATAAGATATCTATTTTTCACTAAGTTAATTAGGTCAATTACTGTAATTGCCATTATTTTCCTTTATTATGTGTATATTATATTAAACACACAGTATTAAGGTCGATAAATGAGCAAAACCTGGGGCATATTGATGCTAAGCGTAGTTAGCGCACCATCGCTTGCCGAAACTGAACTGGCACACAACCTTTGTGGCATTTCAATGCAAACCAGAGCTTGGCAACCACTTGAAGGCCTTAACCTTGGTGAAGTTGATATTCAAGCTGATGATGTTGAGCTACTTGGCACTCAAAGCGCTGAATTTACCGGCAATGTTGATATTAACACCCTTAAGATGAGTTTGTCCGCACAAACTGCGTTGATAGACAAACAGCGTGGTTTATTAAATGCAACGGGGCCAATTACTTATCAAGATTACGTAAGTAAAGTAAACAGCACCGGATTAAATGCCGATTTAAATAATTCAGAAGTCAGTTTGTTAGGCGCCGACTACAGCCTAACCGAACAACAAGGTAAAGGCGGCGCTGAAAAGCTCACTGTTAATCAGTCTGGCCTATTACTCATGAATGCAAGCTTTACTACTTGCCCTAGTGACACCCCAGTGTGGGAAATTGAAGCTGACGAAATAAACCTTTCACGCGAAGAAGGCTGGGGCGAAACATATAACGCCGTATTACGTATTCTCGATACACCGGTTTTATATTTACCTTATTTTACATTTCCGCTAGATGAGCGCCGTAAATCGGGTTTACTTACCCCGACTATTTCAAGCTCTGATAAATACGGCCTTGAAACAATTACGCCGTACTATTTAAATATTGCACCTAATTTTGATGCCACTATTACGCCTCGTTATATGTCTAACAAAGGGCTACAATTACAAACCGAATTTAGATACCTAACAGAGCAACATGAAGGCTTAGTAGGAATTGAATATTTAGATAGTGATGATTCTGAGCCAGATTTGAATGAACGCTACATGTTTCATTGGCAACAACAAAGCTACCTAGGTGAAAACTGGCGTGCAAACGTTGATGTAACCAATGTAAGCGATGATAACTACATCACCGATTTAAGCTCAAATTACGCAAGTAAAACAGATACTCAGTTGTATCGTACCGGTTCACTTACTCATTTGGGTGATACATGGCGCACCGATATTAAAGTACAAAACTTTGAAGTATTGGGCGATCACTTAGAGTCATACACTGCAATACCACAAGTTAATTTTACGCAAACTGCGCCTTGGCGTTTTGATAATTTTGACTTTAGTGTGTCAGGTGAAATTAGCCATTTTACTAATGATTCATCAGAAGTGGCCATAGACAGCGCAACTCGTGTACACGTAGAGCCAAAAGCCCGCTACAACTACGCAACGCATGCGTGGTCATTTTTATCTGAAGTGAGCTTATTGCAAACTAATTATAAGCAAAGCGGAAACTTAACAGGCACGCAATACAGCGATACCGTATCGCGTACTATTCCTAAAGTACGTTTGTATTCTCAGCTTAATTTTGAGCGCGACGCATCTTACTTTTTTGAAGATGCTATACAAACGCTAGAGCCGCAAATTCAATATTTATATACACCTAATAAAGACCAGTCAGACATTGGCTTGTTTGATACAACCAAGCTACAAGACGATTATTATGGTTTATTTAGAGACGTGCGCTTTTCGGGTGTTGACCGCATAGCAGCAGCGAATCAGTTTACTTTAGGTGCTACAACGCGCCTATTTGATAAAAAACAAGAAGAAGTATTTAATTTTAGTGCCGGCCAAATATTTTATTTAAGTGACGATGCCAAGCCAACAGAGCAAGGCTTGAACTCAGACACTAATTATAATGCACTATTTGCAGCTCAAACCATGTTACATTGGCACCGCCGTTGGTACCTCGCTGGAGGTATTCAATACGATACAGATGGCAAGCAAATGGTACAGTCAAATGTAACACTTGATTATAAAGGTGATAATAATCAGCTAGTACAATTGAACCATCGCTATGCAAATGATGTCTCAGGAAATACAATCGAGCAAGCAGGTGTATTTACAAGTATTCCTATTAGCGACGAATGGCAATTTATTGCAAGCTATCATCGAGATCTTGAAAACAACAGAAGTATCGAAGTATTGAGCGGATTACAGTATGAATCATGCTGTTGGGCTATCCAAATTACTGGGCACCGCCAAATTGAAACAGATTTAAATCAATCAATAGGCCAAGAACAAGCAACTTTTGATTCAGGTATTAGTTTGAATTTTGTATTAAAAGGACTTGGCAGTAAAAGCCGTTATGATGCACAAAAATTATTACAACAAGGTATTTTTGGCTATCGTAGACCGTATTTTCTTAGTAACTAGAGTACTATCAGCAAGAGTAGTAAAAAGAATATGAATTTAAAAAAATTATTAACATCAGCAGTTTTAAGTGCCAGCCTTTGTCAAAGTGCAATGGCCGCACCAGTAGAAATAGATAAAGTTATTGGCGTTGTAAACCAAGGCGTAATTTTAAAAAGCGAAGTAGACACCATTATTAATCGTGTTAAAAAGCAAGCCGAAGAACAAAACCAGCAATTACCAAAAGATGAAACTCTTCGTGTACAAGCCGTTGAGCGTTTAGTAAATCAAGCCCTTATGATACAAATGGCTGACCGTATGGGGTTACAAATCTCAGACAGTCAACTCGATCAAACTCTTGCTAGCATGGCACAAGAGCAAGGCGGTACAATTGCCGATTTACGCCGTACTATTGAAGGTTCGGGCGAAAGCTTTCAAGCTTACCGTGAAGAAATTCGTAAAGAAATTACAACGCAGCAAGTAACACGTGCAAGTGTCGATCGCCGTATTTATATTAGCGAGCAAGAAGTTGATAACCTTTTAAAAATTATGGAAACCCAAGGCCAAAGTGCTGAAGAGTACGACATTGGTCATATTTTAATAGATATCCCTAACGATGCGAACGCTGACGAAATTGCTGGCGCAAAAACACGTGCCGATAAAGTTATTGAGCTATTAAACGATGGCCAAGAGTTTAAGCGTATTGCTATTTCATCATCAAGCGGCTCTAAAGCACTTGAAGGCGGACAGCTTGGTTACATGGGCATTAACGAAATGCCATCGCTTTTTGCTGAAGCAGTAAAAGGCCAAAAGAAAGGCGCTATTGTTGGCCCTCTTCGCTCTGGTGCTGGTTTTCATATCATTAAAGTACAAGATGTTCGTGGCCTACAAGTTGTAGAAACAACAGAAGTGCGCTCACGCCATATACTAATTAAACCTTCAATTATTTTAAGTGAAGAAAAAGCACGCTCAATGCTTGCAGGCTTTGCAAAAGACTTACGCGCAGGAACTGCCGACTTTGGAAAGTTAGCTAAAGAGTACTCAGAAGATCCAGGCTCTGCACTTAAAGGTGGCGAGTACGATTGGACAGATCCAACTACCTACGTACCTGCGTTTAAAGATACTTTGCTTTCTCTTAAGCAAGACGAAATAAGCGAACCGTTTAGAACACAGTTTGGTTGGCATATTGTGCAGTTACTTGGTAAACGTGTAGCTGATAAAACTGAGCTAGCCAAACGTAACCGTGCTCACGGTATGTTGTTTAACCGTAAATTTAAGGAAGAAAGTTTTAACTGGCAGCAAGAAATGCGCGAGCAAGCTCACGTTGAAATTTTCACAGCAGACCAATAAATATGACCTTAAGAATTGCTATTACACCGGGTGAACCCGCCGGTATTGGCCCAGATTTGCTACTCACGCTTGCTCAGCAAGCGTGGGATGTTCAACTTATAGCGATTGCCGATGGCAAACTATTAAAAGAGCGTGCAAAACATTTAGGCTTAACAATAAACTTAATTAAATTTGATGATAATGCCCCCGCCATCGCAGCACCTGCTGGCAGCTTGTATATTCATCAAGTTGATTTAGGGGTTGATGTAGAACTTGGCATACTAAACGACGGTAACGGACAATACGTGTTAGATACCTTGCGTATAGCAAGCGAAAAAAACATGGATGGCACCTTCGATGCAGTTGTTACGGGCCCGGTTCACAAAGGCATAATTAACAAAGCAGGCATTTCGTTTAGTGGGCACACTGAGTATTTTGCGCAGCAATCAAATACTGCTGATGTAGTTATGATGCTTGCAACAGAGGGCTTACGCGTTGCACTTGTAACCACGCATATTCCACTAGCGTATGTATCGCGCGCCATTACACCTGAGCGTTTAACTAAAGTAGCGGGTATTTTAAATCACGACTTACAAACTAAGTTTGGTATAGAAAAACCACGTATTTTAGTGTGTGGTTTAAATCCGCATGCCGGTGAAGATGGCCATTTAGGTCGTGAAGAAATAGAAACAATCACGCCAACGCTTGAGATACTTAGAAGCGAAGGTATGAATTTAATTGGCCCACTACCGGCCGATACCTTATTTCAAGATAAATACCTATCTGAAGCAGATGCAGTGCTTGCTATGTATCACGATCAGGGATTACCTGTGCTAAAATACAAGGGATTTGGTAAATCGGTAAATATTACCCTTGGCTTACCATTTATCCGCACATCAGTTGACCACGGTACTGCACTCGATTTAGCAGGGACTGGTACAGCTGACGTTGGCAGTTTTGAATTAGCGATCCGCGAAGCAATTAAGCTCGCCCAAGAAAAAGCACAAAATCAATGACCGATAAAGTACATTTAGGACACCGCGCTCGTAAGCGTTTTGGGCAAAACTTTTTATTTGATGAATCTATTATCGATAAAATAGTCTCTGCGATCGATCCTAAACCAGAAGACAACCTAGTAGAAATTGGCCCCGGCCTTGGCGCAATTACTGAGCCAGTAGCCGAATTAAGCGGCCATTTAACGGTTGTTGAATTAGATAAAGATTTAGCGCAACGATTAATTGAACACCCATTTTTGGGTCCTAAATTAACCGTTAACCAAGGCGATGCAATGACGTTTGACTTTGCAAGCTTGGTTCGCGATGACAAAAAATTAAAAGTGTTTGGTAATCTACCTTACAATATTTCGACACCGTTATTGTTTCATCTTTTTGAATTTTCAGATCATATTGAGCACATGCACTTTATGCTTCAAAAAGAAGTAGTAAAACGCATGGTAGCAGGCCCAGGTAGTAAAACATTTGGCCGTTTAAGCGTAATGACTCAATACTACTGTAATGCAATGCCGGTTGTTGAAGTACCACCTGAGTGCTTTAAACCAGCGCCAAAAGTTGACTCTGCTGTTATACGTTTAATACCTAAAAAGCCAGAGCAACGTACAGCAAAAAGCGTTAAAATATTAAACACAGTGTGTTTAGAAGCCTTTAATCAACGCCGTAAAACACTGCGTAACAGTTTAGGTAATTTACTAACTGCAGAAGAGCTTACTAGCATTGGCATTGATATAACGCTGCGTGCTGAGCGCTTATCTTTACAACAATTTATTGATATAGCTAACTGGATTTATGACAACAAGCAGTAATATTGGATCGCCTGTAAAGGTATCTGTAGAAACATTTTACGTAGAAGGTCAATCTCAACCTGAGCTTGAAAAATACGTATTTGCTTACTCAGTAACGATTAAAAACCATAGTTTATGTAGTGCAAAATTACTGAGCCGCTATTGGTTAATTACCGATGCAAATGGCAAAGAAGTAGTAGTAGAAGGTGAAGGCGTTGTTGGCGAAATGCCAGACATTGGCCCAGGCGAAAGCTATAAATACACCAGCGGTGCAATTTTAGATACACCTGTAGGCACAATGCAAGGCCATTACACGTTACGCAACGAATTTGGCTCTGAGTTTCAGGCGCCTATTAATGTGTTTCGTTTGGCTTGTCCTAACATTTTGCATTAAGCACTTAAATGGCAGATTATGCGATAGGTGATTTACAAGGGTGTTTTAGTGAATTTAACACCCTTTTGCAACGTGTTGATTTTAACCCAAGCAAAGATCACCTTTATTTAGTTGGCGACATAGTTGCCCGCGGGCCAGACTCTCTAGCCTGCTTAGACTACATTTATCAACATCAAAATAGCATGACCATCACTTTAGGCAATCACGACCTTCACATGGTTGCCTGCTACTTTCTTAACAAACCTACCAACCCAAAAGATAAACTAAACCCAATATTTGAAAGCCCAAAATTCGCGCATTACATCGCTTTTTTACAAACCCAACCATTGGCCTTAGAGCTTATAAAACATAACTGCTTTATATCTCACGCCGGATTAAACCCCGACTGGTCTATTGACTACGCGCTAAAACAAGCGCAATTTGCACAAAGCTGTTATCAATCAAACAATGCTAAAGCGTTTTTTGAACACATGTATCAACCTCACCCGGAGCAGTGGTCAAGCAATCTTGATGACTTTGCAAAGTTTAGATACATAGTTAACTATTTTACCCGCATGCGCTTTTTAACAAGTGATAACAAACTCGAGCTTAATGCAAAGGGTGCAATAACCGATAGCCAAACACTAACCCCTTGGTTTAACCATCCTAATATTGCTAAAACTAAACACGATATTATTTTTGGCCACTGGGCCGCGCTTGAAGGTAGGACAGGTAATCCACGGGTTCACGCCTTAGATACAGGCTGTGTATGGGGTAACACCATGACACTAATGGAGCTAAGTACTAAAAAAGTAATTATCGAAAAATCCCACCTTTCGTCTAAATAAACTGAAAAAAAACAATACATCTGTTAGATTTATCAATTAATAGTTAAAATTAGTTAAAGTAATTGATTTTAATTACTTAACTTATTGGTACAAACGCCGATAAGTCTTAATTGAAGTACTTTTGAGTGGAAATCTTATGAACCTGACAGTAAGCCAACGTATTTGGGGTGGTTTTATATTTATCACACTATTATTATTAATAATTGGTGGTAACTCCTTAATAAAAATTGCAAATATTGACCGTTCTACTCAAAAAGTGAACCAACTATCACTTCCAGCACTAAATAAAAGCTCAGAACTACAAGCCGAATTTATTTTAATGAGTAAAGCCGCTCAAGCGAGTTTTTACACTACCTCTGCAAATGAACTTGCCCCCATTAAAAAACAAGTTCTTGAGCAAAAGCAGTTATTCAATACTCTTCATCGCGAACTTCAAGACGTAGTAAAAAATGATGCAACGCTTAATCAAAGTAGCCAAAATGTAGAAAAAACCTACTTAAGCTTTTTAAGCACAGTTGAAAGCTTGTTAGAAGATAAAAGCAAACAGCTAGCATTAAACAAAACATTAAAAGCACAATTAGAAAATATAGAGCTAAGTGCAGAAGATGCCAATTCTGTTGTACTCGATATTATTGATATAGATGGCTTTGAGCAAAACCACCCTCGTGCTTATCAAGCCGCAAACAATTTAGAAAATAACTTTATGTCGGTGGTAAGTAACAGCACCGATATGCTAACTGTTAAAACGCTTAATACACTCGATATTGTTAAAAACGAGCAAACCTATTACCTAGAAGAAGTAACACGTACCATTGCCTTAATTAAACCGGCTATTGAGCAAACTCACAGCGATTTATACTCAAGCTTAAAAGAAAATGTTGATACTTTAGAAAACAATATAAAAGGTAGTAGTGGTTTAGCTGCAAACAAAAAACGATTAATTGACTCTATTACGCTAACAGAATCAGAGCTTGCCCAGTCAGAGCAAGCCACCAAAATGGCACTTAACCAAATTGATGAGTTAGTTAATCAAGCAAGTGACGTTGCCTTTAAATTACAGCAAGGCGTACGCAGCGACGTAGACTCAGCAAACTTATGGACGTGGGTTGGTATGATTATAGCCACCCTTTTAGCTGTAGCGATTGCTATTATTACTGTTAGCCGCATTACTAAACCACTTGCTGAAGTTAACCGAATTTTAGATATTGTTGCCAGTGGCGACATGACACAACGCTTAGACGACAGCGCTAAAGACGAATTTGGCGAACTATCTAAAAGTTGTAACACCTTAATTGATAACTTACGCAGCCTAATTAAAGGCATTATTTCGCGCTCTACTCAGTTAGCTGCAGCATCAGAACAAACATCTGCAATTACCGCAGAATCAAGCCAAGCAATTCGTAATCAACAAGCACAAGTTGAACAAGCAGCCACGGCAACAACCGAAATGAGCAGTACATCGCAAACGGTTAGCAACAGCGCTCAACAAGCACTTAGCGAAATTAAAAATGCTGATAAAGAAGCTGAGCGCGTTAAAGGTATTTCGAATAACAATAAAGCCACGATAGAACAGTTAGCACGTGAAGTAGACGACGCCTCTCAAGTAATTAATAAACTACACCAAGATAGTGCATCAATAGGCAGCATTTTAGATGTAATACGCGGCATAGCGGATCAAACTAACCTGCTTGCACTAAATGCCGCAATTGAAGCTGCACGTGCTGGTGAATATGGCCGAGGCTTTGCTGTTGTAGCAGACGAAGTACGCTCTCTAGCGAGTAAAACTCAAGAGTCGACCCAAGAGATACAATCAATGATTGAGTCTCTACAAACAGGCGCAGAAGCTGCAGTAACGGCAATGAGTAAAGGTAAGCAACGTGCGGTATCGTGTGTTGAGCAAACAGACCTAGCAAGTAGTGCTCTTGATTCAATTACATTTGCGGTTTCGCAAGCTCACGATGTAAGTGAAGAAATTTCGACTGCCGCACTTGAGCAACAACAAGTAGCGCAAGAAATTAGCGAACGCCTTGAGTCGATTGTAGCCATCGCAGAGCAAACAGCCGAAGGCGCAAACCAAACTAATATTTCAAGTTCAGAAGTAGCAAAACTGGCCGAAGAGCTTCGCTTATCGGTAGACGAATTTAAAGTTTAGGTTTACTAAAACGATTAAAAAAACCCGATGGTACAATGTACCATCGGGGTTTTTGTTTATAAGACCTTTAGAAATGAGATGTAAAACCTTACCTACAACATATACACACCCTATCGATGCGAATTTACTTCGCGCTCATCTAACTTAACTTTACCAAAGCGAGGTGTAAAACCTCACCTACAATATGTGCAACCCTATCGATGCGAATTTACTTCGCGCTCATCTAACCTAACTTTACCAAAGCGAGGTATAAAACCTCACCTACAACATGCACACACCCTGTAGGTGCGAATTTACTTCGCGCTCATCTAACCTAACTTTACCAAAGCGAGGTATAAAACCTCACCTACAACATGCACACACCCTGTAGGTGCGAATTTACTTCGCGCTCATCTAACCTAACTTTACCAAAGCGAGGTATAAAACCTCACCTACAACATGCACACACCCTGTAGGTGCGAATTTACTTCGCGCTCATCTAACCTAACTTTACCAAAGCGAGGTATAAAACCTCACCTACAATATATGCTTCCTGTAGGTGCGAATTTACTTCGCGCTTATGTAATTTAATTTTACCAAAGCCAGATATAAAACCTCACCGACAATATATGCCACCCCGTAGGTGCGAATTTACTTCGCGCTCATCTAACTTAACTTTACCAAAGCGAGGTATAAAACCTCACCTACAATATACACACCCTATCGATGCGAATTTACTTCGCGCTCTCTTATTTTGAAACCTCTGCTACCTTTAAACAAAAGTACTGAAGGCCTGAAAAATGTATCGTTCAGATTTATTGCGAAAAGGCAGAGTATCATTAACAAATCGATTTTACTCAATCACACTAGTGGCGCACAAAAGAGAAAACATATTTATTTCTATGGATATTAATCGTTTGATAATCACAGAAATGAAAAAGATAGAAACGCAAGAAGCAGCTAAAACAATAGCATTTGTAATTATGCCAAATCATATACATTGGCTAATTCAATTAGGAAATAAAAAAACGCTGTCCGATGTAATTAAGTTATTTAAAGGCCGTTGTTCTAAAGTAACCCGTGACGATTTAGGTATGTATAAATTATGGCAACGTAACTACTATGATCACATGATTAAAAATGAAAACGATTTACTGAACAATGCTAGATATATTATTGCCAATCCTTTGCGGGCTAAAATTGTCGATAAAATTGCTTCATACCCTTACTGGGATTGTATTTATATAAAATAAAAAGCGAGGTATAAAACCTCACCTACAATATACACACCATGTAGGTGCGAATTTACTTCGCGCTCATCTAACTTAACTTTACCAAAGCGAGGTATAAAACCTCACCTACAACATATACCACCCTGTAGGTGCGAATTTACTTCGCGCTCATCTAACTTAACTTTACCAAAGCGAGGTATAAAACCTCACCTACGATATATGTACCCTGTAGGTGCGAATTTACTTCGCGCTCATCTAACTTAACTTTACCAAAAGCGAGGTATAAAACCTCACCTACAACATATGCTTCCTGTAGGTGCGAATTTACTTCGCGCTCATCTAACTTAACTTTACCAAAGCGAGGTATAAAACCTCACCTACAATATATGCTTCCTGTAGGTGCGAATTTACTTCGCGCTCATCTAACTTAACTTTACCAAAGTCAGATATAAAAACTCCCTACAACTTACACACACCAATTACTAACCACTAATATATCGCTTTTTTCTTCCTTACTTAGGCGTTTATTGCTAACCTCGCGTTAACGTTTTTACTTAAACAAATTTTTGCTAACGGAATAATTATGCTCAAAAAAATATCACTGTTTATCGGGATGGCAATCAGTGCAAATGCTGTTGCTAAAGGTGGCGTATCACCTTATTTACCTTTAAATCAAGCCCCTGAACTTGAGCACCAAGTACAACGACTTTTAGCCGTAAGTAAAAACACACATATTATGAGCAAGCCTTATAAAGCGCACGATATTTATAGAGTGCTGCAAACAGTAAGGCATACTTACCCAGAACTATATCAAACACTTTCGTACCAGCTTAGCCCTTACATTCAAAGCGACGCGGGTACATTTGCAAAAGTAACGCTTGCTGCAGGCACAAAAGATAAAACACTGCCTAACCAACGCGGCCAAACTACTAAAACCAACTTAATTGTTGAAGGTGGTGCTTACGCTAACTTCGGGCGTTACTTTGGTGTAAGTGTTGCAGGCATTGCCAACGAAGATGAAATATTACCTACACAAAGCTTTTTTTACCTTGGTAATAAATACGCGCAACTAGATGTAGGTTATCGTGAGCATTGGTACTCACCTTTTAACGACAGTGCCATGCTTTTAAGCACACAAGCTAAAACAACGCCTTCTATAACGCTTAGCAATGTAGAGCCCATAACCAGCTTTAATATTCGTTACGATATGTTTATTAGTAAAATGACAGAGCAAAGCGGAATTTTAAGAGAAGGAAGGCAGGATGGTGTAGCTAGAGTTTACGAACCAGGCAAGCCATATTTATTTGGCTTGCACACTAGTTTTGCAGCAACCGATAACTTAACAATAGGCTTAAGCCGCTTAATGCAGTTTGGTGGTGGTCCGCGAAGCGTTACAATTAAAGATTTTACTGAAGGTTTTTTTAGTCCTGGTAGTAAAGACAATATCAATAGCGATGACGCTCAAGAGTTAGGTGAAGATTATGAGCTTGGGGATCAACTGGGCTCAATTACATTCGCATACAACAATAGCATTTATGCACTCCCTTATGAGTTTTACGGTGAAGTAGCACTTGAAGATACATTGGGTGGTGGTAGAAATAACGCTTATAGCTTTGGCCTTTACTTACCGTTTATTGCTAATAACCACAGCCTACGTTTTGAGCACAGTAATTGGCAAGTTAGCTGGTATAGTAACCACTTATATTTAGATGGCAACCGTAATTCAGGCAATGTAATTGGCCACTGGGCGGGTGATGAACACGACTACAGTGACTACACTCCTGCTAAATCGATGAGCGTAAACTGGCATTGGCAATTAAGTAAAATAGAAAGTTTAAATACCACTATTCGCATGCTTGAAAATAAGAGCGAAAGTTATAAAACAAGTTACGAACTACAAACGGCATACACGCGTAAGTTGAGTAAACCAATAATGGGTGCTAAAAGTTGGGGAGCTGAGCTATATCAAGGAAAGGATGTATACGGGGAAACATTTGCTAGGTTAGGTGTGTTTGCTAATTTTTAGTTAAAAAATACAAAAATCGGTGTTGTGCTAGCAATCCCGCTTATTTTACGTTTATTACAAACCTGCAAGTATAGATATTGCTGATTTAATAAAATTCAACATTTACTAAATCACTCCTAATATCGCTTTTATGACAAATAAAACCAAGAGTTACTTACACTAGCTCAATTTTTAATACCTAAATACTTGCTTTAAACCAAAGTAAGTTATCCCCATATTATAATTGGAAAACAGTTTGAAAATACAATCTTTACAAGTTCTTAGGGCTCTTGCAGCATGGTTAGTTGTGTACCATCATTACATGCAGATATTTCATAGTTTTAATTCAACCAGCTCAATCGGTGAGTTTTTGAGTAGCCGAGGAGGGTTTGGAGTTGACCTTTTTTTTGTACTTAGTGGTTTTATGATGTATTTAGCTGCATCAAGACCCTCAACAGATGGATGGTCATTTTTTATAAAAAGATTATTTCGTGTATTTCCTACGTATTGGTTTTTCACTTTCATCATTATTATTGCTGTTGCGTTAATTCCTAGCGCCTTTATTTACAACCAATATACTGCTTACACATTAATCCAATCATTATTATTTATACCTCATGAAAATGTATCCGGACTGGGAGTTTACCCTGTTTTAACCGTTGGCTGGACACTTAATTATGAAGTTTTGTTTTACTCTATACTGGCTATTTGTCTAGCTATATTTAAAAGAAAAGGTATTTACATCTGCTGCGCGCTTATACTTTTATTTCCTATAGTTTTTTATAGCTTTGATAATGTAACTATGTCTGTAATAAAGAATCCAAAAATGTGGCAGTTTGTTTTTGGCATGGCTATTGGCTATATATTTTTAAAATATAAGATCATCGAAATACAGCTTTTTAAAACGGGTTTGATTTCATTAATAGCGGGAGGAATTGTACTTAGTGGCATTGTGGGATATGGGCTTATACATACAACAATATCTGCGAGTTTAATAGTAATTGGATTTATATTGATTAATAACTTATTTAATGAAAAAAATTTACTGACGCAATTTTTAATAAAGCTTGGTGACTACTCTTATTCTACTTATTTAGCCCATATTTTAGTGCTTGGCGTATTATTTAACTTCTTTGGTAGCAATCCATCTCCCTTAAAAGAAGTTTTTGTTATTATTTCACTATCACTAACAACATATATTATTTCACATTATTCGTATAAATATATTGAAAACTCTAGCTTTATAAATACGTTAAAAATAAATATAATAAATAAAAAAGTAAAATAACTTAAAAACATCACCTAAAATAAATGCGGCGCCAATACTTAAACAGCTTACAGCGCCGCTAATTAATAATACCTTTTGTATATTGATTTTTTATATGTTAATTTTTTGATCTACTTTGCCTTTATATACTGATAAAAAGCTTTATTTAGTTTTTCATCTCGCACTGAAAGCTCAACTATTGCTTTTAAACAATCCACCTTATCGCCACAATTGTGCGAGGTGCCACTCATATGAAACGCTTCAACCGTTTCTTGCGTCATTACTGCACCAGTAGCATTAGGTGATGTAATTGGCCACTAAGCAGATGATAAGCAAGACTAAAAGCAACTAATCAATGAGCGTAAACTGGCATTGGCAATTAAGTAAAATAGAAAGCTTAAATACTACTATTCGTATGTTTGAAAATAAAAACGAAGGCTATAAAAAAAGTTACGAACTGCAAACAGCGTATACACGCAAGTTAAGTAAACCAATAATGGGCGCTAAAAGTTGGGGAGCTGAGCTGTATCAAGGAAAGGATGTATACGGGGAAACATTTGCTAGGTTAGGTGTATTTGCTAATTTTTAACACCCTATAGGTGCGAAGTTACTTCGCACTCATCTAATTTAACTTTACCAAAAGCGAAGTATAAAACCTCACCTACAATATATGCACCCTGTAGGTGCGAATTTACTTCGCGCTCATGTAATCTAACGTTACAAAAGCGAGGTATAAAACCTAACCTACAACATATGCCACCCTGTAGGTGCGAATTTATTTCGCGCTTATGTGATTTAACTTTACCAAAAGCGAGGTGTAAAACCTCACCTACAATTTACCCCTGTAGGTGCGAATTTACTTCGCGCTCTTCTAACTTAACTTTACCAAAAGCGAGGTATAAAACCTCACCTACAATCCCCCCCTCTGTAGGTGCGAATTTACTTCGCGCTAATGTAATTTAACTTTACTAAAGCGAGGTATAAAACCTCACCTACAATATATGCCCCCTGTAGGTGCGAATTTACTTCGCGCTCATGTGATTTAACTTTACCAAAAGCGAGGTATGAAAACTCACCTAGGGGATATAAATTAACTATGTTATTAATTTTTACCATTAACAAAGGTATTTATATACTGAGTAAAATCTTTACCTAGCTTTTCATCGCGCATTGAGTATTCAACAATTGCTTTTAAATAACCCAACTTATCGCCACAATCGTGCGAAGCGCCACTCATATGGAATGCTTCAACCGTTTCTTGTGTCATTAACGCATAAATAGCATCGGTTAATTGAATTTCGTCACCTGCGCCTACAGGCGTTTTAGCAAGTAATGGCCAAATGTTTTTACTAAGTACATAACGACCAACAACCGCAAGGTTTGAAGGAGCTAAATCGGTAGCAGGCTTTTCAACCATTGTTTTAATTGCTGCGCTCATACCTGGGGCAAGTTGCACACCGTTAATATCGGCAATACCGTATTTACTTACATCCTCCTGAGCTACAGGCTCAAGCATAATCTGGCTTGCTTGTGTTTCGCTAAAGCGCCTAATCATCGCAGCTAAGTTTTCGGTTTTTTGATCTGCTGTATATGCATCAAGTATTACATCTGGAAGTAACACTACAAAATCGTTATTACCTACAATAGGTTTGGCACATAAGATTGCATGGCCTAAACCTTTCGCCTCACCTTGGCGTACACTCATAACGGTTACGTCTGGCGGACAAATTGATCGGACTTCATCAAGCAGCGCACGTTTTACTCGTTTTTCGAGTGTGGCTTCTAGCTCGTAACTTGTATCAAAGTGATTTTCAATTGCATTTTTAGAACTATGCGTTACTAAAACAATATCTTTAATACCAGCAGCAACACATTCACTAACAATATATTGAATAAGTGGCTTGTCTACAATTGGCAGCATTTCTTTAGGAATTGCTTTAGTCATAGGTAGCATACGTGTACCAAGGCCTGCAACAGGAATAACGGCTTTCATGGGTAGTCCTTTATTTATAAATTAATAATTTTTAAAGTTAATAGGTTAAAAATAGGTGGATGGTAAATAAAAAGTAACTTTCAGTAAAATTTAGATCACCAATGGTTTAATGTGTTTAGGTTAACCAATCTAAACACATTAAAAAACACTGCCTCAAATTTAAAACAGTGTTTTTAAATGACTTACAAATTGTAACCTTTATTTATAAAAGTCTTTATACCACTTAATAAGCTCACTTACGCCTTGCTTAACACCAACCTGCGCTTTATAGCCCGTCGCATTAAATAAATCTGTAGTATCAGCATAAGTTTTATAAACATCGCCGGCTTGCATTTCACGGAAGTTCTTTTTAGCTTCAGTACCTAGTTCAGCTTCAATGGCTTCAATAAACTTCATTAGGTTTATTGGGCTACCGTGGCCAATATTATAAACCGCATACGGCGCAGAGCTAGAAGCTGGCGAACCTGTTTCAACTCTCCAGTCAGGGTTTGCAACGGGTATAACATCAGCAGCACGAACAACGCCTTCTACTATGTCATCTATGTAAGTAAAGTCACGCCACATATCGCCGTTGTTGTTTATATCAATAGTGTCGCCGGCAAGTATTTTTTTAGTAAAAATATACGGTGCCATATCAGGACGACCCCATGGGCCATAAACGGTAAAAAAGCGTAAACCTGTTGTAGGTAAGCTATATAAATGAGAATAGCTATGCGCCATTAGCTCATTCGCTTTTTTAGTAGCAGCATAAAACGACACAGGGTGATCAACACTGTCGGTTGTTTCAAACGGTGTTTTTTCGTTTAAACCATATACAGAGCTAGATGAGGCATAAACCAAGTGCTTAACTTTATTATTACGACACCCTTCAAGTACGTTTAAATGCCCTACTAAATTAGAATCAGCATAAGCATCAGGGTTTTCTATTGAATACCTAACACCGGCTTGCGCTGCCAAATGTATTACTTTATCAAACTTCTGTGCTTTAAATAGCTCGCTCATTGCTGGGCGTTCACTTATATCAAGCTTAATAAATGTGAATGCTTCATGGCTTTCAAACTGCACTAAACGAGCTAGTTTTAAATTTATATCGTAATAGTCGTTAAGGTTATCAATACCAACTACAACATGGCCGGCCGCTAACAATTTTTGGCATGTTGCCGCACCAATAAAACCAGCCGCACCCGTTACTAAATATTTCATAATTTCCTAATCTTTAAGCTGATAAAGTTGAAGGTTGAAAGTTGAAAGTTGAAGACTAAAAGCCTAATCCCAAGTTTCAATAGTTTTCATTAAAGCAGATATCATTTTTGATAACTGCCTAGACTCTTCTATCCAGGTCCGTACTTTTACCTCAATGCCTTTAACTTTTAAAGCTATGCTTATTTGCTAACGCGCCAGCAAGCAAGGCGCCTACAACAATAACACCGCAATTATACAGCTGAGCCGTAGGCGTAAAGTTTGAGCACGCACGAAAAAAGCTTAAACGCGCCAGCAAGCAAGGCGCCTACAACAATAACATCGCAATTATACGGCTGAGTCGTAGGCGTGAAGCTTGCGCACGCACGAAAAAAGCCTAAACGCGCCAGCAAGCAAGGCGCCTACAACAATAACACCGCAATTATACAGCTGAGCCGTAGGCGTGAAGTTTGCGCACGCACGAAAAAAACCTAAACGCGCCAGCAAGCAAGGCGCCTACAACAACATCGCAATTATACAACTGAGTCGTAGGCGTAAAGTTTGCGCACGCACGAAAAAAGCCTAAACGCGCCAGCAAGCAAGGCGCCTACAACAACATCGCAATTATACGGCTGAGTCGTAGGCGTGAAGCTTGCTCACGCACAAAAAACACTAATTTCAACTATAAACCTTTCACCTAACTGCTATTATTTTAATTAATCACTACCAAACAAGTCGCGAGTATAAACTTTGTCAGCAATATCACTCAACTCTTCAACCATGCGGTTAGATACAACAACGTCAGATATTTGCTTAAACTCGTTTAAGTCTTTAATTACACGAGAGTGATAAAACTCACTTTCTTCAAGCACAGGTTCGTAAACTACAACCTCAATACCTTTAGCTTTAATGCGCTTCATAATGCCTTGGATGGCAGAGGCTCTAAAGTTATCAGACCCAGTTTTCATTACTAACCGATACACACCAACCACTTTTGGGCTGCGCTTAATTATTGAGTCTGCAATAAAGTCCTTACGCGTAGTATTAGCATCAACAATTGCACCAATAATGTTATTAGGTACATTTGCATAGTTTGCACGCAGCTGCTTAGTGTCTTTTGGTAAGCAGTAACCACCGTAACCAAACGATGGGTTATTATAATGGCTACCAATGCGAGGGTCTAAACTAACGCCCTGTATAATTTGTTTACTGTTTAAGCCATGAGCTTCAGCGTAGCTATCAAGCTCATTAAAATAAGCCACACGCATTGCTAAATAGGTGTTAGAGAATAACTTAATAGCTTCGGCTTCTGTTGAATCGGTAAAAAGTACTTCAATATCTTCTTTTATAGCGCCTTGCTTAAGTAAGTTAGCAAACACACTTGCACGCTCACTTTGTTCGCCAACAACAATACGTGATGGGTATAAATTATCGTGTAGTGCTTTACCTTCACGTAAAAATTCTGGCGAAAATATTAAGTTACTAATGCCGAGCTTTTCTTTTATACCTTGCGTAAAACCAACTGGTACCGTCGATTTAATAACCATAACTGCATTTGGGTTATGCGCTATCGCATCTTTAATTACAGCCTCTACTGAGTTTGTATTAAAATAGTTATTTTCAACATCGTAATCGGTTGGTGTAGCAATAATTACAAAGTCTGCATTTTTATAGGCTGCTACTTTGTCGGTAGTTGCTGTAAAATTTAAGTCACTACGTGTTAAAAACTCACTAATTTCGGTATCAACAATTGGAGACTTTTTATCATTCAATAGCGCTATTTTTTGTTCGTCTATATCTAATGCAACCACTTCATTGTGTTGTGCTAGCAACATAGCGTTAGAAAGGCCTACATAGCCTGTACCTACTACGGCAATTTTCATATTAATCCTTTAAGATTAGTTAATAAGTAATAAAATGATTCTATCAGAGTTATAAATTAGGCTCTAGTGAAAAGGCTTTAGCCAAAATGTAAAATCGAATGATATTACTCGACGGTCTCAGAGCTTTACCTAAAGTGCGCTTTTAAAGTGCATTAACTCTTTAATTTATTTGTGAGTAAATCACCTAAGGTTTTTTTGCTTAATAGTAAAATAAAAGTGGGTGACAATTCTGATGAAGGCGTTCTTTGTAGATTTGAATTTACTGCGCACTTAAGTAATTTACCTTTACAAAAGCGAGGTGTAAAACCTCACCTACAATATATTCACCCAGTAGGTACGAATTCACTTCGCACTTAAGTAATTCATCTTTATAAAAGCAAGGTATAAAGCCTCACCTAAGATATATGTCAACTGTAGGTGCGAACTCACTTCGCGCTCAAGTAATTTTACTTACTCGCTGAATATTGTTTTTCTGGTAGGTCTAACTTACGTCTGAAAAAGTTTATAATTTTACAGTAGTTAATCAGTACAACTAAATAAGCTGCAAAAATAACTATAAAACTATAAAACATTAAAAATTCTGGTATTACAAAAATCTCGCCAATTATACCTACACCTGCAAATACAGATGCGATTGAGCATATTAAAATAAGTGTTTGTGTAGGCGAGCAACCTAAGCGTTGGCATATATGGTGTAAATGTTCACGGTCGGGCTTAAACGGTGATTTACCTTGCTTAACCCGGCGTATCATAATTGCAGCCATATCCATTAATGGTAATGCAATTAACCACAATGCAGTTACTGGGCGTATCATAGGGTTTCCTGGGGTTTGGCTTGCGCCAATTAATAACCAAATAACAGTAAAGCCAATCATCATACTTCCTGCATCGCCCATAAACACTTTACGCTCACGGCCTATAAGGCCCAAATTCATAACAATATAAGGGATCATACATACAACTAATAATAAGCATAAATAACTTAAGCTTTGCTCATTAGCCATACTCAATAAAATACCAATCGCACCAAATGTAACTACCGAAAGGCCACCTAAAAGGCCATCTATGCCATCAACCATATTAAAAGCATTAATACAGCCTATAACGGCTAATACGGTAATTAGCCCACCTACATAACCATAACCCAAGCTAATGTCACCAAACCCTAATATATCTCCAAGTGAAACCAACTCTGCTTGAGCAAAGTAAATCATTGCTATAGATATAAGAGTTTGTATCAGCATACGTATTTTTACGCTCAAGTCATACCTGTCGTCTAACGCACCTACAACTGTTAAACCAACAATGCAACACATAAACAAATTAGCGTGGTTAATCATATCAGGGTGTGAATATATGTATTGCACTATAGTAATACATATAGCGACTCCTCCAACCAAAGGTATATTACCTGTATGCATCTTACGGCCTGAGGGTTTATCAACTAAACCAACTTGCCGCGCCACCTTACGCATAAAAAACAACACAGCAAAAGCGATAAAAAAAGTAAAAAGCAGATCTAAAAACATATAAAATCCATATTTTTTAAAACATGCTAACTAGAGCTAAAAATATAAATAAAAACTTGAGTATTTAGCTAATAACTAGCACTTAAACTGCTTACTTTAAATAAGCATATTATTAGTAATATTAAGTAACATTAAAAGTATTATTTGATGCAACTTAAAAGTTGAGTTGTAGTTTAGAGATTTCAATAAGCACTCTCTAAAGTTTTAATTCTTTGTCTTATCAAGGGCCCTACCGAAAAAGTTAGACCAACCTAAGGTATTAGGTATTTTTAGCTTTATACTTAACATACAAATTAGCTCAATGATAAAATCAGATTTATCATTGAGTTATATAGTAATAGTAATAAAAATTAATAGAGCTAACTTTAAACAGACAGTACAAAATCGTTATATCAAAAATCTATTACGACATAAATTCAAGTACGTTTTTGATGAATAATTAGATAAATCAAATAGAATGAGCAGGTAAGTTTTTAACTACTTTATTATTTTTTCTGTTTTAATTTACTTACTAAATTTTCAGCTATTGAGGTAACCGAGAATTCATTTTTAAGTAGCTCATATGCATTACAGCCAACTTTTTTCCTTAAGCTTGCACTTTCATATAAACTTACGGCATCTTTCAATAGCTGTTCATCATCACCGTTTATAGTGATATACCCAGCCTGATTTGAGTTAACTAACATTTTTAAGTCATTGCCGCTATTTACACTACCTAAAATAGGAAGAGACTGAACCATATACCCTAATAGCTTGCCCGGAAAGTTATGTGCAGTATGCTCAGCCGATAAAGAAAACATTCCTACATCAACTTCAGCTAACACTTTTTTAAATTCATTCTGATTAACTGATGGTAAATAAGTATAGTTTTTTAAATTCCACTGCTCAGCAAGTTGGTTAATAAGTTCCACCTCATCGCCCTGGCCTATAAATAAAAAGTGAGCCTGCATACAGTGCTGCATATTTTTAGCTAAGCGCATTAAGTTTGCCATATCTTGCGCATGGCCAATGTTACCGCCATAAAAGTAGATGATTTTGTTTTGTAATTGTAACTGAGAGCGAAAAGAGGTATCTGCCCCCTCAGCGATAACAGGCTTTATATCAGCCCAATTGCGCAAAACCTCTATTGGGTACTTATCTTGGTTACTTTGCTTAAATACTTCTATATTTTTTTCTGACATTAAGCCAATTGTATTCGCAGCTTTATACGATCGCTGTTCAAAAAACTTAAAATATTTCTCAATTAACGAGCCTTTTTTAATCATCCCTGCATCAATTACCCATTGAGGGAATAAATCTCTTAATACAAGGTAAGATGGGCATTTACAGTGCTTTTTAATATTATTAACCAAACCACCAAAAAAAATAGAAGGCGAGTAATAAATAACTCCATCAAATGTGTGCTCGTTAACATTTCCCTTAATAGCTGACCAAGCTTTAAATGAAAGCAAAGTTTCATTTAAAGCCCGAGTTACTTTGCCTACATCTTTAATTGGGCCTGAACTAAAGCGCCAAACTCTAACCCCTTCAACACTCTGCTCAGTAACTTTTTTTGCTTGCCCTACAGCAGGCGTAATTACTGTTACATTATGCCCCATTGATATAAGTTCAAGCGCCAAGTCATGAAACATCTTAGCGCCTACTCTTGTGCTATCTGGTAAATAATCATCAATTATTAGCGCTAATTTCATTAATATTTTTTCCAAACCACGCGATTAACATAGTCAGTATAAGAATGAATAATTCTAACCACCTTATCAGCTACATTTGGCATACTATAATCGTACACTTGGCGTAATAATCGTTGTTCGCCCGCTGGTTGCGACTCAAGTATTTGCAAGCCTTGCATAACACGCTCTACACCTAAACCAACCATCATTACCGAAGCTTCTTCCATTCCTTCAGGTCGCTCATGCGCTTCACGAAGATTCAATGCAGGAAAATTCATTATCGAAGACTCTTCGTTAATGGTCCCACTATCAGAAAGTACAGCCTTAGCATTTTTTTGTAAGTTATTATAATCATGAAAACCTAACGGTTTTAATAACCTAATATTTTTATGAAACTCAATTCCTTGTGCTTCTATTCTGTTTCTTGTGCGCGGGTGAGTCGAAATTATTACAGGCATATCATAATGCTCAGCAACCGCGTTAAGCGTATTTGCTAAGTTTATAAGCTGCTTTGGAGAATCAACGTTTTCTTCTCGGTGAGCACTCACTACAAAAAACTGACCTTTTTTAAGCTCAAGCTCTTTTAATACATTTGATGAATCAATTTGAGGCATATAATGTGTCAGCACTTCAAACATCGGGCTGCCTGTTTTAATAATACGATCAGCAGGAATTCCCTCAGCCAACAAATAGTCTCTCGCAATAGTGCTGTAAGTAAGGTTAATATCAGCAGTATGATCGACTATTTTACGGTTAGTCTCTTCAGGTACTCGCTGATCAAAACAACGATTACCAGCTTCCATATGAAATATAGGAACCTTACGGCGCTTTGCTGGTATAGCTGATATACACGAATTTGTATCACCCAATACAAGCATGGCCTCGGGCATAACCTCTTCAAGTACTTCATCAACTTTAATGATTACTTGGCCAATTGTTTCAGCAGCATTTTTACCTGCAGCATTTAAAAAGTAATCAGGCTTTCTAACACCTAAATCGTTAAAAAATACTTCATTAAGCTCAAAATCATAATTTTGGCCTGTATGAACTAATATATGTTCACAGTGCTCATCAAGCTTAGCGAGTACTCGAGATAAACGAATTATTTCTGGTCGTGTTCCCACAACTGACATTACTTTTAACTTTTTCATTTTACTCACTTAAAATCTGAAATTTAAAAAACAGCTTTATAAAGCCATTGCAACAGTGTCTGGCTTGTCTCTGTCAAATATTTCATTTGCCCAAAGCATGACTATTAACTCTTCTGAGCCAACATTCGTTATATCATGAGTCCAACCAGGTACTGTTTCTACTATTGTACGAACAGCTTCTGAGGTATTAACCTCGTACTCTTCACCAGTAGCAATCTGTTTAAATTTAAATCGAGCTTCGCCCTTTAACACTAAAAACTTTTCATTTTTCGAATGATGATAATGCCCACCGCGAGTGATCCCTGGGTGTGCAGTAAAAAATGAAAACTGGCCAGAATCAGTTGTTTTAAGCATTTCGCTAAATGAGCCACGTTCGTCAGTGTAACTCGGTACATCGTAAGTAAATTGCTCAGGCTTAAAGTAGCTTAAATAAGTAGAATAAAGTGCGCGCTCAAAACCAAGGCCTACCTTGTTAGTTATTAAAGAGGTGCGGCTTTGTTTAAAGTCACTTAATAAGCTAACAACTTTACCTACTGTAGTTTTGTAAACAGGCTCCACCTGACTATATTCTTTAGGCTCTGAAGGCGTATTGTTTAGTAGACTAATAAACGCATGGCAAACATCATCTATATAAACAAGACTAAGGGGTGCATCAGCATTGTGTACAGTAATTGGTAAGTCGTTTATTGTGTTATAACAAAAGGTAGCCACTGCAGAATTATAATTAGGCCTACACCACTTACCAAAAACATTCGGTAATCTGTAAATATAAGCAGCACTACCTGTTTTTTCTCTGTAAGCAGCAATAGCTGATTCTGCGCCTGCTTTACTTACCCCATAAGGATTATTTAACTCAGCTTGAATTGATGACGTAAGTAAAATTGGCGTATTACGCTTGTTGTTAACAAGTGTATTTACTATTTTTTGAGTTAAATCTGTATTGCCTTGTTTAAACTCATCATCATTTTTAGGTCTATTTATACCGGCTAAATGATATATAAAATCAGCATTTTTTACTTTTTCATCAATACTTATGTCGTCATTATCGCGGGTGATTTTTTCAACATTTTCAAACCCAGCTTCTTTTAAATGCACACATAAGTTTCGACCAATAAAACCATTAGCACCAGTTACTAAAATATTCATTACACACCTTCTGGTACTATTAATTTACCTGCTTCAATATCACGCATAAAGTCAAGTTTACGCAGTAGCTGCTTCATCCCTTCAACATCTAAGCGCTCTGTATTATGTGAGTTATAGTCTTCAATAGTAGACAAATCTTTATCGCCTTCGTCTGTATATTGTGCATAATTTAAATCGCGGTTATCTGCAGGAACTCGGTAATATTCGCCTTGATCTTGCGCAACAAACATTTCTTCACGGCTACATAATGCTTCAAATAACTTTTCACCGTGGCGTGTGCCAATAACATTAACTTTATGCTCTGGCTTGCCAATCATTTCAAGTATTGCTTGTGTTAACACTTCAATAGTCGCTGCAGGCGCTTTTTGTACAAAAATATCACCATTAGTGCCATTTTCAAAAGCATGTAGTACTAAATCAACGGCATCATCTAATGTCATCATAAAGCGAGTCATTGAAGGGTCTGTTAATGTAATGGGTGTATTTTCGATTACTTGTCGAATAAACAAAGGAATAACAGAGCCTCGAGAAGCCATTACGTTACCGTAACGTGTACCCGAAATAACAGTGTTTGTGCCTTCTAAATTACGGCTTTTAGCAACAATCACTTTTTCCATCATCGCCTTAGAAATACCCATTGCGTTAATTGGGTATACGGCCTTATCGGTACTCAAACATACAACGCGGCTAACGCCATGAAAAATTGCCGATTCCAGTACATTTTCAGTACCTAACACATTAGTTTTAACTGCTTCTAGTGGGTAAAACTCACATGAAGGCACTTGCTTTAAAGCTGCAGCATGAAACACGTAGTCAACGCCACGCATAGCAGTAGAAATACTTTGTGGATCGCGTACATCACCAATATAAAATTTTAATTTTTCATTATTAAATGCTTTACGCATATCATCTTGTTTTTTTTCATCACGAGAAAATATACGTATTTCTTTAATATCAGTGTCTAAAAAACGCTTTAATACAGCATTACCAAACGAACCTGTACCACCAGTTATTAATAATATTTTATCTTTAAACATTTTAGAATTCCCAATTCCCAATCATAAATTTTTTCTCACTTTCAGCATGAATATATTTATTAAATTCAAACAAAGCGAGTAACTCTTTTTCATCGTCAAATCTTATTAAACCATCGATATTACCAAACATTTCAATGAAACTTTGTACGTAATCTCTATTAAATACAAAAGCCACTTTATTGAAAGCCAACGCTTCAAAAAGTGGCAAACAAGCTGTTTCAAAATATGATGTAATAATTACTGCATCGCAGGACTTTAAGGTATTAAGGAAGGTATTAGGCATTAACTTGCCCAAGAAAATAAACCTCTCATCATAGTCATTATCTAAAGGTTCATTTGCAGTAACATAAAATAAAACATTCTTATTTGCATTCATGCTCTCAACTATTTTTGTAATTAATTCAAAATTCTTATTTTTATTTTTAAGATCAGTAATTGGAATTAAAAACTTATATTTTTTATCAGTATCAGTATCAGTATCAGTATCAGTATCAGTATCAGTATCAAGGTTTGAAGTAAAATTGACCATGTCAATATTAACTCCAGGCCAACGTATCAAAATTGATTTAGGGTTACCTATAACATGTAAAAAATCGCGAGATACCAAATCGGTTTGGAAAACAAAACTAGCCTTTAATTGGTTGAAAAATCGAAGCGTCAGTCTCAATAGTTTAAATTTGAGCCCTGGTGATATTAGAATTAAATAGTTATGGAAGTATGTAATTTTAAACTTTACTGGAAAAAAACAATTTACGTTAGAAAAGCTATAAATTTTTTCACATTTATAAAGTTTGATATAAAAGAAGACAAAAAAAACCGAGAATAAAGTTGTATAGAAACCTGATGTTGATTTTTTTTTCCAAAAAAAATTATCAGCATTAAAGTCATTATTAAATGGAGCTAAAATATAATAATCATTACCATCATTTTTCTTATGCTCAAGGAAATTTTTAACTATGGTCTCAGCGCCACCTTCTTTTGCAGCGGTCGCATTTATAAGTATATTCATATCTAGCTTACCTAATAAAGTCATCAACCCAATTATCAATAAAGTATTTATTATAAACTTCTTTGGAAGTTCTTTTATAAGGCGAATCTACAAATTCTTTTTCTATGAATAAATTTTCAGAATCAAGGATTCTAATATTCTCTGAATTATAAAAGTCATACTGCTCAACTGAACGATTAGTGGTAACTAATTTTTTTTGTAATCCTAAAGCCTCTAAAGTTCTCATCGTTAATCCATTTTGACCCGGCTGAGTTATGTCCAAAATAACTTTAGAATTAGCCATAGATAGCAAAGTGTCATGCTCTGAAGATGGTTTTACTTTAAAGTGCTTGACTTTTTTTCCAACAAAGAATGTAGGCTTTTTTAAAAAAGCTAAAAGCAAAGAGGTTAATGGCCGAAATAAGTGAATTTTATATTTGAAATTATTATCTTTGTTACAATTTATAAATTCTTTTATGAATACATATCGTCTAGAGTGATCAGTACCTACAAAATTTATATCATGAGTTACGCCTTCCTTTGCATTAAGCTCTTTGTACTGCCGGTTAAAAAACAGTGGCTTATGCTCTATATTAAATAATTCACTATCATCTTTATCAAAGCTATAAGCTTTATCAAAAAGCTTTATTTGACTACTTAATAAAGGTAAATTTTTACTAAAATCCCACTGGTACATTATAAATTGCGCTTGGGAGAAGTGTTTTTTTAACTTTTCAATAACTTTGCCTTCTAAGTATTCACCTCGAATTATTATAACTCTATCATACTTATTTTCATAAGTTAAAAGCGACAAGAAGTACTTAGTATGCAATCTTATCAATATACTATGAGGCAACTTCATAACTAACTTTCTTAATATTTTCGCGTTACTTAATATATGTTCATCAATGAAGTCAATATCATGCCCTTTTTTCTTAATTTCCAGTTCTATCTGTGAAGAAAAGCCATATACAATTGGAGCGATTAATAAAACTTTCATTTTTTTCCTTTAAAAAGTATTGCAATAAGAAAAGTAATTAATAAAAAAAGTAGTAAATAAACGGCATTTTTCAATAAAAAATCTAGTAATCTAGACCTCGGGCTAAAAAGTATATCTGGTAGTATAATAAGAAAAACACCAAATAAAACTCTATTCCTTTGTGAAATCACTGACAAACTCAATATAACCAACGGTGAAAAAGCACCTAATATAAATATCAGTAGAAAACCACCAATTAAATATCCTTCCTGATATATACTCCCGCCAAGACTCAAACCACGAACTTTAGACGCTGATGAGACTAAATAATCCACTTTATCTTGTAAGAGGTTCTGAGGTGTTATTACTAAGTCAAAATAGTTAATATAACCTGCATCGATCAAACCTAACTCTTGATATTTGACAGAATTAATTACTGCGAGAACTGATGTACCTTGATTGTAGAAAAATTCATAAAAAATGGAGAAACCATTCTCCAGTGGCATTAATCCTAGCCTATAACTTGCTATCAAATCCCCTAACAGAACAACACCAAAAACCAAGTAAAACGATTTTTTTAAATTAAGCTTTTTTAATGAATAAAAATTATAATAATAAAAAAGTAAAACTAAAATAAACGAAAAATAATACCCCCTAACACCCATCATTAAATTCAGAAAAATAAAAGGTAGAAAAAGAATTAAGATTAGCTTCAACATTTTCTTTGGAGGTATTGAAATCAAGATAAGGAACAGACCCAACCTAAAAAAAACACCGAAAAATTTAATTAAAGCAGGAGCTTCATACTTAATACCATCTGTAAAAACAGATAAATAACCTTTATTCAAAAACTCTGACACGGTCATCACTTGGATATAGTAAGCTGGCACTATACCAATAAAATACATTATAACACCTACTTTAAAGTAGATATTATCTAACTTAAAAGACCAATTATTTTTGTAAAATGAACTAGGTAAAAAAATCAACGTGGATGCAAATGCTACTGTAAATAACTGAAGTATCAACGCAGTAGAATAAACATAACCGTGTTCTAGAACCGTAAAATCCATAAAATTAGGTTTTGTAATATCACTAAGACCTAAAAAGTGAAAAAAGAACCTGTTATAAATAAACAACCCTGATGTAATAACATACAAAACTAAAGGATGAAGGTAATTATAATTAACTCTTGACAATGAAATATATAACATTAAAAAATAGTTAAATGTCACCAAGACAGATGATATCCACAAAGATCTTTCATCTGACATTTCAAAAACACTTTGAAATATCAGATGACTTATATTAAGTACTAATACTAATAATAACTTTATATACATTTGAAAAACCTATTTAGAAGGTCTATGGGCGAATTCATACTGAAAACATGCTATTTCATTATTGAAAAAATAAACTCAGGTATTCTAAGGTTTTCATCCTGAAAGTGGCCATGACTTAAATAATCAAATATAAACTCATATAAAAAACTATTTGTCTTTTTACTATCAAAAGCGGTATTCATAGCTTGATTCAATACTTCTTTGTAATCATTATTTCGGACATCATATGTGATTCCTTTATCAGCATAATAAGCCTCACCTAAACATACTACATTAACACCAAATAAGAGGGACTCTATTCCCACAGCTGAATTATTAACAACTGAACACATAGAGTTTTTTATTAGTATTTCAAGAGATACGTCATTTTCAAGCCATACATCTTCGCGCTGTTTTATAAGTTCATAAATACGAGGATCATATTTTCCTCTATTCATAGGGTGCTCTCTAACTATCAAATTAATATGCTTAGGCTTGGCATTTAATGTATCAACCAACATTTCATAAAAACAATTATAATAGGGCGAATGAGAGATAAGTTGCGCGTCTACGGGAACCTGCAAATAAAGAGCAATATAATCATTATCAGCCAATGAAATGGCCGTAGAATTAGTGTTATTTCTTTTTTTAAAAAGTCTATTATTTAGCTTTGTGATATTTGGCTTTATATAGCCTTCATATAACGTGGGGCCAAGCTGTAAATCCAGTGAAATAAACCGTCTAAGTAAGGCTGGGGGATACATACTTAACAACGTTAAGTATTTGGCATATCTATTGCTTTGAGTATTTTTTTTATCAAGCCAAAACTTTTTTGCCGGAATATTTTTATATGTACTTAAAAAATCAGATAACCTCGTCTCTTCCTCTGCAGTAAGTGATTTAAACGTTGGTTTAAAAGATATATTTGCATTAACCCCTTTAGTATCCAACATAGTGGTATTAAATGGGCCTTGCTCAAAATATATTATTTTAACTCCATGTTTTTTAGCTAAATAAATCACAACAGAAGGTATTAACCTAGATTCACCCGAAGAAATTAAGTAATCAAACTTTTCACGTTCAAAAATTGGGTCTAATTTATTTAAGTACTTAACTGCAAGCTCTATTAAATACTGCTTTTCATTTTCCCGGCCATGCAACTTAAGAGTTTCTAAGTTAAACTTTATGAGTTCATCTATTAAACTTTTATAATTTTCATATGAATAAACATCACACTCGGAATCATGATCACGAGCAAGTTGCAATGAATGAATCCCTATTCGATTCCAATATTTTTCTGAACATGGGTAAATACTAATATTAAAAAAAGAACTTTCTGGGATTTTTTTTAATATTTCCATTTCAATAAAATCGAAATACCTCGCAAAGTCATAAAAGAATGTTGTAGTGATAAATTTCATTTTAAAAACCTAGACTTAATTGCACAAAATGTCGACTCTTTAAATATAATAAGAAAAATCGGATAACTAAATAAAGATAAAGTGGATAATAAAATCAACATCCACATAGTATCAATTCCTTTGAACAATAAATAAACTATGAAGATAAAAACTATAAACAAAACATTAATAGATAGAATCTTTAATATTTTATATTTTATATTTTTAAATGAGATTAATTTATTTTTATACACTATAAACACTTGAAACATTAAAATACTAAATTCTGTCAAAACAGCTGATATAGCAGCGCCATTGTGTTTAGCTAAAGGGATTAGTATTAAATTTGAAATAACGCATACACAAGCACCTATTGATAATGATATAAAAACAAATCTCTCATGATTTTTCGCGTATAAGATCTGCATACCAATAAAATTAGTGGCCATTGAAACAAAAATTAAAATTGATAAAATTCTCAATGTAAATGCTGCACCAGAAAAACTCTCTCCCGCAAAAACAGTGATAATTTCGTACGAAAACACAAAAAAGAATAAAACCGATGGGCATACTAGCAATAGAAGAAACATTAATAGCGATGTTAAGTTAGCTGTATATTCATCTTGTGACGAGTTAGCCAGCCTGGCAGTATCCGCAAAAAAAACCAATGAAACTGATGATATAGCAGTAGTTAAAACTCTTATTAATTTAATCGCTGTAGTATATAAACCAACAAAATAGTTTGATGATAAAATAGCAAGCAACACACTATCCAAAAGTGTGTAAATCGTTGACACCAAACGAGTTCCAGAAAAAAACAGTATTGGCTTAAGATGTTTTTTCAGGTTCAAATTACTGTATTTCAAACTAACACATCTCAATAGACTTATTATATTGATTACGTTAGTTAGTGTTAGAGCAATGACAGTAGTTATGACAAACATATCTGTATCGTCATCACTGTCAACCAATAAAAATATCAGAACAACCGACAGCGCTTTCACAATCAGATTTCTAATTGCTAAAATTTTAAATCTTTCAGTCCCCTGAAAAAACCAGTCTATTTGAAATAAGCTTAAAGCAACATTAACCCCAGCAAAATAGTATAAAACAATATTATCTTCCATAAAGCTGACATTATGAATAGTAATAAAATATAAGACTAAAGAAATAGACACTGCTATTAAATTTAAAAATAGCAATTCAGATACAACAAAGTCTCGTTGCTTATCATTTCCTTTGCATTTTGCTATTTCTCTTATTCCATAAATAGGTATCCCTAGCGATGCGAGTGTTGCGAAATATGTAGAGACGGTTATCACTAGGTTGGCTGTACCTACATTTTCTACCCCTAGCATTCGAGTTATATAAGGGTATGTAATTATAGGAAACAGTACATTTAACAAATAATATACTACATTAAATACTATATTTTTAAGTTTAGTCGTTGTTAACAATTAGTCTCTCACTATTTTTTTACTACACCAACAACTTCACTGTCATTTAGTACTATGAGTGAACTAATATTTTTTTCGTGCATCAACTCTACCGCTACGGCCATTTTTGCATGACTTTTAATTGTATAAGGGCTAAGACTGGCCAATTCTTTACAAGTTAAATTAAATACATTTTTTCCGTATTTATCCATAGCTCTACGAATGTCACCATCTGTAATTAAACCAATTTCTGATTCTTTTTTTATAATAGCTAGACCAAGCTTTCCTTTCGATATACACGCTATAAGAGAAGTGAATGAGTCACTCTCACTCAACACTGGCAGCGCTTGAGAGTGCATATTATCTTTTACATTTCCCAGAAGCCGCGAACCTAAACTTCCACCGGGATGAAAACGTGCAAAGTTTTCTGGTTGAAATCCCCTTTTCTCCATTAAAGCAACTGTTAATGCATCCCCCATTACTAAAGAGGCCGTTGTAGAAGACGTTGGGGCTAATTGAAATGGGCAAGCCTCCTCTGGCACAGCTATATTTAAATGATATAAAGCATTAAGTGCTAAAGTTGATTCTGAATTTCCTGTCATGGCAATTATAGTATTACTATTATCTTTTAAAAATGGAAGTAACTGGAGAACCTCACTCGTTTCACCCGAGTTAGAAATAGCAATAAAAACATCATCAATAGTAACCATGCCTAAATCCCCATGGAACGCCTCCCCAGGGTGCATAAAAAAGCTTGGGGTTCCAGTACTTGCTAATGATGCAGCAATTTTCTTTCCAATAATTCCTGATTTACCCATACCGCAAATGATTACTCGACCTGATGTGTTTAATATTACATCTACCGCCTTATCAAATTGCTGATCAAGCTGCTTCTCTAGTGCATTGAGTGCCGAAATTTCGATATTAATTACGCGTCTAGCTATTTGTAGGGTGTCCATTACTATTCCATTAACTCTTTTATTTTTAGATAGTCTTTTTCGGTATCAATCCCATGATGAACCTCACCATTAAAATTCATTACACCAATAGTTAACTGATTGCTAATAGCACGCAATTGTTCAAGCTTTTCAAGTTGCTCAAGTAAAGATTCTGGTAGGCTACAAAACTTTTGTAGTGCACTCACTTTGTATATATAAATACCTATATGGTGTTTAGCTTTAGAGAAGTCTGTAGGTTCGTCTCGATTTAAAGGTGCAGGGCTACGCGAAAAATAAAGCGCTTGGTTTTGTTCTGTTACAATAGCTTTAACAACATTTAAATCAATAAAGTCCTCATAGCTCTTGATAGGTGTTACAACCGTTGTAATATCAAACTTATCATTCAAAGTAGTAAATTTGATTAATTTACGAATAAGCTCTGGAGGTATTAAAGGTTCATCTCCCTGTACATTAATTACATACGAATTTGCACTCCACCCTAATATATTTACGACTTCGTTTACACGATCTGTTCCGCTGGAATTATTAATTGATGTCATAACAACAGGAAGTTTTAGCTCTTTAGCTTTTTTCTCTATACGCAGATCATCAGTAGCAATAACAATATCCTCTATAGATACATTTGCCTCTAAAACTCTTTGAGTAACATGCCAAAAAAGTGGCTTATTATTAAGCTCAAGCAATGGTTTTGCTGGTAGCCTAGATGAACCATAACGCGCAGGTATGACTACTTTAATTCCATTTTTTAACATATTTGCTGATCCATATTACATATTTTAGCATTCGGAACATTTTTCATAAATTTTTTATAGCTTTTTGTGAGTGCTTAAAAAACTAGTTTCTACATTTTTAAAAATAAACATGCTTTAAGTACCTATACCTATACCTATAAAATAAATTTTTAGGTTCATTAATACATATACCAGCAATAAAAAATTTAAGATGTTTTGTTATTTAATTACTTATCACTTTTATATTCATAGTTATAATAACCGTAATATCCGTATGCATTACTTGCTTTTTTAACTACGCCATTAAACACAACACCTTTTACGTCAATACCATTTTGCTCAAAACGGTTACGAGTTAGCTCTATTTCACGCACATGATTTTGTCCAAAACGGGTTACAAGTAATGTAGTGCCTGTATGCGCACTTACAATTGCAGGGTCGGTAACTGCTAAAATTGGAGGAGTATCGATAATTATAATGTCGTAAGCGGCGCTTACTTCTTCAACCAACTTACTAAAGTTGCTATGCATTAATAGCTCTGAAGGGTTTGGCGGTATTTGTCCGCGCGTAATAACACTTAAACCTTCAACTTTGGTCGGTTTAGTAACTTGTTCTAGGTTTAAACGACCCGATAAGTAATCACTTAAGCCATCGTCCCACTTTAAACCAAACTGGGTTTGTAAGTAGCCTTTGCGCATATCGGCATCAATAATAAGTACTTTTTTGCCGCTTTGCGCAAGCACGCTTGCTAAGTTAACCGATATAAACGATTTACCTACGCTTGGGCTTGGGCCCGATATGGCAATAATATTGTTTTTAGCTTCCATCATCGCAAAGTGCAAACTGGTACGTAAGCTACGTAGTGCCTCAATTGCTAGGTCGGCTGGGTTATCAAGTGCGAGTATACTTTTAGGCTTATTAACTTTGTTTTTACGGGCTCGATCAGCAAAGCCACTTAGTTTATCTTGATAATCTGAGTGCGGTACACTTGCGTATACAGGTAGGCCTAGCGCTTCAATTTCGCTTGGGTCTTCAACGCCTTTGTGCATTGCTTTTTGTATAAGCACAATAGCCACAGCTAACATACCACCTAGCATAGTGGCCATTACCACTATTAATGCTTTTTTAGGTTTAACTGGCTTGCTGGTGTTAACCTCAGCGTAGTCAATAATACGTACATTACCTACGGTACCAGCACGTACTATATCAAGCTCTTGTGTTTTACTAAGCAGTAACGTGTAAATTTGGTTACTTACCTCAACATCGCGCTTTAAACGTAGTAGCTCTTGTTGAGTTTCTGGCAGGTTACCTACCTCACCAACAAGCTCTTGTTTTTGGCTTTCAACCGCTTCTATTTGCTCAAGTATACCTTGGTACGAAGGGTGATCTTTTTTAAACTTTCGGCCAATATCTAAACGCTTTAAGTTTAGCTCTTGTAACTTGGTTTCAAGCTTTACAACTTGCTCAAGCACGCCTTGTGTTTCGAGCGTTATGTTTATTGATTGGCGTTTAATTTGGTAGTCGTTAAAGCGTTGCTCTGCGTATTCAAGCTGTTTTTTAATTTCAGGTAATTGTACTTCTAAAAACTCCAGCGACTTTTGCGCCTCAGCACTATTGCGCTCAACATTACGGCGTACGTAAATAGCGGCTACTTTATCAAGCACTTTTTCAGCGAAGCTTGGTTTAATACTTTGTAAGCTTAAATTAATTATGCCTGAGTCTTTCCCTTTTTCACTTGCACCAATTGCTGCTTGTAAGTCTAAAATAGTATTTAGACGATCTTTACGGGTAATTGTAAACTCTGTACCAGGGCGTGCATTTAAAGTACGAATGGTTAAGTTAAACTTACCGTTAGTGAGCTCCTGGCCCACTTTACCCGATAATATTTGCTCGCCGTCACCATTTAAAAGTGCAAGGCTATTATTTTCTTGTGCTACCAGGGTAAACCCCTGATTAATTGCAAAGCGTGGTACGTCAAATCTAAATACATTTATGCTTTCACCACCCCATGCGTAGCTGTTAGCACCAAAATTTGGCTCAGCTAAATCGCCATCTTCCACTGGGGTAAAAGTACGATAAGCTCGGCTACCTATAAACGGGAATAGCTTAGGCTCTGCTATTACATCAAGCTTTAAAGTGTCTACTGCTTCACCTATTATACTGCGCGACTTTAGTAGCTCTATTTCGGTTACTGCAGCCGATGTACTTTCGAACATACCTGCCATATCGTCAAAACCAGGAACTGATGCGCCGCCGTCTTCAACTTGTATCATGGCTGTTGCTTGGTAAACAGGGGTACTTAATACTGCATAAATAACACCAACAAACATAAATAGCGCAGTTACGGCTACTATAAAATATTTGCGATCGAGCAATGCACCAAGTAGCGCCATTAAATCGATGTCTTGCGTTGGTTGTGTGTTATTAGTGCTTTTATTATTAGCGTTACTAGCGCTGTTATTCGGCTGGGTATTCATTAAATTAGCCATTCCTTATAAATACTTTTGCCAAGCGCTACACGCGCTGTCGATTAATGTATAAACGTGTTCAAAAGCCTCTTGGCTTTGGCGGTACGGATCTGGTATTTCAGCGTTATTAATCCACTTACCGAGTAAAAACGTTTTACCGCGCGCCTCAGGATAACGAGCGTGTACATCGTTTAAATGGCGTTCTTCCATTACTAGTATTACGCTGTTTTGCGCTACTAAGCTTGATGTAAGCTGCTGGCCTTGGTGAGTATCCATATTAACGCCATGTGCGAGTGCTATTTGTTTTGCTTTTGCATCTGCTGGTTTGCCTTCAAGCGCTGTTAACCCAGCAGACGATACTTTAATATTTTTGCCTTCAAGCTTTTTCTTTAAAACATACTCACCTGTTGGGCTGCGGCAAATGTTGCCTGCACACACAACTAAAACTGAATCAAACATTTTTAAAAACCCTTAGTTTGCAGTTATATCGTCAACACTATCTACAGTAGCGATTGACGGTAATAGTAAGCTAATTACACGGTTCCAACGGGCAAGTGGTGCCGATGTTACATATACAATATCGCGCGGTTGTAGCTCAAACTGCTCAGCTAACACCATTGCAGCTATATTTTTAGCGTGTAATTGGTATACGTTTGCAATAATACCGGTTTGCTCTACGTCACTTTTACGTAGTACAAATACACCGTTAGCGTCTGCTGTATTTTCGTTTAAGCCGCCCGAGTCGCTTAGCGCTTCGGCCAAGTTTAAACCATAACGGTTAAGCGTTACTGAACCTGCTTTTTTAACATCACCTAATACAAATATTTTTTGTGCATCATTACGATTTACATGCACTATATCGCCATGTTGCAATAAACGGTTTTGCGAAATGTCACCATGGGCATAAAAGTCATCAAGTTTTATAACTTCTGTTTTGTCACCACGGGTAAATGTTACTGTGCGCCAGTCGGCTGTTTCTGTTAAGCCGCCTGCTTGGTTTAAGGCATCAATTAAGGTAAGTGGAATTTCGGTTACTGGGTATACACCAGGTTGTTTTACTTCACCGGTAACGTAAGTTTTTTGGCTTCTAAAGCCAACTACTTTTACGTCTACTTGTGGGTCTTCTATCACTCGGCTTAGGCGTTTTACAAGCTCATTACGTACTTGGCTTATTGTTTTACCTGCTGCGGGTATATTTGGTGCGTAGGCGTAAGTAATGGTGCCGTCTCGTTGTACTCTAAAGCCGTCAAACTCTGCGGTACGCTGTACTGCTGCAGGTATTGTTAGCTCAGGGTGATCCCATACGCCTATTGTTAGTACGTCGCCAACACCTAGTTTGTATTCGTAGTTACTTACGTTTAAACCAGCGGTGCTTGAAATTGGTTTAGCTGCTATACGCGCTTGATTTTGTTTATTTATTAGTAGCGAGTCGATTATTTGAATGTTTACTTTTTCGAGATCTTGTTCGAGGTTTTGTGTTTGCTCGCCTGAGTCTATACCTTCAAAGTGGCTGCCTGGTACTATTGTACAGCCGGTCATGCTTAGTATTGCGAGTATTGATGCGAGTGATTTACAGCTTAACGCCATTGTAGAATCCCAAAATTATTTTAATATTGCACTTACTCACCAACCTTGGTGAGCACTTGTATTTTAGCCGACTAATTAAAGCATGTGCACTATTGTGAAGCAATAGTCTTTGCTTTGTAAAAGCTTTGTTACTAAGTTTTTAATTAGCACTGAAATTATATCAGTATTTTCATAAGGTCTTTATGAATAAATTTAATTGATAGCCGTTTTTAGCAAAACACTTAACGCATTCATCACCAATTGCACAAAGAGAAGTGAATGAGAAGCCATTTAAACAAGTACTTTATGGCTGCTTACTTCTCTGAAGCGCAGTGCCCGCGACCTCTTCAGATTAACCACTTAAAGCTTTATTGCACAAAGAGAAGCGAATGAGGAGTAAATGAGAAGACATTTAAACAAGTACTTTATGGCTGTTTACTTCTCTAAAGCGCAGCGCCCTCTTAACCTCTTTGTGAATAAATCACTTAAAGCCTTATTGCACAAAGAGAAGCGAATGAGGAGTAAATGAGAAGCCATTTAAACAAGTACTTTATGGCTGCTTACTTCTCTGAAGCGCAGTGCCCGCGACCTCTTCAGATTAACCACTTAAAGCTTTATTGCACAAAGAGAAGCGAATGAGGAGTAAATGAGAAGCCATTTAAACAAGTACTTTATGGCTGTTTACTTCTCTAAAGCGCAGTGTGCTCTTAACCCTTTTGTGAATAACCCTTATTACGAGCTTTGCTCGTCACGCCAGCAAGCTGTGCGTCTACAAGTGAATTAACCACGGAGTTAAACTTTGCCGTTGGGCTTTCACACGAATAGCACTCTTAGCTTATTTTTGAATAAACTCATTGATAATTGCACAAAGAGAAGCGAATGAGGAGTAAATGAGAAGCCATTTAAAACAAGTACTTTAGGCTGTTTACTTCTCTAAAGCGTAGCGCCCTCTTAACCTCTTTGTGAATAAATCACTTAAAGCCTTATTGCACAAAGAGAAGCGAATGAGGAGTAAATGAGAAGCCATTTAAACAAGTGCTTTAGGCTGCTTACTTCTTTAAAGCTCAGTGTGCTCTTAACCTCTTTGTGAATAAATCACTTAAAACCTTATTGCACAAAGAGAAGCGAATGAGGAGTAAATGAGAAGCCATTTAAACAAGTACTTTATGGATGCTTACTTCTCTAAAGCGCAGCGCCCTCTTGGCCTTTTTGTGAATAAATCACTTAAAGCCTTATTGCACAAAGAGAAGCGAATGAGGAGTAAATGAGAAGCCATTTAAACAAGTACTTTATGGCTGCTTACTTCTCTAAAGCGCAGTGCGCTCTTAACCCTTTCATGAATAAACCCTATTACGAGCTTTGCTCGTCACGCCAGTAAGCTGCGCGTCTACAAGTGAACTTAACCGCGTAGCTTTAAGTGCTTTAGGCACGCTTCCGCCCTTAGGTTACAGTTCCTAGTTACTGATATAAAAATATTTTTTCGCGGCATAAAGCCGCTGCTACATTTTAATTCACGCGGTGTAAAACCGCTGCTACGTTTTAATTCACGCGGTGTAAAACCGCTGCTACATTTTAATTCACGCGGCATAAAGCCGCTGCTACGTTTTTAGTTATTATTGTTTAATATCTTTATTATCTACACTTACTTCAATTTTTTGATTAAGTAAGTTAATGAGTAAAATACTGCGCAGGTCGCCATCAGGCTCTTTGTATATTGCTTGTATATTACTGAATGAATCGTTATTCACACTTACTACATCACCTGTTTTTGGTATTTGTGATTCAGTAGTGTGTGCACGTTCATTTTTTAACTGGTCAATTATGTGCTTAGAAACCAACTGATAATTTGCTCCATAAGAAACAAAACCGCCTATTCCACGGGTGTTTTTTACAGCAGAAAAGTTACCATTTTTTGATTCAAGGCATACAAATAAATAATTAGGGAATAAAGCGGTGTGTTTGACGGTCCGACGACCTTTAACCAACCTTTCGGTAGTTAATTGGGGGTAAAACGCTTCAATCCCTTGATTTTGCAAGTTAGTTTTAGCTCGCTCTTCTTGCTTAGATTTGCATACGACTAAATACCAACATTCCATAGTAGCCCTTAATACATAACTAAATTGCAAAAAATACAATTCCAAACTAAACAACGGCGGCATTATAGCCAACATAGAGTACTTATGTAAATAAGCCTTAGCGGTTAATAGCCACTCACTTTAACAAATATTGTTATTGAGTTTAAAGGGAGTAAAGGCTTTAACGCTAGTTTAGTACCTATAAAGCTATGTTTAGATTGGGCTAAACAAAAGTTTAGCCGCGAAAATTTATTAAAAAATTTAATTAATATTTTTTAAATAAATATATAAGTAAGAGCGCGAAGTAAATTCGCATCAACAGGTTGGTGCATATTTGTAGGTGAGGTTTTATACCTCGCTTTTTTAGGATTTAAAACATGAGCGCGAAGTAAATTCGCACCTACAAGTTGGTGCATGTTTGTAGGTGAGGTTTTATACCTCACTTTTTGGGAGTTAAAGTATGAGCGCGAAGTAAATTCGCACCTACAGGTGATATGTTGAAGGTGAGGTTATTAATTTAGCTCAAGCGTTAGAACCTTGAATAATTATGGCTTTACTTCTACCTTAAAATTCAATGTAACAAATTGATGACAAGGAAGCACAATGCAAATACTTCACCACGGAGCGGTTAACGGCGTTACTGGTTCGTGCCACGAGCTAGTCGTTAACGAGCAAACAAGTGTGCTTATTGATTGCGGGTTATTTCAAGGCGAAGACTCTAAAGCCGATTTATCAATTGAGTTTAATATTACCCATGTTACTGCCCTTATTGTTACCCATTGCCATATTGACCATGTTGGCCGAATTCCTTATTTATTAGCAGCCGGTTTTAAAGGCCCTATTTTTACAAGTATTGCATCGGCCAGTTTATTACCTTTGGTAATTGAAGATGCTTTAAAAGTGGGTGTAACCCGCGACCCTAAAATTATAGCTGCCTGCTTAAGCTTATTAAATAAACGCATAGTTGCTGTTAATTATAAAACGTGGTTTGAATTACCTTGCAAAGGGCTCAATAAAGCTAAAGCGCGGTTTCAGCGTGCAGGCCATATATTAGGTTCTGCCTACGTTGAAATTGATGTTACAAATAGTGATAACAACAAACACCGTGTTGTGTTTTCAGGAGATTTAGGCGCGCCATACACCCCGCTACTCCCTTCGCCTAAGCCGCCCTATAAAGCTGATACTCTAGTTATTGAATCAACCTACGGTGATAAAAATCATCAAGGCCGTAAAGAGCGTACTAAAACGTTAAAAAGCATTATTGAACGCGCCGTAGCCGACAATGGCGTTGTTTTAGTACCTGCTTTTAGTATTGGCCGTACACAAGAGCTGCTATACGAGCTTGAGCAACTCATACATAGCTCATCTAAAAAGTCTAAGTGGCGAGACATTCACGTAATACTCGACTCCCCTATGGCAGCCAATTTTACTGAGCAATACAAAAAGTTTAAGCACCTATGGGATAGCGAAGCCAAACGCAAAGTTGCAAACGGTAGGCACCCGCTCGATTTTAAAAACCTAACTACGGTTGATTCACACAAAGAGCATTTGGCTATTATTAACTATTTAAGTTCGCGGCAAACACCAGCCATAATATTAGCGGCAAGCGGTATGTTCACTGGTGGCCGAATAGTTAATTATCTTGAGCGATTTTTAAATGACAAAACCACCGATGTATTATTTGTAGGTTACCAAGGTAATAAAACGTTAGGCCGCGAAATTCAAAAATATGGCCCACGTAATGGGTATGTTTTTATAAATGATGCTCGCATTACTATAAACGCCAAAGTACATACAATTAGTGGCTACAGCGCCCATGCCGATCAAAACGGATTAATTAAGTTTGTAACGGGTATGCATAAAAAGCCAAGCCTGATAAAAATTGTGCATGGCGATGATGATGCAAAAAATACGTTAGCAGCAAAGTACAAAGAGGTTTTAGGTAGTGAAGTTAAAATTAAGATTGGTAAATTGTAGGCGTGAAACTTGCTCACGCTGTGTAATAAATACGTAAAAGCTGCGCTTTTAGTGCGCCAGCAAGCAAGACGCCTACATGGTTACATACACCGAGGGTAAAAATCCTCGTAGGCGTGAAGCTTGCTCACGCAAATTAATAAATGCGTAAAAGCGGTGATTTTAGTGCGCCAGCAAGCAAGGCGCCTACGTGGTTACATACACCGAGGGTAAAAATCCTCGTAGGCGTGAAGCTTGCTCGCGCAATTTAATAAATACGTAAAAGCTGCATTTTTAAAGCGCCAGCAAGCAAGGCGCATACATGCTCACCATACACCAAGGATAAAAATACACGTAGGCGTGAAGCTTGCTCACGCAATTTGATAAATATGTAAAAGCTGCGCTTTTAGTGCGCCAGCAAGCAAGACGCCTACATGGTTACTACACCGAGGGTAAAAATCCACGTAGGCGAGAAGCTTGTTATCGCAATTTAATAAATACGTAAAAGCTGCGCTTTTAGTGCGCCAGCAAGCAAGGCGCCTACATGGTCACTATACACCAAGGATAAAAACCCACGTAGGCGTGAAGCTTGCTCTCGCAAATTAATAAATACGTAAAAGCTGCGCTTTTAGTGCGCCAGCAAGCAAGGCGCCTACATGGGCACATACACCGAGGGTAAAAACCCACGTAGGCGTGAAGCTTGCTCACGCAAATTAATTTATTCAAATGGAAATTAATTATATGGCTAACACACATAAACGTTTAAAAGGACGCTGCACTTCGGTAAACGCTTATTACTCTATTACAATTTGTTGTGATTTTCGTAAGCCATTATTTGCTAACTTTTTATGTGCACGGTTAATTGCGAGTGAACTCATTAAATTTTCAAGAAACAATTCACTTAATACTATCTGCTACGTAATCATGCCTGATCATATACATTGGATTTTACAGTTAAATAGTAGCCTTGACCTTTCAAACCTAGTTAGGAATTTTAAAAACATTACAACTTATAGACTTAATAAACATAGTGGTACACACGGAAAGATATGGCAATCAAATTACTATGACCACAAAATAAGAAATGATGAAGATTTAATAGGTCAAGCGAGGTATATAGTGGCAAACCCTTTACGTGCGGGCTTAGTGGACAACATAAGGAAATACCCATATTGGGATTGTGTTTACTTGTAAAAGTGGTTTTAAATGCGCCAGCAAGCAAGGCGCCTACACATACACCAAGGATAAAAATACAAGTAGGCGTGAAGCTTGCTCACGCTATTTGATAAATACGTAAAAGCTGCGCTTTTAGTGCGCCAGCAAGCAAGGCGCCTACATGGTCACATACACCGAGGGTAAAAATCCACGTAGGCGTGAAGCTTGCTCACGCAATTTAATAAATACGTAAAAGCTACGCTTTTAGTGCGCCAGCAAGCAAGGCGCCTACATGGTCACCATACACCGAGGGTAAAAACCTACGTAGGCGTGAAGCTTGCTCGCGCAATTTGATAAATACATAAAAGCTGCGTTTTTAGTGCGCCAGCAAGCAAGGCGCCTACAAGGCCACATACACCGAGGGTAAAAATCCACGTAGGCGTGAAGCTTGCTCACGCAAATTAATAAATGCGTAAAAGCGGTGATTTTAGTGCGCCAGCAAGCAAGGCGCCTACATGATCACATACACCGAGGGTAAAAATCCTCGTAGGCGTGAAGCTTGCTCACGCTATTTGATAAATACGTAAAAGCTGCGCTTTTAGTGCGCCAGCAAGCAAGGCGCCTACATGTCCACATACATCGAGGGTAAAAATCCTCGTAGGCGTGAAGCTTGCTCGCGCAATTTAATAAATACGTAAAAGCTGTGCTTTTAGTGCGCCAGCAAGCAAGGCGCCTACGTGGTTACATACACCGAGGATAATAATCCACGTAGGCGTGAAGCTTGCTCACGCAATTTAATACATACGTAAAAGCTGCGCTTTTAGTGCGCCAGCAAGCAAGGCGCCTACATGATCACATACATCGAGGATAAAAATCCACGTAGGCGTGAAGCTTGCTCACGCAAATTAATAAATGCGTAAAAGCTGCGCTTTTAGTGCGCCAGTAAGCAAGGCGCCTGCATGACCACATACGCCGAGGGTAAAAATCCACGTATGCGTGAAGCTTGTTATCGCAATTTAATAAATACGTAAAAGCTGCGTTTTTAAAGCGCCAGCAAGCAAGGCGCCTACATGATCACATACACCGAGGGTAAAAATACACGTAGGTACGTCATTACCTACAAAAAGCAAACTATTCGCTTTAGGAGCCACTTACGTTTGGTAAAATTGTAACATTCGTTTGCTTATTAAATTTTTGCTTCCAATTCAAATCACAAATGCCATCAGTGGGTGAAAAAGCGGTAGGTGCTGTTAAAAATAACCTACGTATTTCTTGATGATCAGACTCGTCACATGCAATCTTAAGCTTATCTAAAAATGGATCGAGCTCAGACCAAGGCATTTTAACTTCTTGTGCACTTAGGATTCTTGGGTGGTCTGTTCCAATAACGTTATCTCCGATGAGTAGCTCTTCAAAGAGTTTTTCACCTGGGCGTAATCCTGTGCACTTAATTTCTATATCGCCATTTGGGCGTTTTGCATGTTTAACTTCAAGCCCTGATAGGTGAACCATTTTAGTCGCTAAATCTTTAATTTTAACAGGCTCTCCCATATCAAGTACAAACACGTCACTACCCACTCCCATTGCACCCGCTTGAATAACCAACTGGGCAGCTTCTGGTATTGTCATAAAGTAACGCGTTATATCTTGATGAGTAAGTGTTATTGGGCCGCCTGCTTTAATTTGTTTTCTGAACAGAGGCACAACAGAACCAGACGATCCTAAAACATTACCGAATCTGACCATAGTAAAGCGTGTTGTGTCTTGGATTTCAGATAGCCCTTGCAGTACTAATTCAGCCATGCGCTTAGTTGTGCCCATTATATTTGTTGGGCGTACTGCTTTGTCAGTGGAAACCAATACAAACGTTTCTACATTTGTATAAATTGCAGCGGTTGCTACATTGTAGGTGCCATAAACATTGTTACGCACGCCTTCAACTACATTATGCTCAACTAAAGGTACATGTTTATATGCGGCAGCATGATAGACAGTTTGAATATTGAAGGTAGAAAATGTAGATTCAACAAGTTTTTTATTTTGAATTGAACCTAATATTGGTAGTACTTCTATATTTAAATTATTGGTATCACAGTACTCCGACAACTCTTTTTCTATAGCATATAAAGCAAACTCAGACAGCTCAAATAACACTATTTTAGTCGGGCTGTTCTTAATTATTTGTCTACAAAGTTCTGAACCTATAGAGCCGCCAGCGCCGGTTACCATTACAGCTTTGTTGGCTATATTTGCCGACATTAAATCTTGTCGTGGTTGGACTGAATCGCGGCCCAACAGATCTTCTATTTCAACATCTTTGATTTCATCAAGATTCGTTGTCCCTGCAACAATATCGGCCATGCCAGGAACTGTCATAACTTGTAGTTTAAACTTTTCTATTGCGTTAAGGACTTCTTTTCGACGACTTCGAGATGTACTTGGTAGTGCCAATAATATTTTATTTGCACACTTTTGCTTTGCTATTTCAGCAATTTGCGACGGTGCATGTACACAAATACCTTGGATTAACGATAAATGCTTTTTAGGGTCGTCGTCTATAAAAGCGACTGGTGAATATTCTGGCCCGTTTGCTAAGGCAGTGGCTAATTGACGACCAGCAGAACCAGCCCCATATATAATTACACCCTCCTTGCGGCGCATAGTTATTTGGCCAACTACAGCTCGCACGGTTAACCTTGCACCACCAACAAATAAAATACAAAAGCTGGCATAAATAAACGGTACTGTTCTTGGTACTGGCGCACTAAGAAAAAAAGATAAAATAGTTAAATAAACAGTTGAAAGTACAACACCAGCAATAATTGCCCACATAGCTTGGGTATTCATATAACGTAGTACGGCTCTATAAAGCCCGAGCCTTACAAAGCTAAATAAACTTAGCGGCAATACGGCTGATAGTAAAATCCAAGTATGTGTGTTTTTTAAAACTGCTGTGCTGTCTAGCCTTAGTAAAAAAGCAAGCCAAAAAGCCACTATTATAAATACGCTATCGATGAGGAGAGAAATAATTCTTTTTTGAGGACGAGGCAAATTAACTAAAAATTTTAAAGGCACAATACATTTCCCTGAAGCTAGCAGTGATACTACTATTCTATTGATTACAATTTTACTACAAGATGAACAACTATTGAACTTAATAGTTAAAGACTATATGTAAATATTTATATAGTCTTTATGTATTTGGTTGTTTTTTGTAAGTAAACGTTATCGTTAGGTATATGTTTTTATTTTAAAGAAGCTAAAACAAGCACTTCGTTGATTATTTGAGCTGATTTACCTATTTCGCTTTCAGTTAAAGTTGGGTGCACTAAAAACATAATTGACGTTTCTCCTAACTGTACGGCATTAGGTAAACGTTTTTTAGGTCTCCATGGAGTATCATCAAATGCTTTTTCAAGATAAACCTCTGAACAACTGCCTTGAAAACACGGTACACCACGTTCCACAATTTCGTTTACTATACGATCTCGATTCCAATCATTAGCCAAATATTCGGGTTTTATAAACATGTAATGTTTATATTGAGCATGTTCGATGTGTTTTGGTACGTTAACTAATCTTACGCAATCAAAGCTATCTGCGGCATTGTCGAGCAATGCACCATAAGCTTGACGTTTTGCGGTCCATTTAGCCATACGCTTTAGCTGAATACGCCCTATAGCAGCTTGCATTTCGGTCATACGCCAATTTGTGCCAAAACTTTCATGCAGCCATCTAAAACCTGGTGGGTGCTCTCTATTATAAATAGCATCAAAGCTTTTCCCGTGGTCTTTATAGCTCCACATGGCTGACCATAGCTCTTTTGAGTTAGTCGTTACCATTCCGCCTTCGCCACCAGTAGTCATTACTTTATCTTGGCAAAAACTCCATGCACCTATGTGACCAATACTTCCAACAGAACGACCTTTATATTTAGCACCATGGGCTTGTGCACAGTCTTCAATTACATAAAATCCATGTTCTTTACTGAGCGCCATTATTTCATCCATTTCAGCTGGCATACCCGCTAAATGAACAACAATAACTGCTTTAGTTTTTGGCGTTAATACTGCTTTTATAGATTCGGCGGTTATAGCTTGGCTATTTAGATCAACATCCGCAAATACAGGGGCCGCACCAGATGTAACAATACTTGAAGCAGATGCTAAAAAAGTACGCGGAGTAGTTATTACTTCATCACCAGCGCCTATATTTAATGCTTTTAAAGCAAGATCAAGTGCTAATGTGCCATTACCTAGCGCTATGGCATATTCACTATCAGCCCAGCTTGCAAATTCTTTTTCAAATTCACGGCCTTCAGTGCCGGTCCAATAATTTACTTTGTTGGATAAAATAACGCGGCTAACTGCATCGGCTTCTTCTTGTGTAAAGCTAGGCCATGGGGAAAATGGGGTATTTAACATGCAATTCCTATAAAATTTAAAAAAGGCTTAACTATTATCTGAAACTTTAGTGCAAGGAGAGCCATAAGCAATTACACCAGATGGTATATCTTTGACAACTAAACTACCTGCACCAATTAATGTATTGTCGCCAATATTAATAAGTTGTTTTACTTTACTTCCAATACCTACCCAGCTACTTCGTCCGACGCAAACTCCGCCAGCTAATGCTGTACCAGGACAAATATGCGTAAAGTCATCTATTTTGCAATCATGCTCAATTATAGCTGAAGTATTAATTATACATCCACGGCCTATTACTGCAAAAGCGTTAATAACAGCATTAGCAGCTATAACAGACCCTAAATCTATTTGAGCATATTTACTTATAACCGCACTTGGGTGTATTAAGGCTGGAAGTGTATAGCCATTTTTGGCTAACGTTTTTATTTTTACTTCTCGAGTATTATTGTGACCTATAGCAACAGCAACATTTATGTTGGTGATAGGTACATTAAGTAAATCTGAAAATGTACCTATAACAGGCCAATGCTCTATATTTTTTTTATTAGGATAGGCATCGTCATAAAAGCTAACACTAAAACCTAGTTGCTCCGCAATATCAGCTATTATTTTACCGTGGCCGCTAGCCCCTAAAATAGCCAACGTTTTTACAGCTGGCTTAGTCATTGTTAGAGCCTTTAAAAGGCTCAATAGTTACGTGCCCATCAGCACTGATGCCTTCTCTTATAAAAACTTTTTTTACTGTTAACAGTAATATTTTCATATCGAGTAAAAAGCTTTGATTTTCTACATACCAAACGTCGAGCTTAAACTTTTCATCCCAGCCAATTGCATTACGCCCGTTAACTTGTGCCCAACCTGTTATACCAGGTCTTACATTATGGCGTTTAGCTTGTTCTGAGTTATACAGCGGTAAATATTGTACTAATAGTGGCCGAGGCCCAACTAAGCTCATATCGCCTTTAAGAACATTAAACAAACCAGGTAGCTCGTCTAAACTAGTTGAGCGTAAAAAAGCGCCAAACTTAGTCATTCTTTCGTTATCTGGAAGCAAGTTACCGTGCTTATCTTTGGCATCGAGCATGCTTCTAAACTTCATCATTTTAAATACTTTACCGTGTAAACCAGGGCGGTTTTGCGTAAATAAAATAGGTGAACCTAATTTAGTACGGATTAATATCGCTACAATAACAATAATGGGTAACAACATAGCAAAGGCACTCAGTGCCACTATAAAATCAAATAAACGTTTCATTATAGACCCATTATTTGTAACATTTTTTCGTTCACTTTATGAACATCAAATTTTTCTTCAGCCAAACGACGGCTTACTTTCCCCATAGGTTCAATATACTCAGGATGCTCAATAAACCAGTTCATTTTTTCCACTAGTGAGTTAACATCGAAAGCCGGTACCATATACCCATTCTCTCCCTCAACAACCGTTTCACGACAGCCCGGGACATCAGTAGTTAGAATAGGACGGCCAATAGCCATAGCTTCCTGTGTACTTCTAGGAACCCCTTCACGATAGTAAGAAGGTAAAACAAACACATGAGATTCAGACAACCATTCGGTTACATTAGATACATGACCAGGATACACTATGATTTTTTGCTCTATAAGACTTTCTAATTCCTTGCTTTTTAAACTAGAAGGGCTTTCTTTATCAAGATTACCAAGTACCAAAAGCTCTGCAGTAGGATATTTTTTTTTCACTATTTTTATAGCGTCAATTAATTGATAAATACCTTTTTCCGCTAACAATCGTGCAATAAAAACAAACCTGATTGGTTTTGTAATATCAACAGCACTATATGAAAACTCACTAATATCTAAGCCTATACCGCCCAGAACATTAATCTTATGGCTGTAATTGTAAAATAGAACGTATTTACTCAAGTCTTTTGGATCATCAGGATTCAAAAAAATTATTTCATTCGTTGCTCGAAAACTAATACTAAACAAGCAACCCTGAATATACTGTAATATTTTCTTTTTAAATGAAAACCCATTTAAACTTGGGGTATACGTGTACCCTAGACCTTCAAGCATAGCTATTCTTTTAGGTACACCAGCTAAGTAAGCAGCTATTGAGCCATAAATAACAGGTTTCATGAAGTAACTAAGAACAATATCCGGTTTAATTTCTTTTAACGTATTCTTTAGAGTTAACATTGTTTTCAAATCAGCAAAAGGATTTAAACCAGAACGTGATAACTGATAATCAACAGGGCTAACACCAAGAGCAAGTAACTCTTTTTTTTGTTCAAGGTTAAAGTCTATAGCAAAAACAAGTATACTATGACCTTTCCCCAAAAGTTCTTTAATTAATGGCATTCTGAAACCAAAAATAGAAGATGCTACAGTACCAATAATTACGACTTTCAACTTAACCTCTAATAAAAAATAAGAAAGCTTCACTTTCTCTAAATGAACAATATAAATAATTATAAAGCCAAAACTACTGCTTTCTAATTATAATATACTTTCTGGCTAAAAATATATGTTGTGCAAAGCTCATATCGAGCGAATTTTTATGCACTAAAAAAACCGTGTATTAGCATTTAAAATGATGTAATAAATCACGGCCATAAAAAAAATTTTGATAATTCGAGCACAAAGAGTTTTAAATAAAGAGCCAGGTATAATCTAATCTGCTTCTAAATTGATAGAATAAATAGTCTCAATAATTATACCTTAATTCCTTCCATCCAAACGCTTTCATAATCACTGACCATTTTTTCTAGGCTAAAATTATTAACAATGCGTTCGCGGCAAGCTTTTTTCCTCGCCAGCCATTGTACCGGTAGATTATCTTTCTCGTACCAAGCTTCTGATATCGCCTTTGCTAAAGCTTGAGGATCTCTTGCTGGAACAACCCAGCCGGTATCACCAACTATTCGGGCCGCATCGCCTACATCAGTAGTAATACAAGGAGTGCCGCAAGCCATAGCTTCATTCAAAACATTAGGAAAAGCTTCAGAAATTGACGATAAAACAAACACATCAAAGCCATTCATCACTAATGGAATATCGCTTCTTCGCCCACATAATAAAACGTTATTTTTTATATCATTTTTTAAAATTAATTTATTCAGCTCATGATTTTTTTCGTCTAAGAACGATCCAACCAATATTGATTTAAAGTCTTTCCGTACTTTTTTTAATACACCCAAACCCGCTAAAAAATTACTGTAATCCTTCAAAGGATCATAACGACCAACATGCCCAATTAAAAAGCGGTTTGATAAACTTAATTCTTCTCTAAAATCTATACCTAATTGTTCATTGTAAACATATTGACTAACATCATAACCATTACTGGCAACAATACCTTTTTTAGTACAAAAACCAATAGACTCTTGAACTTCTCTAGACTTTTCGGCGCAATAAATAATTTTATTGGGTACAAAATGTGATAACAAAGCATTGATTTTTGCAACGAAAATAGTAGAACGCTTAGACTCACCTTTGACTAAAGTAGTATGATGAACACCCCAAACGATGTTCTTGAAACCAGATAAACGAGCGAAAAGACCACCAAACAAATCCCCATGAAACATCCAGGTTTGTACAGCATCCGGGTTCAATTTTCTTATTAAACTAAAAATCTTAAAGACAAAAAAAACATTTAATCCACTTCGCTGTATATTTAAACAATAAACATCAACCCCGACCTCTTCCAGTAAAGGTCCATACTTTCCACCATCCATTAATGATATAACAGAATGTTTAAAGGTAGAGTTTTTAGAGGTGGCTAATCGATATAAAACAGCTTCTGCCCCACCATCGTTAAGTCCTGTGATAATGTGTAATACTTTCAATTATAAATACCCTTTCGAAAAACTAGCTAACAAACCAACCGAACCCTTCCTGCCTAAAGTGTAAACTCCAAACTAGGAAAAAATATAAACAGAACACTAATTGAAAAATACGTTTATATTTTACTTTAAAACGAAGTGAAGCTAACAACACTAGCAATACAACACTTTCAAATATCCTTGCTGTAACAGGTAATAAAAAATAAGTTGAAAGGTACAGAATTAGAAAGAATATAATTTGCGTGTTATATTTTAAAAAGACTTTGCCTTGCATAACAAATAACATGAAAACAAAGCTCCAATAAATAAAGCCTAGACCACTTGCGCTTTGCGAAGCCCCATTACTATATTCTTCACCCTGCCTTGCGCCAATAAACTGCGCTAAGTAAAGTCCCATTGCTCCAACAACAACTCCAACAAGTACGTACAATATACTTCTGATACCGTGTGAAAGCTTTAAGTACATTAAGAAGTTAACACCAAAAATACCTAGCAAAATTATAATGAATGATGAATGTATGAGTGCAGCACAGATATAAAAAAAATACTTTACTTTATTTGAAGCGCTAAACCACCCAATTAAAAAGATTGCTACCCCAAAACCTTGTCGTAAATGAATTAAATTGTTTTTTAGCACCAAAGGTAGTAATAAAAATAGCATTACCATATAAAAATACTTTTTATTGGTATTTTTTAATACCAAGTAAAACGTAGAGAATGTAGAAAAAGCAATTATTATTCTCACGATATTTTCAGGAGAAATAAAAAACGAAAGTAATGAGTTAATAACCAACCACAAAGGCTCGTTAACCAATAGCGGCAACACCCCAGATGAAAAGTTTTTTACTAATAAGATTGGTGAGCTTTCTGGGTATAATAAATAGTTTCCTCTATCAACTAACCCATCTATAGGTAATGCAGTTAAAAATATACAAAAAAATAATGCTATAAAAAAACTTAATAGCTTATGTGATTTAGGGTTAATCCTAAAAGAGCGATCATAAAAATTGTATTTTTTGATATTAGTACTCATTTAACAAAGCTTCCCAACTTTGGATTATATTTTTAATTTTATATATCTCTGATGACTTTAAAACATCATCGCCATTAAAAGGAGATTTAAGAGCTTTGTCTAAATAATCCTGTAGGCTATTTATATTTTGATACTCAACCAGGTAGCCGTTCTTACCTTGTTCTATTATTTCGCTTGGACCACTTTTACAATTAAATGCAACGACAGGTGTGCCTAGGGAAATAGATTCAACTAAAGTATTGGGGAAACCTTCGTACAAAGAGGTTAGTAATGTTAACTTAGCATGCAAGTAATAAGGTATTACGCTTTGCTGAAAGCCTTCAAAATCGACTTTTTCACTCAAATTAAAGTCTGATACAAGTTGCTTTAACTTCTGCTCCAAACTTCCTTGACCAACTATTTTAAGCCTTAAACTAGGATGATTTTTTGATAAGACAGAAAAAGCCTGAATTGCAAAATGAAATGCTTTTTGATCTTCGAGTCTGCCCACACATAAAATATAATCGCCTTTAGACACTTCGCTTGGTTTTATATTAACAGCTTCATTTTCGACTGTTGTGTTTACAGGGTTATATATAACACTTGTTTTATTTTTTAATTTTGGAAACACTGATAATAAATCAGTTCTCATGCCTTCACACTGATTAACAATATGGTCAGATCTTTTGTAAATTTTCATGAGTAAGAAAGAAAATACAGAAGTACGAAAACTCCTTTTAACACTTTTTGAATTTTCAGAAAGTGAGTTTATATTCCTACTTATAATTTTTACATTAACTCTCATGAAAAGCTTAATAAGTAACAATATAAGACTAAGTTCATAATTAAAAACAACCACTTTAGTTGGTTTATGTGTTTTTAAATAATTATATATAGGTAAAGTAGAACTGCGAGCATTTGGTAAATCTAATACAACTAAGTTGACTTTTTTACTTAATCGAGCGAGATAAGCAGCATCTTTCAATGTAAGTATTACAAGTGTTACATCACAACCTGCTTCAGCTAAACCACTTGCGACAGTAACACACACACCCTCAGCACCACCACCTGCGAGTGATGATATAAAGAAAGTAATTTTTTTATTTTTCATTCAAGTATTTACTCTTATTCTTCCACATTGACAGTAAATATAATCGATATATTAATACACAAGAAAACTCAGAGTACTTCCCTTTACTGTCAACAGTTTTCCTCAGCCTATGGATTATTTTTTCTACTTCATCACGCTCCCACAAAGAGCAATCGTAAATTTCTTTCGTAACTAAGTCCCAGTTATTCAATACAATAGAGATTGTATCGTATGACCACCCCATTTTTCCAATTTCATCGGAGTCGAGGTTCATTCGCTCTTTTAAAATATCTCTTAAAATCATTTTGTTTTTAAAGGTTTTTCTATCAAACAGATGATTTTCAGTTACTTTTGAAAAATATTTAGCAACACGTTTCGTTGCAAAAGGAAGGACTATATTTGCGTTTAAATAAGTAGAAAAATTAAACAACTTCCTCATCATTTTTTCGCTAATTACACGCGTAGAGTAAATATCAGATTTAAAATAAAATAAATCCCATTTCCTTCTTTTTTTAGATTCTGCGCTCCAGTACGGATAAACAGAAATACCCTCTGGATATATTTTATTACTATCTTTCAAAGAAAATCCAGATGAGCCAAACCACTCAGAAGGTGTTCGTAGTGGAACATTTAAATGACTTTCAGATTCAATAAAATTTCTTAAAAAAGAAAACTTAGATGTAAACTGCAAAATATTAATAAATAACCCATCTTTTGGCGATGGAGGACTTATCATATGACTATCATTACCATCTCCAAAGATAATATTTGCGTTCACTAACTCTGGAATTTGCATGCTATACAATGGATAAGCTAAGCAAAGATTATCTACACATGGGAACGGAGATTCTTTAAAGTATTTTTTAATAAATACTAAGTGCTCTTCTTTTAGTTCATCTATTTCGTGTAATACTTGATGCGAAAATCCTAGCTGCTTTGCTATTTTCTCACTAATGATACTCTCGTCTAAATTCCCTTTAGAGCGATGAGTCACAAGCGTTATATTGTCTTTTATACCAGCTTCAGATAAGGCTAAAACAATACTATTACTATCTTTCCCTGCACTATGGAATAAGTATGTTTTTTTATTGGGATCAATTCTTTTAACTGTTTCTTCGACCAATAAGTTTAATATATCTTCATGCTTAGGTTCAGATATTGCCTCTTTACCTTCCCTTTTATCACTCATAAATGGGAAGTTATGCTCAAATTTCATTACAATTTCATTGTTGTTGGTTTGTACCTTTACAGAGTCGCCAATACCAAGAATAAATATGTTTTCATAGGCCGTTAAAGGTGGAGGAACAACTCCACTTTGCAATAAAAAAGAAAGCCCTTCATTCGATACTTTTAATGGCTTCTCAACTCTTTCATCATTAAGTAGCTGAGTAATTAATTCAGAATATAAAAGTACTTTTTTATCTTTAGATAGATATATATAGAGAGGGAATTCACCTGCCAAATCAGAATCTAACTTTATAGCAGGTTCATTAAGAGTATATTTTTTTATCATTTAGTTAGCTCTTTTATAATCGATAATACATTGATTTAGTTTGGTTTAAAGTCTTCAAATTGAGTTAACTTAGGATGCCTTTTATTAAAACGCATACTAACTCTGTCTAATATTCTTGAAAATTCATAAATCCAGCGGTTATATTTTAATTTTTTAGCCGGCATAGTTATATATTTCAATTCATCCATTGATTTTTGACAAGACTCATTAGTAAAACTATCAATGCACTCTAAATGACTAGATATTAGGGTTTTTCTTTGCTGAGTATTCATATTGATATAATCTTCAATAATTGTCTCAACCGATATCATTTCTAAATCCAATCCCTTTAGATTGTATTCATATTGGTTAACATCGCTAAAATACCCATATGTTTCAGCTTCTATAACATTTTCAACGCCTACTATACTTGGCAAACCTAATGCTGCAGCTTGGATTATAGCAGTACCACTACCTATGAATAAATTATAATTACTCACTGTTTCATCAAATTTTAGATAGTCTAATGTCCCTTTTAAATGAATAGATTCACTCAATCCAGCCTTATTTATCTCATCAGCTATTTGTGCTTTTAAAGGGCCATCACCATAAATGTCAAATTGAACATTAAACCCTTTCGTTTTTAAATTTTTTAAGACCTTAATCATATAAAAATTATATGTTTTAAAATCAACTAGTCGCCCTATTGCTACGATTTTTATTGGTAAGTTTACTTCACCTGAAACTTTAATATCTTTTTTATCGATAACACCTAGTCTAAAAGTATTTGCATCAGTCAATTTTTTACGCTTATGTTTTATATATAATTGGCGATTGCCTTCCGAGAAAAAAAGTAGCGATTTTTCGGGTAAAAAATCAAATATAAATTTGCGATTAACTTTTTCATGCCAAGCAACATTATCACCGCCCCACAAAAACTTTATGTAATGATAAAAACCAACCGTAACAATTATATTTTTATTTAGCATATTTGATAAGCGATATCCCACTAGTGCATGCATTCCATCGCTTGCATGTATCTGATCGACATTTTCTAAAATGCGCTCTAATGCTCTTTTTTTAACGGGCACGAGTAGAGGTAATCTGCGTGTAAATTTTCCTAAATTTAAAAATATATCATCAGGAAATAGTACGTTTGCATACTTTTTCATTTCGTTTAATAATTCAGGGTTACTTTCGTGTGGTAATGACAAAAGAAGAATGGTTGTATGCAACCCTAACCTGTGACGCTCTTTAGCCATTCGCATAAAAAACGTTTCAATACCACCTACTGGTAAAGCACCATAAATAAATAACATTCAAACCCTTTTCATTAGATAGTTTTTTAAATAAAAATATGTTTCTGCTAATCTTTTAGAAAATAGAACGCAGCTCAAAATTAGTAGGAAAACCCAAATCCACATTAGCGCCGGTTCATTTGCTTTTGTAATGACCATAATGCATGTAGCAGCGACATAACCAATCATCAATACATAAATTTTAACTCTTGGTATGGCCTTCCATATATGGGCGCTAGATTCTGTCTTTACTGTAAAAAAAATAAAAAATGCAAAGATTGAAGCTAATGCAGCTCCAGAAGCCCCATAATGAGGTATTAGTAGATAATTTAGAATTGCATTAACTGCAAATGCTATAAAAGACGCTAACATAGAAAAGTTAGTTCTGCGGGTTATACCAATCCCTACTCCTGTCACCTCGCTTAATAAGTAAAATAAAGGCATAGCTACGCACGCTACTATTAAATATTCTATAGCGGAGTATTCCTGAGGTAAAAATATAGGAATAATGAAAGATAATAAACCAAATAAAGACCAAATCAGCACAACAAATAACACCATATTTTCTATAACACACTCGATTTTACTTTTCTCAGAGCCCTCTTTGACCCAACGATAAAGAAGGGGGTGCCATATGCTAGAAAAAATAGATGTAACAACCGATACAACTCCAGCAAGAGCTGCTGCCAATGAATAAATACCGAGTTCTTCGAAGCCTGACAAACTTCTAAGGAAGAACCTATCCATTGTACTCACCCCCCAGTAAGCAATGCCCCCAGCGACCAGCGGTAAGCTAAATGTTAGCATTCCCTTTAATAATACGGTGTCAATTCGCTTCGTAAAAGCTGCAATCCAAGATTTTCGGGTTAGCCAAGCAAATATAATTAATGAAAACGATATCGCTAACGTATTCATCAACATAAGCGTATAAAATTCAGCTTTTAAGCCAAAAAGCATTATTAAGCTTATTAATATAAGTAAAAATAACTTAGGAGCAATCTGCGTTATAGAAAATGCTAAACCACGTTCTTGCATACGAATTACGTGTGCTAAGAAGTTAATAAAAAAACTAGCTAACAATCCCACAAATAACAAAACCGTTAACGAATTTGAATTTATCCCGAATAATAATTTAGAAATAGAGTAAGGCTGTAATAAGGCTATCAATGCAACAATAGTAATTAAGACTAAACCGGGAAGAATACTTAATTTTAATAAAGCTTCCTTATCAGTCTTTTCATGATATTCACGAACATAAGCTTGATGCATTGATAAACTAAATAAGGATACAGCTAACCCTAAAACCACTTGCAGCATAGTCAAACGGCCGACATCTTCAACTGTAAAAAACCAAGCGACAAACGGCAGGGTTATAAACCCAAGAAGTGCTGCACCAATTGGGCCTAAAGCAAATTGTAAAATTATTTTAGCTTTCAAGGAAGAAATCCAAAGACGCTTTTATTACCTTGTCTTGATTTTCTGTAGTCATTCCATAATACAGCGGCAAACGTACTAGCCTTGAACTCTCTTGCGTTGTATAAGTATCTTTGCCTGAAAACTCGCCAAACTGTTTTCCTGCAGGGCTTGAGTGCAGTGGGATATAATGAAAAGGTGTCGTAATATCCTGCGTTTTCATATAACTAATAAATTCATTTCGCTCTTCATTTGAGCTCAATTTTATATAAAACATATGCGCGTTATGCGTTAATGAATCCGGAATATGAGGTAGCTGTTCAGCCTTTAGTTTTAGGCTCAGTTTATTGTAATAACGTTCCCATATTGATAAACGGAAATTATTTATCGTGTCTGCGGCTTCAAGTTGAGCATATAAATATGCAGCTTGTAACTCGCTTGGTAAAAAGCTCGAGCCTATGTCTTGCCATGTGTATTTATCGACAATACCATGTAGGAATTGGCTACGGTTTGTTCCTTTCTCACGTATAATCTCAGCTCGTTCAACTAGCTTAGGGTCATTAATTAAAATAGCCCCACCTTCACCACCCGATGAGTAGTTTTTAGTTTCATGAAAGCTATAACAACCTATATGACCAAGACTTCCTAGTGCTTTACCTTTATAGGTAGACATTACGCCTTGTGCTGCATCTTCTACTACCCACAAGTCATGTTTTTCTGCGATAGCGAGTATTGTATCCATTTCACAAGCTACACCTGCGTAATGTACTGGCACTATTGCTTTTGTTTTAGCCGTAATAGCAGCTTCAATGAGTGTTTCATCAATATTCATTGTGTCCGGACGAGCGTCAACAAATATAATTTTTGCACCACGTAATACAAACGCATTCGCTGTAGATACAAATGTGTATGAGGGCATTATAACTTCATCACCAGGCTGAATATCAATCAGAATAGCGGCCAGCTCTAACGATGCTGTACATGAGGGAGTTAGTAATGCTTTTGTTGTGTTGAAGCTGTCTTCAAACCATTTTTCGCATTTTTTAGAGAAGTAACCATCGCCACATAACTTGTCTGATGCAATCGCTTGCTCGATATACGCTAATTCTGTACCTACTTTAGGAGGTATATTAAAAGGAACCATTGTTATCTCTTAAAAATTCAATTTCTAGTTCAAGTAAATTTTTCTTTCTTTCTTTGACACGCTTTGCTGGATTTCCAACGTAAATCCCCCAAGGCTCAGTAGTTTTGTTAACTAGAGACATGGCACCTACAGAGCAGCCCTCTGCAAGCTTTACTCCTGGAAAAACGATTGATCCAGCACCGACAATTACATGCTTAGCTAAATGCACGTGTTTTTTCGTCTCTTTTTTATATTTAGTCGGTATTGTAGGGTTTGTTAAAGTTCGACCAGAGTAATCATCCGACTGACTAAACACTTGTACTTGATAAGCTAAACCTGAAAAGTCATCCATTTGAATACCTTTCTCACCGCCAGCAACTAGACAAAATGGTGCTATATGGACAAATTGACCTATTTTTACATTACCTGAAATAACACAAAAATCATCAATTCGGCTGTTATTACCAATCTCAATTTGATCTGGGTTATATATTGCAGCTTTGTCGCTAATTTTGACATTCTTACCAAGCGCTTTAAAGCCAACATTTTGTAATTCAATATCTGTTAAATATGCCATTTTATAATTACCCTATGAATAAGCCGCCATTTACAGGAATATTCGCACCTGTAATGTATGAGCAACAATCACTCGCAAGAAATGAAGCTACATTAGCAATTTCTTTTGGCTCAGCCAGTCGCCCTAGTGGAATGTTGTCTTTTATGCCTTGCAATATATCAACTCTAATATTCTTCATCATTTCGGTGTTTGTATAACCCGGGGATATTGTATTAACTAAAATATTACTTCTAGCGCCTTCTTGCGCTAATGCCATTGTAAATCCATGGACACCAGCCTTCGAAGATGAATAATTTACTTGACCTGCCTGACCCTTTTGACCATTAACAGATGAAATGTTAATTATTTTTCCACCGCCGTTCTCTTTCATTATTTTATATATTGGTTGTGTAATATAAAATAATGAATTTAGATTAGTATCGATTACACTTTTCCAACTTTCCAATGACATTTTATGAAAAAAACTATCACTTGTAATACCCGCATTATTTACAAGTAAATGAACTGAACCTTCAAGCTCACTAATTTTAGCAATCATCTCTTCAACAGCTAATAAACTTGTGACGTCGCACTTAAATAAGCGACAATCATTTGATAGAGAATTTACCCAAGAATCATTTGCTTCTTGATTATCAGCCCTTGATATACCAACAATAAAAAAACCATCCTGACTTAGCTTCTGGGATATAGCTAAGCCAATACCTCTTGTAGCACCAGTTACTACGGCTATTTTTTTCATAACTAACTCACTTTATAATTTCAGGTGGCAATACTTTTTAAATACTGCCCGTAACTATTTTTTTCTAGTGGCTTAGCTAGTCTTAAAACTTCTTGCTTTGTTAACCAGCCATAATTTAATGCAATTTCTTCTAAGCAAGCTATTTTATACCCTTGTCGCTTTTCAATAGTCTCTACAAATTGAGCCGCTTCAAGTAAGCTTTCATGCGTACCTGTATCAAGCCAAGCAAAGCCTCGACCAAGTATTTCAACATTTAGCTTATTTTGCTTTAAATAAATTTCATTTAAACACGTTATCTCTAGCTCACCTCTATGCGAGGGCTTAACTTGTTTTGCTATTTCTACAACTGAATTATCGTAAAAATATAAACCGGTTACCGCTAAATCAGACTTTGGTTTAGCTGGCTTCTCTTCAATGGAAATAGCCTTTTGGTTATCATCAAATTCAACGACACCAAAACGTTCCGGATCTTTTACTTGATAACCAAATACAGTCGCTCCTTGCCCATTTTTGGCATTCTCGACTGCATGTTTTAACTTAGGTGAAAACCCTTGCCCATAAAAAATATTATCGCCTAGCAACAAGCAAACGTCGTCAGAGCCAATAAACTCTTCACCTAAAATAAACGCTTGAGCCAAGCCATCTGGGCTTGGTTGTATCGTGTAACTAAGCTCAACGCCAAAGCGTGAACCATCACCTAATAATCGTTTAAATGATTCTTGATCTTCAGGTGTAGTAATAATTAAGATTTCACGTATTCCCGCTAACATCAACACAGAAAGCGGATAGTAAATCATTGGCTTATCATAAATTGGGAGTAACTGCTTGGATACACCCATAGTAATAGGATAAAGGCGTGTACCGGAGCCTCCGGCAAGGATAATTCCTTTCATGCTATTTTCCTTTAGCTGTCATATTTATTTCGCCCAGACGCTCACGCTGATATGAACCATCTTGTACGTTTTGACACCACGTTTGATTATCTAAATACCATTGAACGGTTTTACGTAGGCCTGTTTCAAAGGTTTCGACCGGTGTCCAGTTTAGCTCTGCACTCATTTTTGATGAATCAATAGCATAACGTCTATCGTGACCAGGGCGATCTGCCACGTACGTTATCTGTTCTGAGTACGGGGAGTCCTTAGGCACTAAAGTATCTAGAATACTGCAAATACTTTTAACAACTTCAATGTTTTGCTTTTCGTTATGACCACCAATATTATATGTTTCACCAATTTTACCTTCAGTTACTACCTTATATAAAGCTCGAGCATGATCCTCAACGAATAACCAATCTCTAATCTGATCACCTTTTCCATAAATCGGTAGTTTTTTACCTTCAAGGGCATTAAGTATTACTAATGGTATTAATTTTTCAGGGAAATGATATGGCCCATAGTTATTTGAGCAATTGGTTACAACTGTAGGAAAGCCATACGTACGTAGCCATGCACGAACTAAGTGATCACTAGATGCCTTACTTGCTGAATAAGGACTGCTTGGTGCATAAGATGTTTGTTCAGTAAACAGAGGTAGCGCTTTACTCAACGCATTACCCGCTTGCTCATCTGGGTGAGGTAAATCACCATACACTTCATCAGTAGATATATGATGAAACCTAAAAGCGAGCTTTGCGCTATCTTCGAGTGAATTCCAGTACTCGCGAGCAGCTTCTAATAAAGTGTAAGTTCCTACAATATTGGTTTGAATGAATTCAGCGGGGCCTGTAATTGAGCGATCAACATGGCTCTCTGCAGCTAAATGCATTACAGCATCTGGCTTGTGCTCGGCAAACACACGGTCTAGGGCTACACGGTCACAAATATCAACTTGCTCAAATGCATAACGCTCATTACTATCAACTGATCTTAGTGACTCTAAATTACCTGCATAAGTCAGCTTATCGAGATTGATAACCAAATCTTGAGTATTATCTATTATATGTCGGATAACAGCAGAGCCAATAAACCCTGCACCACCTGTTATTAGTATTTTCAATTTAATTACCTTTAAAACTTTACTGCTCAAAGCGGATTATTTCAGTCTTCTTTTTTTAGAAAATACAAAGTTAAAACGCTAATTGTTGCCAAAATAAACCCTAGAATTGCCGCAAATATACAGATAAAAGCTCGTTTGGGGCCTGACTTAATTTCAGCGACGATTGCTGGATCTACTGTTTTAAATACGTATTCATCACGAACATTAGCGAACATAATCGTTTTTGCTTGCTCTTCTATAAGCTTGTATAAAATTGAACGTATATCTGCAATTTTTGTTTTATCTAACTGTTTAACTAGAAAATCTGTACTACGATTGGCTTCTGCTACATCTCGTTTTTTCATAACCGAATTGATGTCGGCAATTAACCAGTCTACCCACTGCTTGGCAACGACAGGGGAAACATGTTCAATTGAAATTGTAATCATCCCTGTATCTTTTAGAGTATTTATAGATACGACTTTGCTGAATGCTCTATATGCTTCTTGCATTGAAGGCTTTGGCTTGAAAGGTGCAGATATTTCACGAACCCACTTTTTTTGTTCTGCGAGATAAACATCTTCATTGTATAAAATATCATTAGTACTACTATTCCATGACTTTACTGCCATTAAATTGGGTAGGATATTATGATTTTGTATAAATTCGCTCGTAAATTGACGTGACTTCAAAACTTCAATTGCTAGCTGTGTTTTATTATCAGAGGCTGCACCCAAATTAATTCCAGCCAAGCTAGCCAAACCACCAAACTGCCCTGATAAGCCACCTAAGCCGCCAGACTCTTTCTGTTCTGCTGCAGTTAATAATGCTTCAGACTTATAAGTATCGGGTAAACTCAATGCATAAAATACAGCTATAAAAGTAAATAATATCGATGTGAAAATAATTATAAATTTACGCTTCCATAGTACTGATAATAACTCCTTTAAATTTATCTCTGCATCAAAGTCTTGCTCTAAATAGTTTAACTCGTTGTGATATTCTTTAATTTTATTACTCATGTAATTCTCTTATCAGCCAGTTTTCTGAGATATATGATTCAATTTTCAACAAAACATTGAATTTAAGTTTTTAGCTACAGATAACTGGGAAGATATGAAACTACAAAACTTAGTAATCTTAACTTATTAAAAATAAATACTCTTACGGAGTAAATAACTTAACTGAAGTAAACAACACAGTTAACTCAAGTTTCGATTTATATTTCTATCAATATTTTAGTCAAAATAAACGCAACAATGGTTTTACTCATTGCGTTTATTTATTTTCTTTTTATAAGCTACCAATAGCTGCCACTGCTACGCCTAGCTGATAAAGAATCTGCGTTGCAGTGCTCCAAAGCGTTAGCTTGTCCATGTGTCCTGCGTCCATTGGTATTACTATTGTGTCGCCTGGTTCTAACTGATCAGCATTATTTGCTGCAAACCAGCCACCTGTGTTTGGTATTTTCACTGAACCATTGGCTTTAATAATGTAAATTCTGTCTTCAGCGGCACGCTCTTTAAGGCCACCACTCAAAGCAAGATAATCATCAACACTCACCCCAGTTTTGTATAGGTGCGATGTTGAGTAATTAACTTCACCAATTACGCTAATTGAATCACGCTTGCTTGGTACATAAAGTGTATCACCATCTTGTAATACTAAGTTTTGTTGGTTATTTACAATTAAAGGTAAATCAATTACTAAACGTCCTACGGCTTCAACACTCGCGAGGTCGTTTAACAGCTTGTTCATTTCTTCATATGAAAGTGTGCTACTGCTTACAGAGTTTTGGAAGCTCTTAGAAGCTATATCACGGCGAAGCTCTGTAGATAAACGTGCTAACTGCTTTTCCTCTTGCTCTTTAATCGACGTACGGGTAAATACAGCTGCTTTTTGCTCTGCAAATTTTGAAAAGCCACCCGCACGTTCTAGCAATTCAGTAAGCGTTTCTCCTCGGCGTATGGTGTAAGTGCCCGGAAATTTAAGCTCGCCTTTTAATTCTACTTTTACATTTTCTTGCCAATTTGGAATAGCGAATACGTTTATGCTGTCTTTGCTTTGTAACGTAATATTACTTTGAAGATCGCCCTTCATGGCACTTTCAAGGTCAAATCTTAAGTGTTCTATTTTAGAGCCATCGCTTGCTACAATACGTGTAATTTCAGCTTGTTTTATGTATGCAGACTCCAGCAAGCCACCTGCTGCTGTTATTAAATCACTTACCTCACCACCAATCATTAGTGGATAAATACCAGGGAAAGTAACGTTCCCGCTAATCTCAACTAATTGCATAGCTTGCTGCACTGATGCTTGCTGCTTAAATTTAGCAATAATTGGCGCTAATAAATTATGGCGGCTAAATAACGCGTAATCTTCAGGTTTGAGTTCTTTGTCTTCTTCTTCTTTTGCTTTGCGCTTAGAAATTTCAGCAATAGTGAGTATTTTATTGTCTTCAAGAACAAGTTCTTCGTCTTCTTGATTAACGCCAATGTATTTTTCGAACTCTTTTTGCTCAAACTTATGCCATTGCTCTGCTTTTTGTTGCTGCTCTTGTTGCTCTTTACTAAGGGCCATATTTGCTAGAGTTGATTGCTCTAATTCTTTTTCTTCAAAACGGCTAAATACAACAATTTTGTCATTAGCTTGAAGTTGTAAGTTATTTTCAGGATTTTTAATAATCGCTTGAGCAACGTCGAATTGGTGTGCTTCTATATCGCCGTTTATATTTATTTCGCGGATTACGAGTCCATAGCTTAAATCGGCTTGCGGTAGTAAGTCACCACGTACTGATTTAAGTACATCTGAAATGCGCTTGCCTTGGTGCCACTGATAATTGCCTGGGCGCGCTACGGCACCAATTAAGCTAACTGAATTTTGATATTGCGAACTAACTGAATTAAAGCGAATACGATCGCCATCTTGTGGAATATAGTTAATTTGCGATTTTGAAAAGTCTACCGAGAGTACTTCTTTACGATCGAAGTTAAAGCGCTCTACAATTGCGCTTTTGGCATATGCATTTGGTTTAAGGCCTCCAGCCATTGCTAATAACTGCTTAGCAGACTCACCTTTTTTAAGTTCAAAGATAGCTGGGCGTTTAACCGCACCTTCAACTCTTACTTGAGCGCCAACTGATGGAATAAATACAGCATCGCCCGGCTTTAATACGATATCGTTACTGCTATCGCCATTAATAAGTAAGTCGTAAAGGTCAAAGTTTGCAACTACGTTGCCTGCGCGTTTAACTTGAATATTACGAAGAGAGGCAATGTCAGACACGCCACCGCTTACGAATAATGCGTGCGAAACGGTTGTTAACGAAGAAACACTGTAGCTACCCGGCTTATACGCTTCTCCTAGCACTAAAATACGCATGCTACGAAGTTGGCCAAGCGATATAAAGGCTTTTACACCAATAACTTCCTGCTCTACTTTTACTTTTATTAGTTCTTTAATTTCAGCAAAGGTTAAACCAGCCACTTCTACAGGGCTCAGATCAGGAATACTAATACGTCCTTCACGGTCAACTATGACTTCAAAACTGTCACTTTCTTTACCATAAAAGTTAATTTTTAATTGATCGCCAGGACCTACAATATAAGTATCGGGTACTGCGGCATTTTCGCTTGGCATAAATGTAGTGGGTTCACCTGCAAACAACTCATAACCATATGGTTTTAGTTCGTCTGCTTTTGGTTTGAAGCGCTCTTCATCTGTTAGCTTTTCTTTTTCTGGCTCTGCGCGCTCGCCAATACTGTTTTGTTGCTCTGTATTATTTTGATTATTGGATTGGTTTGTACCGGTGATTGTTGAAACATCAACACCATACTGTTTTGCTAGGGCTTCTTGCTGAGCTTTTGGCAGCTTTTTAAATTGCTCAATTTGAGATGCTGTTGGCGTAAAAGCCAAAGTACTAAAACTACAAAGTAGAATAAAAGCACTAATAAATTGTGTAAAAACTTTCACGAGTAGGTATATCCCTAGGTCTACAACCAAAATTGGTGGCTATAATACCTTAATTTTGAGCAAATAAAAAAGGGACTTTCGTCCCTTTTGTCACTTTAGTGTCATTAACTTAGTTACATTGGTTAAAAACTGTAAACCAGAGTAAATGATGTTTCTGTGTCAGTGCTTTCTTTGTCGTCAGCAACATCTGAGTTGTTAGTGACATTAAAAGCGACTTTCATTTGTAATGAGCCGTTTATTTTTGCAAGCAATGCAGTTTCTGAACGAGTTTTAGTGTTTGTATCACCATACTCTACAGCAACTAATTGAGTAAAACGTGCACTCTCAGAAATTTGCCAGTTGTAATCTAATTTACCTAAGGCAATTACTTCGCCTTCAAACTCGCCAGCAAGAGAGTTACCGTTATCATCTATTTCAGTGCTGTCATCTGGGTATTCAAAATATTTATAACCAGGACCAACTTCGGCACTTAACCACATTGTTTTTTCGTTTAATAAACGTAGACCGTAACCTGCAGAAATTACTGACTCACTTCTATATGCTCCAAAATAATCTGAAACGTGTGAACCATAAATGAATAGATGAGAATGATCTTCATTTAATTTGTAATTACCTTGCGCTGAAATCGAGTACTTTTCATTTGTGCGCTGCTTATTTTTGTCGCCATTCGCATCTTCAACTTCATCTTCTTTGTAGATACCATCTAGCTTGTATTCGTTGTTCCAGTGTTCAAGGTTGTGCTGTACTTTAATACCACCTTTGAGTGTGGTCGTTTCTGTATTACCACTTGTGATAATAGCACCAAGCTCACTGGTAACTTCCCACGTTTTTTGATCTGCGTCTGCAGCGAATGCATTTGTTGCAGCAGATGCTGCAACTAAAACTGATAAAAGCTTTAATTTCATTAAAAAATAACCTTTGTATAAATGTATATCTATTTTATTAAAGCGTTACTTGTTAGAGCAAGCAAAACAGCTAAGTAATAATGTAAAAAATTTCATGCAGCAAATACTGCATGAAATTTTATGTCTAATAGCCGTTTTATCACTACAACAACTAAGAATAACTTTAATTAAATAACTATTTAAAATTAGTCTTGCTTGTGTAAATGAACATCCATTTGTGGAAATGGGATTGCAATATTTGCATCATCTAATGCAATTTTAATATTTTCCATTAATGACCAGTAAGTAGGCCAGTAATCAGCAGCGTTAACCCAAGGGCGAACAACAAAGTTTACGCTAGAATCACCTAACTCATTTACAGCTACTGTATAAGCTGGGTCTTTAAGTATGCGTGTTTCTGCATCTAATACAGATTTTAATACTTCTTTTGCTTGACGTAAATCAGCATCGTAACTAACACCAATAACTAAATCGATACGGCGAGTAGACTCACGCGAGAAGTTAGTAATAGCGCCTGACATTATTTGAGAGTTTGGTACGATGATTACTTTATTATCTGGAGTACGAAGTTCAGTTGAGAATATTTCGATTTTCTTAACAGTACCCATTTTATTACCGGCTTCAACAAAGTCACCAGACTTGAATGGGCGAAGTAAAATAATAAGTACGCCTGATGCGAAGTTAGATAATGAACCTTGTAATGCTAAGCCAACAGCTAAGCCTGCAGCACCTAAAATAGCAATGAACGAAGTTGTTTCAATACCAATTTGCGAAAGTGCCATTAAAATAGTAACAGCAAATACAAGTGTGTACACAATGCTTGAAACAAACGACCCTACAGCCTTATCTACTTTCTTTTTAGCAAAACCTTTTTCAGTTAAGTTAGAACAAAACTTAGCGATACGACTACCAAGTAAAAAGATAACAAGCGCAACAACAGCTTGTATACCGTAGTGTAAGATTAGGCCTGAGTTATCGTTAAGCCAATTAAGTACTGAATCCATATTTACTCCAAATGTTTTTTATTAAGCGTTTTCCGAGCATTATTATACATTAATTTACAATTTATTCTCATAGAATAATGAATTAATACTATTAAATTCGCCTGTATTCGATTTTTCGCGAAGGTTATGCGACAAATATGTTACCTAATCCCCGTAAATACTAGCTGTCCAACACTGATTAAATTTGTTTATTTAAATTATTTTAATTTATTTCACTTTTAGACTTCACAACATTTATTATTTTATGTATTATGCGCGCCACACCAAACAAGGTGTGTGTAGTGGCGGTTGTAGCTCAGTTGGTAGAGCCCCGGATTGTGATTCCGGTTGTCGCGGGTTCAAGCCCCGTCAATCGCCCCACTTTTTCTCCTAGTAATACCCTTATTTATATTTTAATAATTCCCCTAAATTATATTTTTTAATATTCTATACAGCATACCCAAGCTTTATTACCCAAATTAATTAATATTTTAAGCTAAATTAGTTTATCAGCAACCTCTCCCCTTTAATTAGTTTAACTTGAAGATTTCTTAGCAAGTATTTAGCCTGCAATTAAATAACATTTATTTAACCAATGTGATTACATTGGCTGTACTTAAGTACAAAAAGTGCTAGATTTCTAGTACTAATACCAAACCTGCATAAATATTTGAGCAACTTAACGAATTAAATTTCACTAAAACGTTGTTAAAATTTTTTTATTTAGAACAACTAGATACAAAAATTTTCGCCTAGTTCTAGCGTGATTTTCTTAACGTTAAATAGACCTCACATATAAGCAGATTGGTATAACATCACTTTATTACAAAACATCAAACTTCCTATGGGATATAAAATTAAGCATGATTAAACAGCTTTTAAGAAATTTACTATGTAGTTATTTGGCCTTAATAAGTTTTAGCTCATTGGCTCAAAGCAATGATGAATATGATAATCTATTGATTAAACTGCAAAAATTAGTTTCTGAAAAGAAATATACTCAGGCTTACGAAAAAAGTAACAGTGAATTTCAATACTTAGGTGAGCCTGTTTATGATTTTTTACTTGGGGTTTCTGCGCTTAAAACAGGAAATGCGGCACCTGCTGTATTTGCTTTTGAACGCGTAGTTGAAAACAACCCTAGATGGTATGAAGCTCGCTTGTACTTAGTTCGTGCTTATTTAACCGTTAATAATTTACCTGCTGCCGATACCCAAGCTTTAATACTGATTAACTCACCTAATACACCTAATAACATAAAGTCTTCGGCCCAGTCGTTACTTGATACAACCACACTTAAAAAGCAAGAAGCTGGACGTTCTTATAAGCAAAATATTGAGCTTGCCCTTGGCGTTGATGGCAACGTAAATGCGGGTACGGCAGAAAATACGATTATAATTCCTAATATTGGTGAATTTTTATTATCGCCAGAAAGTAAAAGTACGCAAGACAACTATGCGCGACTAAATTACAGAGGAAAGTACTCTCACCCTATAGATCAAAAAAGTTTAATCACTTTAAGCGTTAATACCGGGTGGTACAAGTTTGCAGAACTCAGCCAATACGATCGTATAAATGCGCATATTAATGCTGCCTATCAATATAAACAAAATGACATAAGTTGGTTTGCACAAGTATCGACGACTCCATTAATGCTTGATGGCGATCTTTATCGTACTGAATCAGCTTTAACAGCAGGTGCTAGTTATAAGCTGAATAAACAAGTTAATTTATTTAGCTCTGCGACTGCGGGTGTTTTAAATAATAGATTTGATGAAAAGCTCAATAATTCGTTTTATGCAATAAACGCAGGAGCTAGCTATGCAACTAAGCAATGGTTTCAAAGTTTAAGTGTTAACGCTAAAAATGAAGAAGCCGATATTACTGAAGGTGAATTTAATAGCCGTAATATTACGAGTTTGTACTACCAAGTGAACACTCAACTAGCTCAACATTGGCAGTTGTTATCTCTTGCTGGATACCAATGGATTAATTATAAAGATGATCACCCTTTATTTTTACAAGAACGTGCCGATAACCTCTTTATGCTCTCAACCACTGTTCGCTATTTAGTTAATCGTGATTTAGCAATACAGTTGGCTGCCAACTATCAAGATAAATCCAGTAATATTTCTTTATTCGAATATGACCGTTTAGATATCAATTTAAGCGCTTCTTACTCATTTTAATTTAAGGTATTTATGAAACATTTACTCCCTGTAATTACCACTTTACTTTGTGTAAGTTTTTATACACAAGCAAACTCCCCTGCTGGTAAAACTATTTTAGCGCGAGGCTCTGTACTAGCGGTTGATGGAAGCTCTGAACAACGGCAGTTGCAGCGCAGAGATACCGTTTTTGGTGTAGATCGCATTACGACTGGAGAGAAAAGCAAAGCGCAATTTTCAATGTCGGATGGTGGTTTAATCGCTTTAAAAGAAAATTCAGAACTCAATATTGCTAACTACGAATTTGATGATAATACCCAACAAGGTTCTGCTTCTATTGAGTTACTTAAAGGTGGTTTACGCTCTATTTCGGGTGTGATTAAAAAAAATGGCGGCTCTTATAATGTAAAAACCCCCGTTGGATCTATTGGTATACGTGGAACACATTTTGAAGTTCAGCTCGTTGAAGGCAACGTGTTTTTAGCTGTATGGGATGGCGCAATAGATTTAACTTTAGAAAATAATAGCGTGGTTTCTTTGGGTGATAACGAGGCATTTTCGTTTGCACAAATTACAGCCTCTGGTGAAGTATTAAAAACGACGCGTGCGGCACGTGTGTTTGATCAAAATATAGTAACGATCGACCCTAAAGATGACAACGAAGAAGAGGCTGAACAAGCATCTGTAACTGAAGTTGAAGTAAATGCTTTTGAAGCAGATACAGATACTATGGATATATATTCTGAACAACAATTTCAAACAGTTAGCAGCGCATCTTTAGTCGATCAAATAGCTCAGCGCCAAGGTGTATTTAACTATGAAGCATCAAGCTTTAATGTAAATTCGAGTGTGGGTGCTGTTACTGACTTTGCTATGACTATGGCTGTTGATTTTGATAATGGCACGGTACCTGATGGTGAAATTAGTTTTAATGACGCGGGCGGAAATTGGTATGCGGCTTACAGCGGCTTAATAAATTTAAGCGAACTTGACCTAGCCGTTACATTTGCATCCCATGGCAACAATAAAGCCGAGGGCGATGTTGATGCAATATTTTTGAATGACTTAGACAATATTACTGGCAACTTCAATCTTAACGAAATAAATAATCCTGATGTAAATGCTAGCGGTTCTTTTAAATTAGAACCATAAACACATTGGATACAAAGCTTTTATTATGGAGTATTTAAAATGACAGCAAAAAATATATTTTTGCTTGGTTCTATGGTGTTTTTGTTAAGTGCCTGTGGAGGCTCAGAAGAAAGCCCTGCTCAAGAGACAATACAATCACCTACGGCTGAAGTAGTACCGCCAACGGTGACTAGCTATATAAATTTGGCTGGTGTTATAGCGAGTAATCAAACCAAAAATACAAAATCTTTAGGTGCTGTCACTTCAAGTAGAGGTGTTGTTGGATCAAGCATAGCTAATACACGCGCTAATATTATTTTTTCACAAACAAACGAAACTGTGCAAGGCAACGTTTCTTTTTTACTTGAAGCTTCGGATACTGATGGCATTGCTGAAGTTAGTTTAGTGCTCCCTAGTGTCAATAAAAGCATATCACTGTGTTCTTCTGATTGTGGTTTTGACTACGAAAAATCAATTATAGGCCTCAGCCCTGTGCTTTATGGCGTAATTCCAGGAGAGATACGCCTAGAAATATGGATAACTGACACTTTAAATAATCAAGTCCTTGCTGATGCAATTACTTTTAACTGGCAACCATATCAAATTGAAGGTGTTACAGCTCAGCGAGACGAGGATAATATTAATCTTTCGTGGCAAGCTAACCCCGAACTTAATCGTTATAACGTTTATATTGCAACTCAAGCTGGAGTTTCATCTACTAATATTTATGAATTAGAAAACGGGCAACAATTTTTAAGTATTCAAGATACTGCATTAAGCATTACCGAGTCACTTACAGATAAAAGTTATCAAGTACTTATTACCGGTATTGATGGCAGTGGTGAAAGTGGCTTTGCTAATATAATAAACATAGCACCAGTGGGTGGAGAGCTTGCATTTGCACCAGAAGCTAATGCCGATCAGTTTCAGATAAATGAAGATCAAACTCTGCAAGGCAACGTTCTAACAAATGATACGAATCAATACAGTGGCGATTTACGTGTAAATGCAGATGCATTAATTCTACCGCAGCATGGCACCATTAATATAAATGAAAATGGGGATTTTACTTATATCCCTATTGCAAACTTTAATGGTGAAGATGCCTTTAGCTATCAAGTTGCTAACGAGCTAGGTATGACAGATACCGCAGTTGTAGAGATAACCATTTTAGCTGTTAACGACGCCCCTATTGCGCTTGATAATACTTATAACATTACAAACAATGGAACCTTAGTTGTCCTATCGCCTGGCTTACTTATTAACGATAGCGATATTGATTTAGATAACTTAACTGTTGATACAACGCCTGTTAGCGAACCGACAAGAGGACAATTAACCCTTTTTGATAATGGTAGCTTTGAATACCAAGGCGAGCAGAACATGCAAGGCCAAGACAGCTTTCAGTATAGAGTTGTTGATGCGCAAGGTGCTCAGGCTATTGCAAATGTAACTATTGTAAGCTCAAATACTAACGTAGCCCCTGTAACAAAAAATGATAGCTATAGTTTAAGCGAAGATGAGACACTTGTGGTTACATCAGCCAATGGTGTGCTTAGTAACGATACTGACCCAAATAATGACATTTTTTCAGTTGATGAAACATTTATTGTGGCACCAACACATGGCCAACTATTATTAGCAATTGATGGCAGCTTTAGTTATGTGCCGGATGCTAATTTTAATGGTGTTGATCAATTTCGATATCAAGCTATAGACTCATTAGGTGCAACCTCTACAGCCACAGTAACTTTAGTAATAAACAGCGAACCCGATAGCCCTGTCGCACAAAATGATGCCTATCAATTTAGTAAAAATAAACTATTTGAAGTAACAGTACAAAATGGCTTGTTAATTAACGACTTTAATATTGAGGCTGGCGATTTATCGGTTAATACTACGGCAATTAATACAACTCAAAATGGCGAGCTTACATTAAAAGTTGATGGCTCGTTTACCTATCAACCAGACTCAGGTTTTATTGGTGTAGATAGCTTTACCTATTCAATTTCAAATGAGCAAGGCTTAACTTCAACAGCTCAAGTAACCTTAAGTGAAAGCGGCGTTAATACTTTTCCAGAAGCCAATGACGATCAATATATGTTAGACGAAGACAGCTCTGCATCTTTATTAGACGTGCTAGCTAACGACACTGATGCAGATGGCGATACGATTAGTATTTCGAACATAGAAAATATTGCTGGAGAAGCGACTATTGTCGCCGGAAAAATACAGTTTACTCCACCAGCAAACTTTTCAGGTGAGATAGTACTAACTTACACCATTACGGATGGCTATAGCACTGGTAATGAAGGCATAAACGACAGAACAGCAAGTGTGACGATTACCGTGACACCCGTTAATGATGCCCCCACTGCAAATACTGATTCAGCAACGATGAACGAAGATGCTCCTGCGTTATTAGTTAACGTACTAGCTAACGACTCCGACATTGATGGCGATACTCTTACAATAACAGCTGCTACTGCAGATATAGGTTCTGCATCTGTTGTTGATAATAAAATCCAATACACGCCTGCTGCTAATACAAATGGAACAGCAATTATTAGCTACACAATAAGTGATAGTAATGGTGGTACTGCAACTACAAACTTATCAATAGTTATTACTCCTGTAAACGATACTCCTATTGCAAACGCAGACTCAGCGACAGTAGATGAAGATGCAGCGCCAATACTAATAAACGTATTGGCAAATGACTCCGACGTGGATGGTGATAGCCTCACTATCAGTGCTGCCTCGGCAGATACTGGTTCGGTCGCAGTGGTTGGCAATCAAATTCAATATACACCGGCAGCTGACGACAACGGCGTAGCAACAGTTACTTATACTGTAAGCGATAGCAGCGGTGGTGCCAGTACAACAACGTTAACTATCACTATTACCTCCGTAAACGATGCTCCAATAGCAAACGCCGATTCGGCTACCATGGCTGAAGATGCAGCGCCAATACTAATAAACGTATTAGCCAATGACTCAGATGTAGATGGCGACAGCCTCACTATCAGTGCAGCATCAGCCGATATTGGCTCGGTCTCAGTGGTTGGCAATCAAATTCAATATACACCGGCGGCCGATAGCAATGGCTTAGCAATAGTTACTTATATCGTTAGTGATAATAATGGCGGAACAGATAATACCACGGTCACTATTACTATAACTGCAGTGAACGATACACCTGTTGCCAATAACGATACTGCTACTATGGCTGAAGATGCAGCACCAATACTGATAAACGTATTAGCCAATGACTCAGATGAAGACGGCGACAGCCTGGTGATAAGTGCAGCATCAGCTGATATTGGCTCAGCCTCAGTAGTTGGCAATCAAATTCAATACACACCGGCAGCTGATAGCAATGGCTTAGCAACAGTTACTTATACCGTTAGTGATAATAATGGTGGAACAAATACTGCCACGGTCGCTATTACGATAACTGCCGTGAATGATGTACCTGTTGCCAATAACGATACCGCTACTATGGCTGAAAATGCAGCGCCAATACTGATAAACGTATTAGAAAATGACTCAGATGTAGATGGCGACAGCCTGGCGATTAGTGCAGCATCAGCTGATATTGGCTCAGTCTCAGTAGTTGGCAATCAAATTCAATACACACCAGCAGCCGATAGCAACGGCTTAGCAACAGTTACCTATACTGTTAGTGATAATAATGGTGGAACGAATACTGCCACGCTCGCTATTACGATAACTGCCGTGAATGATGCGCCTGTTGCCAATAACGATACCGCGACCATGGCTGAAGATGCAGCACCAATACTGATAAACGTATTAGCAAATGATACTGACTCTGATGGAGATAGCTTGGTGATCTCTTCAACCTCAGCTGATATTGGTTCGGTCTCAGTAGTTGGCAATCAAATTCAATATACGCCTGAAGCCAATACCAATGGACTTGCCACGGTAACTTATACGATTAGTGATAATAATGGCGGAACCAATACAGCCACAGTGGCCATTACCGTAACTGGTGTTAACGATGCACCTGTAGCATCGGTTCAAAGTTTTAGTATTAATGAAAATGCTACCGATGGCGACATCATAGGGACTGTTAGCGCGTCAGATATTGAGAACCAGACCTTAACTTATAGTTTAACTGGCGGTAACACTGCTTTATTTGAAATTAATAGTAGCTCTGGTGTTTTATCAACCGTAGGTGAAAGCCCATTTGATTTTGAAACAACTAATCAATATATCTTAAATGTCACTATAACTGATGATGGCACCCCTAATGAAAGTTCAAACGTTAACATAACCGTTAATATTACTGATGAAGTTGAGCTTTTTATACCAACTGAAGATGTGGCATTTGGCCGCCCAATTACAGGAGAGCTTGATCTTTCGGACATTTTTTCTGGTGGCGAATTTAAAGACAGTATAGAGCTTAATGGCAACCTTTATTTTGTTGGTTTTACCAACAATGCTGATAAAGACCTTCTTATTGTCTCTTACTCAAACAATGGTGATATGAATACTGCCTTTAATAACACCGGCACTAAAATACTCGATTTAGATCAAGATGAAGAAGCCACAGCTATTATTTCTGACGGTACAGATCTTTTCATTGCCTATTCTAGTTTTGATGGCACCCATAATGAAGCTTGTATACTTAAAATGGATCTCGCTGGAACGTTAAGCACTGGTTCGGATGATGATGATGACGACGACGGTGAAAGTGGCGCAGGTATTCAGTGTACAACGCTTAATAGTACTACCGTTATTAATGACCTTGAAATTGATGGCGATAAATTACTGGCTGTGGGCAAACACTTTGACGGCACTCAAAACGATAGTTTATGGATACACTACAAAAAATCAGATCTAGATTTTGAGAACTCTACTCCAGCTATTGTCGATGTTAGCGGCGCTAATCGAGATGATGAAGGCTTTGCCGTTAAGAACTTTGATAAGTCTGATTACTTAGTGGTAGGGAGTGTTACCAATGCAGAGGGAACAAAAGACTCTCTACTTCGTTATTTAAAATCTGATGGCGATAATGACAATAACTTTAATGGTGGCGCAGCACTAACAATTGATATATCTGATAATGATAAAGACGACGAACTTTTTGCTGTAGGCGGAGTTGTTGATTCTGAATTTACTGCCTTTGCAGGTGGATATGTAACAAGAACCAGCGGTGAAAAAGAAGCGGTAGTATTAGCTATTAATAAAGATGGGGAGCTAATCACCACCTTTGGCAATGCTGGTATTGCAATTTATGATATTGATAATGATAGTGGAAATGGTGATGGCGGCGCTAACATTGCGGGCATTAAACACGAGCCCATCAACAATGGTATTAGCTTGTCGGGGACGACTGGCGTATCAGCCTCAGAAAAATTATTTTCAGCACGGATTAATAATCAAGGTACTTTAGATAGTGCCTATGGCACCTCCGGCATTAATATAATTGATGGTATAAGTGGTAAGCAATTTGCCAACACTTTAGCTATCGACTCTAATGACACTATTTGGGTAGCTGGTGTTAATGATGATTCAAATACAAAACCGTTTATTGCAGCAATAGACAGTCAAGCCACATTATTTGGTAACTTTGAAACGAATGGTTACTTTACCCTTAATAATTTAGTAGATGCGACAAACGACGAATCAATGCACGTTTTACAACTTAGCAATGACCCTCATGCCGGTAAGTATATTCTTGCATCAACGGCTAAATCGGACTCAATTACTAAGTTAGTATTAACACGCTTTACGAGTGCGGGTGATATCGATACTAGCTTTAGCGAAAGTGGCCATAAAGAAATTGCCATAGATTTGAGTAAGTCGCGCGTCGCTTTAACCGAGCAAAGCGACGGCAATTTAGTTATTACAGGCTCTAAAAATAGTGAAAATGGTGAAGCGGGCTTTGTAGCTAAAGTTGATCAGTCTGGTAATTTAGACACTTCATTTTCAACAGATGGTGTATACACAACCTCTGTCAGTGGCGCAGAATTGGTAAACCTGACAGGTATTGCACTTGATAATAGCGGTAACATTATTACTGTTGGGTCAATCGTAATAAGCGGCACTCCTAGCCCAATCGTTATAATGCTGACACCAGAAGGTACCCTTGAGCCAAACTTTGGCACTGGCGGAAGTATCATAGGCTCAGCTTTTGAGTACTATAACCGTGTACATACCGACAATGCAGATATTTTCATTGGTGGTAAGGCAGTATTAAGTGGCACTTCAAAGCTAATCGCATTGAAGTTAAGCTCAAACGGTACTGAAGTCTTTAAATATGTAGGTGAAGAAACCACAGATACCCACAATAAAATAGCGCAGATTTTGACTGACACAACGGGTAAGTTATATTTAATAGCAAACCTTATTGATTCGCCAAATAAAGCCAATGTTATTAGACTGCTTGTTACGGGTACGCTCGATACTAGCTTTGCCGTAAATGGTGTCGGTGAATATACTTTGGCCTCAACCGGTAACACTGAGCTAAGCGGTGCAGCGATCGATAGTAGCAACCGACTTATTTTAGCCGGCAAGGCTAACAATAAAGGAATGTTAGCGCGTATCTTAACTGACGGTACTTTAGACAATACGTTTGGACCCAGTGGTGCCGGATTTTATGAAGCAAGCCAATGTACCAGTACACATGTATTTACTTCAATCATCTTACAAAATGATACCCAAGTTGTTGTAAGCAGCACCTGTAATGACACTAACTCTAACAATGTTAGTATTTCTAAATTCAATTTTGTAGAAGATGGAGCTTAGCCTTAAATTATGAAAGTTGAATTTTTTGGTGTTAGAGGCTCAATGGCTTCAGCAGGAAGTAATACGCACATTTTTGGAGGAAATACCTCATGTGTGTACATCGAACAAAATAATGGCAAAGATCTCATTTTAGACTCTGGTACCGGTATTGTAGAACTCGGTACACGTTTACTAGAAACACAAAGTCCTATCAATATTTTGCTAACGCATAACCATTGGGACCATATTCAAGGGTTTCCTTTTTTTAAACCTATTTACCAACCTAACCGCGATATAACTATTACTGTGGGTAACGTTGATGATAAAAAAAGTGAAGATGCCATATTAAAGCAAATGAGTGGTTCGTACTTTCCGGTGTGTTATCAAGATTTACCTGCCAGCATTACGCTTAATACTGATTTATCGTCTCAAAAGCAATTTACACTTAATGGTTTTTTGGTTTCGACTGCTCCACTAAATCACCCTGGTGGTGGTACTGCTTATTGTATTAAAGCAGATGAAAAAAAGGTGGCTTACGTTACCGACAATGAGCTAAATCCGCCAGAAAAAGCAAACACAAGTATTAGCGAATGGGTCAACTTTATTGAAGGCGCTGATTTACTAATTCATGATGCTCAATTTATAGATGCAGACTTGCCTCTTAAACATGGTTGGGGGCATAGCACCATAGATCAGGTGGCTGAGCTTGCTATAAAAGCGAGTATTAAAAATGTGGTTATTATTAGCCACGATCCATCAAGAACCGATGAACAGTTATTAGCTATAGAAAAATATTTACACACGCAGTACGCTCAACAGGTAAAAATAGAATGCGGCCGAGAAGGACGAGTTTTTGATTTTTAGTCTATCAAGGAGCGTTACTCATTAGCTCCTTAAAACCAATTACTTCAAAGCACTTTTTCATTGGCGCTGTTATTACATTATTAATTGCATCAATAGAGCTATTTTCAACTGGGTCGCTTGCAAAGTTAGTGAACCGCGTAGAAGGTATAATATACGACTCTCGGTTGTTACTAACACTTTCAGAGACGCCTAGGCGTATTGATGAAACCGTTGTAATAATTGATATCGATGAAAAGAGCATGCAAGAACAAGGACGCTTTCCTTGGAGTCGCTCAAAAGTAGCTGACCTTGTTACAAAGCTTACTGATGCAGGTGTTATTGTTATTGCATTCGATATATTTTTTTCTGAACAGGAAGAAAACCCTGTTACAAAAATTATGTCTGAAATTCCTGATTTATCAAAAAAGTACACCATCCCCTTTGCTGAAATTACTAAACAAGTCGATGCAGACACAAAACTAGCAAGCGCATTATCTAAAAATGATACTGTTCTTGGTTTTTTATTGATTGATGAACAACTCACTAATCAAAACTTGCCAGCTAAAAGCAGTGTTATATGGGCAAATGCGGATCATACTAATTCACAAATAAACCAGTTTCCTGGTGCTATTGTAAATATTCCACAGTTACAAAGTGCTGCAACGGGCACCGGCTTTATTAATGCACATAGTGACGAAGATGGTTTTATACGTAAAGCAGCTCTTATAAATCGAGTTGGCAATAAGCTCTACCCTTCTTTAGCACTTGAAGTTGCTCGACTTTATACTCTTGCTGAAAACATAGAAACCCGTTCCAATATATTAGATGGTATAACATTATTCGAAGGTATAAAGTTTCAAGATAAGTGGATTCAAACTGATGAATATGGGCAAATATTAATTCCTTACAAAGGGCGTGCACATAGCTTCCCTTATTATTCGGCTACCGATATTTTGACCAAAAAAATTGGTTTAGAGGAATTAGAAGGCACTGTAGCCTTTATTGGCACATCGGCAATTGGACTCGCTGATTTAAGATCAACACCTGTTGGTTTACAGTATCCCGGTGTTGAGGTACATGCCAATATATTTGAAGGGTTAATGCACCCAGAGCTACTTCCCTCTAAACCTAATTGGTCACTGGGAGCAAGCTTACTCATCATTGCATTAACGGGTAGCGTACTGTCGTTTTTTAGCCACGGTAAGAGCGCACGTTTTATTATTGTTTTGTCTCTTACAGTCACAAGTGTCGTTATATTTTTAAACGTTTATTTATGGTCAGTGCAAAAAATTAGTTTACCTTTATTAATGCCCCTTTTACTCATCATTATATTAGCGGGTTATTACATCATTGTTGGCTCTATCGCTGAAATGAAACATAGCCGAAAAATAAAATCTATGTTTGACCAATATATGCCTCCTGAGCGTATAAATCAGATGATACTACAGGGTAAAAGTTTATCTCAAAAAAGTGAGCGAAAAAATATGACGGTGTTGTTTGCCGACATTCGTAGTTTCACTTCAGTATCAGAAAGTATGTCGCCCCATCAGCTAAGTGAATACTTAAACGAATATCTTACGGCTATTACCAAAATCATATTTGATCATAACGGAACTATTGATAAGTACGTAGGCGATATGGTGATGGCATTTTGGAATGCTCCACTAAAAGATGAAAACCACGCTCGCCATGGTGTTGAAGCCGCAATGGGTATGATTAACGGGTTAACGCAAATAAATCAGTTATTTGCAGAAAACAATCAGCCTGCAATAAAAATTGGTATCGGTTTAAGTACTGGCGATATGAATGTAGGTGATATGGGTTCGGTTTACCGTAAAGCCTATACAGTTCTTGGTGATACTGTTAATTTAGGTGCTAGAGTAGAAAGCTTGACCAAATTTTATGGCGTAGCTATTCTTGTTACAGAAGAAACGATGAAGGAATGCCCTCATATTTCATTTCGTTTAATAGATAAAGTACAAGTTGTCGGAAAAACAACGGCTGTACTGTTGTTTGAGCCTATAAACTTTACAGATAAGCTCGATGAAGAGCAGTTAAATGAAGCTAAAAAATCACAGCAGGCCATGACGCTTTTTTATAATAAAAACTGGCCACAAGCGCTTAGCTTATTTAAAGAACTACACAGCACGACCGTATTTAGCTCTGACGTTTATACCATTTTTATCGAACGTATTAAGGGCACTGATTTGCAAACACTAGCTAAGGATTGGAATGGTGCCTTCAAACATACTAAAAAGTAGTAAACATATGCGACAGCACATTAAAGACAAAACAAACCTTCAGCATTTTATCGATATTAGTATTAGGCTAACAACAGAAAAAAACTCGTCTAAGTTACTTGATGAAATACTGCAAGTTGTGATGTCGATAGCAAATTCTGATGCTGGCAGCATTTACTCTATTACCCCAAACAAACAACTCAAGTTTGAAACGGTAATAAATAAGTCATTAAATCTTTATTTAGGTGGCACTTTAGGGAGCCCTGTAGATTTTCCTAATATAGATCTTTTTATTGATGGCAAACCAAACGAAACAGCTATTGTTGCCCACTCTGCAAATTCTGGCGAAGTGATTAACATTCCTGACGTGTATGATGCCCTGCCCTTTGATATGAGCGCAGCTCGCAAAATGGACGCACGCACGGGTTATCGTTCTGAGTCCATGCTAACAATTCCTTTAAAAGATCATGAAGATGACATTATTGGTGTAATCCAGCTTATAAATGTAAAAGATGCGCAAAATAAAAATATCCCTTTTAGTGAAGAGCTTGTCACTCTAATTCGATCTTTTGCCTCTTTAGGCGCTATTTCACTAACTAACTCAACACTAATTAAGGGAATGGAAGATCTTTTTTCGACCTTTGCTGAAACAATTGCGATGGCAATAGATGAAAAGTCTCCTCATACCGGTGGCCATTGTAAACGAGTGCCAGCACTCACGTTAATGCTAGCTGATGCCGTACATGATATAAATAAAGGCCCTTTGGCTTCATTTTCGATGAGTGAAGCCGACCGACATGAACTTGATATAGCAGGCTGGTTACATGACTGCGGGAAAATCGCGACTCCCGATCACATTATGGAAAAGTCGACAAAACTAGAAACTATTTTTGATCGAATAAAATATGTAGATGCTAAATTTGAAATAATTAGCCGAGATTTAAAAATAGCGTATCAGCAAAAAATCATCTGTGCGATGAAGCTGCAAAAACCTATCGAGGTTCAACAATTTGAACGCCTACTTGATACCGAGCTTAAACAGTTGGCATTAGACCGTGCATTATTACAGCGTGTGAATGTAGGGGGCGAGTTTTTAGGTGATGCAGAACTTGAGCACATTGAACGCATTGCAAACAAATACCAACTCGTTATAAATGATATTAATACACCATTGCTCTCAGCTGATGAAGTTGAAAACTTAACAATACGAAGAGGCACGTTAACCGAAGCCGAACGTGAAGTAATGAAACGTCATATGGATGTAACTAAAAATATTTTAGATGCCCTGCCGTTCCCTAAACACTTAAGCAATGTGACTGAATATGCTTTAGGTCATCATGAAAAACTTGACGGCACTGGTTACCCAAGAGGTTTAACCAAAGAGCAAATGTCGGTGCCTGCAAGGTTAATGGCTATTACGGATATTTTTGAAGCGCTATCTGCGGTAGACAGGCCCTACAAAAAAGCAAAACCGGTCAGTGAGTGTTTATTTATTTTAGGGTCAATGGTTGCTAAAAACCATCTTGATGCTGACATTTTTGCTATTTTTATTGAGTCGCAAGTCTATAAAAATTATATCAATGAATATGCTAACCCAGAGCAGCTAGATGAGGTAGATTTTGATAACTTACCCGGTTACACACCTATAAGTTAGCACCTATAAAGCCATGCCTTTATTCAAAATACGCTTATTACAGCCTATACCTATCCAAACAAAAAAATGCCACCTTACGGTGGCATTTACACACGGGGTTATTTCTACTTATAGAAATCCTTTTACTTTTTATTTGTTTTTTTATGTTGTTTTATTAACAAAAAATATGTTCCCAAAGGTAGCATTTAGCGCTTTGGGTAGCAACAGTAAAAGGTAAAGTTCATATATCTGCCATATTAACGTCATAAAAAAGCGCGAAGTAAATTCGCGCTCGTATACTTAACTGCCGTTATATTTTAATACAAACGTATTTTTCTTCTAGGTACTCATCCAGCCCTTGATGCCCGCCTTCGCGACCTAAACCAGATTGTTTAACGCCACCGAAAGGCGCTACTGGGTTTGATATAACACCTTCGTTTACACCTACCATACCAAATTCAAGCCCTTCACTAATTCGGTAAATTTGCTTAATATTTTGGCTGTAAAAGTAGGCTGCCAGACCAAATGGTACATCGTTAGCAAGTGCAAGCACTTCACTTTCTTTATCAAAAGGAATAACCGTTAATACTGGACCAAATACTTCTTCGTGGTAAATATCCATGTCAGTAGTTACGTTGTTTACTATTAATGGGTTTTGAAAGCTGCCACCTAAGTCACTATTATCGCCAATCAACGTCGCACCTTTATCGAGTGCGTCTTGTACTAACTGTTGTACTTTATCTTTGGCTTTAGGGTAAATGAGTGGGCCAATATCAACATCGTCTTCAAAACCATTTGCCACTTTTAGCGCTGCAACCTTAGGCGTGATTTTTGACAGTACTTTGTCGAGAATATTACGCTGTATAAAGATACGGTTTGCAGCAACACATGCCTGCCCACTATTTCTAAATTTAGCCGCCATTAGCCCTTCTACAGCTTCATCTAAATCTGCATTATCAAAAATGATAAAAGGCGCATTGCCGCCAAGCTCCATCGAGGTGCGTTTAATTGTGTCTGCACATTGCGACAGCAACTGCTTACCTACACCGGTAGAGCCGGTAAATGTAAACTTACGCACGATTTCTGAGTCAGTCAGCATTTTACCTACTGTTTTGGCATCTTGTGAAACCAGTACATTAAATGCACCTTTAACAAAACCAGCTTGATCGGCCAGATAAGCAAGTGCGATAGCGCATAGTGGCGTATGTTCAGAAGGTTTAAGTATAAAGCTACAGCCCGCAGCGTAAGCTGGAGCTACTTTACGAGTAACCATAGCAATAGGAAAGTTCCACGGCGTAATCCCAGCTACAACACCGACAGGCTGCTTAAAGCTAGTTAAACGATGCGAGTCATCTGTTGGCGGAATTACATCTCCGTAACTACGTTTGGCTTCTTCTGCAAACCATTTGATAAAACCTGCACCGTAGTTAATTTCGCCAAGCGATTCTTTGAGCGGCTTGCCTTGCTCTTTGGTCATAAGCTCTGCAAGTGTTTGTTTGTGTTTTATAACTAGCTCATACCAGCGCATCAGCGTTTCGCTTCGCTCGGTGGCATTTGTCGCTTTTAACTTAACAAAAGCCCCTTGAGCTGCGGTTATTGCGCTATTTACACCCTGCTCGTCAATATCGCTTACATCAACAATACTTTTTTCGGTAGCGGGATTGTTAACGCTAAAGTGCGTATCAGTTTTATAAAATTCGCCGTTAATAAATGAGTCTGAGAAAATAAGATTACTCAAAATAAACCTCCAAAATAGATTTTAGGGATTGGGTTGAACTCGTAGCAGCGGGTTTACCCCGCGTTTATATAATCTGAAAAAATACGTGATCATTTTGATGTTCAAGTTTGAGATTAGAAAAATTTAACTTAAAACGTTTGAGATTTAAAAACGCGACATAAAGTCGCTGCTACGTATTTATAAATGCTTTCTTGAAACAAAAAAGCCGCTGTATCAAACAGCGGCTTTTAATATATACATCGTTAAAAACTAGTGCTCTTCATTAACGATATTGAGATTGTACTTAGGTATTTCAACCACCAAGTCTTCATCTCTTATAATTGCTTGGCAACCAAGGCGTGACTCAGGCTCTAAACCCCATGCTTTATCTAGCATGTCATCTTCTAGCTCATCACTCTCTTGTAGTGAATCAAATCCTTCACGAATCACTAAATGACACGTAGTACATGCACACGACTTTTCACAAGCATGCGCAATGCTAATGCCATTTTTAAGTGCAGCGTCGAGTACCGTTTGGCCTGTAGGAGCTTCAATTGCAGCGCCGTCAGGACATAATTCAGGATGTGGAAGAAAAACAATTTGTGGCATTCTAATCTCTCTTAAATGTTGTCTACTGACTGCCCTGTAAGGGCCTTTTTAATTGATGCATCCATTCTACGCGATGCAAAGTCGCTACTCGCATTATCGACTTTTTCGATAGCTGCTTTAATTTCGCTAGGCTCTTGTGCATTTTCGCGCACTTTTACCAGTTCTGCAATTTCAGCGCGTAAGTTAGCAAGTTGCATATCGTCAAGCAATGCAGCATCGGCTGCAAGTGATGCATTAAGCGCTTCTATTACACGCAGAGCTTCTACTTGTTGCTCTTTAAGCATACGTGCTTGCATGTCGCCTTTAGCGTTGCTCATTGACTCTTTTAGCATGTTAGCTACTTGGTCATCAGATAAACCAAACGAAGGTTTAACTTGAATTTCAGCTTGTACGCCTGTTGATTTTTCCATTGCTGAAACACTTAATAAGCCATCTGCATCAACTTTAAAGGTTACACGAATATGTGCAGCGCCTGCCGCCATTGGTGGAATACCTTTTAAGCTAAACTTAGCAAGCGAACGACAATCATCAACAAGCTCACGCTCGCCTTGCAGCACATGTAATGACATAGCTGTTTGGCCGTCTTTAAACGTTGTAAATTCTTGCGCGCGTGCTACCGGAATCGTTGTATTACGCGGAATGATTTTTTCAACCAAACCACCCATAGTTTCAAGACCTAGCGATAACGGTAATACATCAAGTAATAACATGTCAGAATCGGGCTTATTGCCAATTAACACGTCGGCTTGAAGCGCAGCACCTAAAGCGACAACACGATCAGGGTCGATTGAAGTTAGCGGCTCTTTATCAAAAAAGCTTTGTACTTGGCTACGTACCAGTGGCATACGGGTTGAACCGCCTACCATAATAACTTGCAGTACTTCGTCGTTTTCTATGCCAGCATCTTTTACAGCACGACGACACGAACGCAGTGTTTTTTTAACGAGAGGCATAGCCATTTCGTCAAACGTTTCGCGTGTTACTTCTACTGTGTATTTTTGATCGTCAAACTCAAGACCCACGTTTACTTTAGCGTATTGGCTTAGTGCTTCTTTACACGCTTTTGCTTTATTAATGAATAAACGTAAAACCGAAGGTGACAACGCTGACACACCAGTTTGCTGCTTAAAGTAATCAACAAGTAGTGAGTCAAAGTCATCGCCGCCGAGGCTTGAGTCGCCGCCAGTTGCCATTACTTCAAATACACCTTGGTGTAATCTAAGTACTGATATATCAAATGTACCACCGCCTAAGTCGTAAACAGCAATAATACCTTCTTGGCCAGAATCTAAACCATAAGCAACGGCTGCTGCTGTTGGCTCATTTAATAAACGTAGTACGTTAATACCAGCCAGCTCTGCGGCATCTTTAGTACTTTGGCGCTGTGCGTCATCAAAGTACGCTGGTACTGTGATTACAGCCCCTAAAATTTCTTGGTTGCCAAAACTTTGCTCAGCTCGTGCTTTTAATGCAGCTAAAATATGGCTTGATGCTTTAATTGGACTGATTTTACCTGCCGCAGTTTCTATTGCTAGCGCACCATTGTGCTCACAGAACTCATACGGTAGTTGCCCATAACTTTGCTCTATTTCAGCCTGAGTTTTACCTAAAAAACGCTTAACCGAAATAAGTGTATTAGCTGGGTCTTGTGTTGCTGCTTGTGCAGCCTCTGCGCCAACAGTAATACCGCCTGCTTGATAACGAACAACCGACGGTAACATAGCCGCGCCAAGATCATCAGTTAACGTGCGGGCTTCGCCACTTTGTACTGTTGCAACTAATGAGTTAGTTGTACCAAGATCAATACCAATAGCTAGTTTATGTTCGTGTGGTGCCGCGCTCTGCCCCGGCTCAGCAATTTGCAATAATGCCATAATGCTCTTTAAACTCGTGTTGCTCGCTTTGCAGCAAGTAATTAATCGTCAAATAAACTGTCTTCAATACGCTCTAGTTCGTCACGTAACTTATAAACAAACTTCAGTTTACGAATATTATCTGCGGCAAGTTGATATTGCTGCTCATCGTTACTTGCTAGTTGTTCGGCAAGTTGTGCACTGTACTGCGTGTTTAGTTGCTTAATTTGTTTTTCAAAATTTGCAATCGCAGTATCAGGATCGCGCGACGATGTTAGCTCTTCAAGCTCTTCGCGAAGTTCCATTTGCTGCATTAAAAACATTGGATCTTGCAAGGTTTGCTGCTCTGCACGAATATCAACGCCTAGCTCGCTCAGCATATATTCAGCACGTTTTACTGGGTGCTTTAATGTTTGTAGCGCATCGTTAATTTCGGCGGCGCTTTGCACTGCCATTAACTTATCGCGGCTGCTCGCATTCGCGTGGCGATCTGGATGTACAGTACGCTGTAATTCCAAGTAGTGCTTGTTAACCGTTGCTAAATCAATATTGTAATCAACGGGGACTGCAAATAATTCAAAGTAACGCATAACTTCAACCAATAATATTCAGAAATAACAAAGCCCTACATTAACTGGCAGGGCTTATTTATACTACAAAGATATTTTAAGCTTAAACGGTAAAGCTTTCGCCACAACCACACTCATCTGCTTGATTAGGGTTTCTAAATTTAAACCCTTCATTTAAGCCTTCTTTAGTGTAGTCGAGCTCTGTGCCATCGATGTAAACTAAGCTTTTAGCGTCAACAATTAATGTGACACCTTTAGCCGCAAAAGTTTCATCGTCTTCGTTTAAATCGTCAACAAACTCAAGTACATAAGCAAGACCTGAACAGCCCGTCGTTTTAATGCCAACGCGCAGGCCTAAACCTTTACCGCGGTTTGCTAAAAATGATTGTACGCGGTTTGCTGCCGCATCTGTCAATGTCACTGCCATGAGTTTCTCTTCTTACTTCGCTTGTTTGCTTTTGTAGTCTGCAATTGCTGCTTGAATTGCGTCTTCGGCTAAAATTGAACAGTGAATTTTCACTGGTGGTAATTCAAGCTCTGCACTGATATCAGTGTTTTTAATTGTCGCTGCTTCGTCTAGCGTTTTGCCTTTAACCCACTCTGTTACAAGTGAAGATGAAGCAATTGCGCTACCACAACCGTAGGTTTTGAATTTTGCATCTTCAATAACGCCTTCGGCAGATACTTTAATTTGCAATTTCATTACGTCACCACATGCTGGTGCGCCTACCATACCCGTTGCCACTGACGGATCATTCTTATCTAGAGTACCTACGTTACGTGGGTTTTCTACGTGGTCAATTACTTTATCACTATAAGCCATTATTCTATCCTCATTACCTGCTAGGGTATGTGCTCACACTATTAGTGGTGAGCCCATTCAACTGAATCTAAATCAATACCTTCTTGATGCATCTCCCAAAGTGGAGACATCTCACGTAGGCGACCGATAGAGTTTTTCATTAATTCGACGGTGTAATCAATCTCTTCTTCGGTAGTAAAGCGACCAATACTAAAACGAATTGAGCTATGTGCTAATTCGTCGTTACGGCCAAGTGCACGTAATACATAAGAAGGCTCTAAGCTTGCAGATGTACAGGCTGAACCTGACGATACTGCAATGTCTTTTACTGCCATAAGTAACGACTCACCTTCAACAAAGTTAAAGCTGATATTTACAATGCCAGGTACTGATTGGTCTTGTGTGCCGTTAAAGTATACTTCGTCCATATCAGCCATAATGCCGTCGATTAAACGATTACGTAAGGCGCTGATGTGTGCGTGATCTTTTTCGAAATCTTGCTTAGCGATTTTAAACGCAGTACCCATACCCACTAATTGGTGAGTAGCTAGTGTACCTGAACGCATACCACGTTCATGTCCGCCACCGTGCATTTGCGCTTCAAGGCGAGCACGTGGTTTACGACGAACGTAAAGTGCGCCAACACCTTTAGGGCCATACACTTTATGTGCAGAGAACGACATAAAATCAACTTTAAGCTGTTGCACGTCAATTAATACTTTACCCGCGCTTTGCGCTGCATCTACGTGGAACATAATTTTACGTTCGCGACACATTTCGCCAATAGTCGCGATATCTTGAATTACACCTAGCTCGTTATTAACGTGCATGATGCTTACAAGTACTGTGTCGTCACGCATTGTGTCGGCAAGTTTTTGTAAATCAAGTAGGCCGTTTTCTTCAACGTCCATGTAAGTTACTTCAAAACCTTGGCGCTCAAGCTCACGACATGTGTCGATTACAGCTTTATGCTCAGTTTTAGCGGTAATAACGTGCTTACCTTTTTTCTTATAAAACTGTGCTGCACCTTTAATAGCAAGGTTATTTGATTCTGTTGCACCCGATGTGAAAACAATTTCACGTGGGTCTGCATTAATTAAATCAGCAATATCTGTACGTGCTTGGTCAACAGCTTCTTCTGCTTGCCAACCAAAACGGTGTGAGCGTGACGCAGGATTACCAAACTTACCGTCCATTGTCAGGCATTGCATCATTTCTTTAGCAACACGTTCGTCAACAGGCGTGGTCGCTGCGTAATCTAAATAAATCGGTAACTTCATTTCTCTCTCCGCTGCAGGTCAACCTTAAAGTTGACAGCTTACTTGAATGTTTTCCAACTGCTTAATTGCATTATTAATACTGTTATCTTGGCGCGATGCTATTTCTTTCACATCTGATTTTTCCACCAATTCAGCAAGGGTAATATTATTCAAAAATTCTTCTATGCGTGCGCTTAAGTCTGACCACAAATTATGTGTTAAACAACGCATACCACTCTGACAGCCGGTATCGGCACCTTGGCAACGTGTAGCATCGACCGATTCGTCTACGGCGCTAATAATATCGCCAACAGAGATAACGCTCGCTTCACGCCCTAGTAAATAACCACCACCAGGTCCACGAACAGAACTTACTAGGCCATTTTTACGTAAACGAGCAAATAATTGTTCAAGGTAAGACAAAGAAATTTCTTGTCTTTGTGAAATATCAGCAAGGGCTACAGGACCTACACCTGTGTGTAGTGCAACATCCAGCATAGCTGTAACGGCATATCTGCCTTTTGATGTTAACTTCATAACGCCCCCTGCACAAAAGAGTGCAAATTTTAATTACCAGAGTAAATTAGTCAAGTATTATCACTTGATAAAAATTTGATTTAGAAACTCTTACTTTTAAATTGTAGAGTTAACAAATTTTCAATACTTGACCTCTTTGGTCAAGTATTACAGCCATTGTAATTACCTGAGTAATTTAGTCAAGTATTAGCGCGTTAATTAGTCTAGGTCTTTTATAACTAATAGCTATACCTAAGTTACTTAGGGATAGCCTTATTAATTGAGGTGAGAATACCGCGTAAAATATTCATTTCAGCATCTTCAGGGTGAGCTCGGTTAAACAAACGGCGCAATTTAGTCATAACTAAACCAGGGTGTTGCTTGATGATAAAACCTGTTTTAAACAACGTGTCTTCAAGGTGATCATAAAACAGCTCAGTTTGCTTTGAGCTTGGGTAAACTGCATCGTCTTCTTCAACCTTTTTAGGTTGTTGATTTAAAAATGCCATGCGAGTTTCGTAGCTAAGTGTTTGTACCGCCATAGCTAAATTAAGCGAGCTGTACTCTGGATTAGCAGGAATACATACATGGTAATTACAAAGCTGTAATTCTTCATTAGTTAAACCACTGTTTTCACGACCAAATACTAGCGCTACAGGACCATTTACGGCTTCAGCAACGAGCTTTTCACCACATTCACGTGGTTCAACCATAGGCCACGAAAGCGTACGAGAACGCGCACTTGTTCCAATCGTTAATGTACAGTCAGCGATAGCTTCTTCAACGGTACCTACAATAACTGCATTGCCTAAAACATCAGTTGCGCCTGCAGCTAATGCACTTGCTTGGCTGTCTATTTCGCAAGCAGGATCAACTAAATAAAGTTTTGATAAACCCATGGTTTTCATGGCGCGAGCCGCCGAACCAATATTGCCCGAATGTGACGTGTTAACTAAAACAATGCGAATATCATCTAAGATCATTACTGTGCTACTTTGCTATGCCAAAAAATTGCGCAAATTCTAACATGAAAATGTAATAAGATCCTAGATTCAAAAGGCTAGATCCTATGATCAAACCCAATATAACGATTCTTACATGGATAAGTTCTAGGGATATAACGCCGATTTGTTTTGATGCTTAAACCATTGCCGCTTTTACATAGACATCAAAACGGTTCTTTTTGGTTTTGATCTGCATACTTGGGGTTTTTTCGTTTAAGAATGGAGCGTAATCGGGGCGCTTTACAACGACACGCTTACTGGCAAGTGGATAGGCAAAATTAAGTAGGTCGTCAGCGTCGTTGTCTGCACCAACAAGCTCTTGAAACACGCGCATTTCTTTTTTGACTAATGCTGATTTTTCGCGATGCGGGAACATGGGATCTAAATAAACAACATCAGGCATGCTTTCGCATTGAGAGAGCAAAGTATGGCTTGAGCCAAATATTAGGCTCATGTTTTCTTTCATCCACAAACCAATTTCAATATCGCTATAGGCTCGCTTTAAACCATCGTATAAAAGTGCAGCTACAACCGGGTGACGTTCATGTAATATAACTTTGCACCCTAGCGAGGCAAGTACAAAACCATCTCGCCCTAAACCAGCGGTAGCATCAAGTACAACAGGCGTTGCACCTTTATTTAAACCCACCGCTTTGGCAATTGCTTGCCCTTTACCACCGCCAAACTTACGCCTATGGGCGGCAGCACCGGTTACAAAATCAACGTTAATTGCACCTAGCTTAGGCTCGTCGGTTTTAAATAGACTTAACCCTTTATCATCGTAATGTAAGCTAAAGCCACTACAATTTTGCGCCCATTGGGCTAAACCAAAGCGTGTTTCTAATTCATTTAAATAAGGGCGTAACTCTTTAAAAGCACACTGAATAACCACAATAAACTCCGACGATAAAATACGCCTGTAGTATATCAACCGCTTTACTTTAAAGCACTAAAATAGCTCTATATCACTATGATGATTCGTATTGACCTTTGCGGCTTCCGCTTTAGTACGTAAATTGGATATAAGTTCATTGCGGCTTTCGGCAACTTGTTTAAGCTGATATTTGATAAAGGCTAAATCACTATTAGCCGATACAAATAACTGCATTGTTTGATCCAATTGAGATATATATAAAGTGAGATCCGCAGGATTTGCTTGTGTTTGTTGTAGCTTAATAGCGCAGTCAAGTTCATGTAGCTGCTCTATAAACTCTTTAGTACTTTTGTTTTGCTCTACATTTTGAGTAGTTAACTGCTTAACAATATCTTGAAGGGCTGTACTTATTTGAGCTGCCTGCTCATAACTGCTTTCGCTTCTTTCCATGGTAACAACCTTCTCGTTGGTTACTTCTAATATATGCGGGAACAGATCTTTGTAGCGCCCATACAAAGCATCGTTATCAACTGGCATATTTTTTATCAAAAGGGACACTTTGGGGTAATTAATGATAGTGCTGCTACCAATATCAACAAATCGTTGAGCATTTCGATGTTGCTCAAGCAGCTCTTGTTCTAACGGGCAAACACCACTTTGCTGGCTGTAAAAAATACCTTTTCCTTGATACCAAAACACCACCACAACATCTAAATTTAAAGGAGCAAAAAAGGTAAAAAAGTATTCACTCAACGATTGAAAGTTATTAGCGTGATAACTTTGTCCAACGTAGCGCATTATACGCCCCATATCGCCTGACTCTGTCATTGCTATTTCAGCTGTTTTATTCGCTTTTACTATATCTAATTTTAGTTTTGCGCATTTTTGCCTATATTCGTAAAGTACCTTTATTCGCGCTATTAACTCTTCTGCATTAAAAGGTTTTGTAATGTAATCAGATGCGCCGACGCTATAACCTTTTACCCGATCGCTTAGCTCTATTTTAGATGAGAGAAACATAACGGGAATATCCTGAGTATTTTGACTTTGCTTTATAGTTTTACATACGTCATAACCTGACATACCTGGCATTTCAATATCGAGTAAAATAATATCTGGGTTGTATTTATTGGTTAGCCTTAATCCTTCATCGCCATCTTTTGCATGAATTATTTTACAAAACCCTGCTAAAGACTCTTCAATTATATGATGAACATACTTGTCGTCATCAATTGCCAATACCAACTTTGCCATGCCTTAGTCCATTTTATTAGGTGTGCTAAAAGCATAGTACGGTAGGATGAAATTACTAAAAATTATTAGATAATAATTTTAAAATAATAAAAAAGCGCCATTAAGGCGCTTTAATTTGGTTTGTGCTAAATATTAATTTTTAAACAGCAATACCGCTATGGCGTAGTAACGCGTCGACATTTGGCTCACGACCACGGAACTTTTTAAATAATTCCATTGGCTCTTCACTGCCGCCTTTTTCTAAAATATTTTGCATGAAGGCTTGCCCTGTTTCAGCGTTAAAAATACCTTCTTCTTCAAATTTAGAAAATGCATCAGCAGAAAGTACTTCAGCCCATTTATACGAGTAGTAACCTGCACTATAACCACCGGCAAAAATATGGCTAAAACCATTTTGAAAACGGTTAAACTCAGGCGGTTTAACGATTGATGTGCGGCTACGTACATCGTTTAGTACTGCTTGAATTTGGCATTGCTCACCCACTTTGTAATCGTTATGGATTTTAAAATCGAATAACGAAAACTCAATTTGACGTAGCATTTGTACGCCTGAGTTATAGTTTTTAGCCGCTAATAATTTATCAAGTAACTCTTTAGGTAACGGCTCACCCGTTTCATAATGACCTGAAATAAAGCTCAGGGCTTCTTCGTCATAACACCAATTTTCTAAAAACTGACTAGGAAGCTCTACCGCATCCCACGCTACACCATTAATGCCAGCCACTGGCGCGGCATCAACTTGTGTAAGCATGTGGTGAATACCATGACCAAACTCATGAAATAAAGTAGTTACTTCGTCATGAGTAAACAGTGCCGGTTTATCGCCAACCGCCTTATTAAAGTTACACACTAAATAAGCCACCGGAGTTTGTAGTTCGCCGTTAGCGCGTACTTTACGACCCATACAGTCATCCATCCACGCGCCGCCACGTTTGTGGTCGCGTGCGTATAAATCGAGATAAAAACGTCCGCGTAGAGTATTGCTACTATCTACAATTTCAAAAAAGCGTACATCTTTGTGATAAGTATCAAAGTCAGTAACTTCTTTTACGCTAATACCAAATAAGCGATTAACGGTTTCGAATAAGCCGCTAAGCACTTTATTTGCTGGGAAGTAAGGACGTAGTACTTCGTCTGAAATTGCATACTTTTCTTGCTTAAGCTTTTCGCTGTAGTAACCAAAATCCCACGCTTCTAATTCAGAAATACCGTGTTTTTGCTCAGCATAGGCTTTTAGCTCGGCCACTTCTTGCTCTGCTTGTGGTTTTGATTTAGCTGCTAGGTCTTCTAAAAATGAGAATACTTGTTCTGGTGTTTCGGCCATTTTAGTTGCCAGTGACTTTTCAGCGTAGCTGTTAAACCCTAGTAACTGTGCAAGTTCATGGCGAAGCGCAAGCTCCTCGCTCATAATATCAGAGTTATCAAACTCACCGGCGTTAGGGCCTTGATCTGATGCGCGCGTAGAAAACGCGGTGTAAGTTTCTTTGCGTAATTCGCGGTTATCTGCGTAAGCCATTATTGGTAAATACGACGGGAAATCGAGTGTAAATAACCAGCCATCTAATTCTTTACTTTTTGCGGTATCAGCTGCAAGTGCTAAAGCAGATTCTGGCAAGCCAGCTAAGTCGCTCTCATCAGTAATATGTTTGTGCCAAGCAAGTGTGGCATCCATTACGTTGTTGCCAAATTTTGAGGCAAGTTCTGATAAACGCGCGCTAATTTCGCCGTAGCGTTTTTGCTGCTCTGCCGCCAGAGCAATACCCGATAATTTAAAATCGCGTAGCGCATTAGTAATTGTTTTTTGTTGTGCTGTAGTCAGCGTTTTAAATTCGTCACTGTTATAAAGCGTATTATACGCGTTGTATAAACCTTGGTGCTGACCTACAAATGTTGAATATTCAGATATTAACGGTAAGCACTGCTCGTAAGCTTCACGTAATTCGTCGTTATTCATTACTGAATTTAAATGCGATACAGGGGAGAACATGCGCGATAATTTATCGTCAGCTTCTTCAAGGGGTAATACTAAGTCATCCCACGTATACGAGCCTTTAGCTAACACGTCATCAATGGCTTTACGACAAAGCTCGATACCGTCTTTTAGTGCTGGTACTACGTACTCAGGCTTTATTTTTGAAAATGGTGGTAAGCCTTCAAGGCCAATTAATGGGTTGCTCATAAATACTCTCTTTGCGTTAATGCATTACGTTTTAAATTGGGTCTAAAAGTAAAAAAACAACTCAGCCGCTTTTAAGTTGTTTAATTTTAATATGGTTGCTCCAGAGCAAAACACAAATAACCCATTAATGAGTCGGCCACTTTATAACGTTCTAACACCGTATCAACTAAATTATTGCTACATACTTGTTTTTGAGTAAGCGAGCTAATGGCTATAAAGTCTTTTCGCTTGAGCTCATCTATTAAGGGATGCTCTTTTTCAAAACCTCTTGGCGGGCGTTTTAGCGATTCTCCTGACATTTCAAATATAGATTTAAATTGCTCATCATAAATTGCTTTTTTATAGCTATTTGGGTTTTCATCTATGCAGGTTCTAATTGCGTTAAGCGCCTTTGATTCTGGTCGCCAAATACCAGCACCTACAAAACATTCGTCATTTGCTAAGTGAAAGTAAAAACCCGGGGCGTGTACGTCTTTTCCCATAAAATGGCGAAATTGAATCCCTATATTAATTTTATATGGGATTTTATCTTTACTAAAACGCGCGTCTTTATGGATTCTCATTAAGCTACCGCCCACTTTTTTATCTGATGCGACAAAATGGCTAGAAACATCAGCAAGTGGTGCTTGCATTTGCCTAATGAAATCTAAAGCGGGCTCTCTTACGTATTCCTCATACTGTGATTTATGGTCGTTAAACCAGTCTCTATTATTGTTTTTATCAAGCTGAGCAAGAAATTCGAATGTTTTTTTACTAAACATAGGTCACCTAAACACTCTTTATTTTTAAAACTTAATGTTATGCTAATGCGCATAAAACTCAACGCCTAAGGACATAAAATGACACAACACTTTGATTATATTGCAATCGGTGGTGGCAGTGGTGGTATTGCCTCTGCAAATAGAGCGGCAATGCGTGGCGCTAAAGTAGCACTTATAGAAGCAAAACACATGGGCGGCACGTGTGTAAACGTAGGCTGCGTACCTAAAAAAGTAATGTGGCACGGTGCTCAGGTTGCTGAAGCAATTAATTTATATGCCCCAGATTACGGCTTTAATGTTGAAGTAAAAGGCTTTGATTGGAGCAAACTAGTAGAAAGCCGTGAAGCCTACATAGGCCGAATTCATAAAGGTTATGACAGTGGCCTTGCTAGCAATGGCGTTACTGTAATTAAAGGCTTTGCTAAATTTGTAGATAATAAAACAGTTGAAGTAAACGGCGAGCACTACACAGCCGACCATATATTAATTGCAGTAGGCGGCCGCCCAAGCATTCCGCATATTGAAGGTGCTGAACACGGTATCGATTCAAATGGCTTTTTTGAACTAAAAGAGCAACCTAAACGCGTTGCAGTAATAGGCGCAGGCTACATAGCCGTTGAGCTTGCTGGTGTATTACATGGTTTAGGTACTGAAACACATTTATTTGTACGTAAGCATTCTCCACTTCGTAACTTTGACCCATACATAGTTGAAACACTTGTTGATGTTATGGCTGCTGAAGGCTCTACTCTTCATACAGAATCTGTACCTCATAAATTAGTTAAAGAAGATGATGGCTCTGTAACGCTACATTTAGATAATGGCAAAACTCATAACGTTGACCAAGTAATTTGGGCCATTGGCCGCCAGCCAACAACAGATGCAATTAATGTAGCTGCTGCCGGCGTAGAAGTTAACAGCGATGGTTTTGTAAAAGTTGATGAGTATCAAAATACCACAGCTAAAAATGTATACGCGGTTGGCGATATCATCGAAAATGGTATTGAACTTACACCGGTAGCAGTTAAAGCAGGCCGTACTTTATCTGAGCGTTTATTTAATAAAGAACTACCAGATGATTTAAAAATGGATTACAGCTTAGTTCCTACTGTTGTATTTAGTCATCCACCTATTGGTACTATTGGTTTAACTGAGCAAGAAGCTATTTCTCAGTACGGCGAAGAAAACGTTAAAATTTACCAATCTGGTTTTACGGCTATGTACACAGCGGTAACTAAACATCGCCAGCCTTGTAAAATGAAACTTGTATGTGCCGGCCCTGACGAAAAAGTAGTTGGCCTACATGGTATTGGTTTTGCGGTTGATGAAATGATTCAAGGTTTTGCCGTTGCCATGAAAATGGGCGCTACTAAAGCTGATTTTGATGCCGTTGTTGCGATTCACCCGACAGGCTCGGAAGAATTTGTAACGATGCGCTAGGCGCTAAACTCTAAGTTCTCAATTATAAAAAGCCCTTGCTAAGTAAATAGTAAGGGCTTTTTAATGCTTGTTATATTTTGCACAACAAACCACTTAAAACGTCACATTAAAAACATCCATTCAACATTAAATAAATATCTAAGCCATTATTTTAACAGCAAAAATATTAGACCGATAAAAAGATTAAAAGTTTAAATTTTGTTTTGGCTTTAAGGCATTTTTACAATTAGAATCTCGCGCATTTATAGTTTCTCTTGGTTATTTATGTTTTTACTGCGATCTTTTATTTATTTATTATGCCTAGCGGGTGTTGCTCATTTAATTCAACTTGAAGGCTTTGAATTAAAACAGTATGCACTTTACAGTGAAGAAACTCTTACTGAACATATGCAAGATGTTTTAACTTTTTTAAGCTGTATTTTGTTTTTCTATGCTTCGCGAATTAACTTTCAACTCAAAATACCGGCAGTATTACTTGCTGCGTTATCGGCAATGATGTTTGTAAGAGAGTTTGATACCTACCTCGACTTATACTTTTTTGATGGCGCTTGGCAAAGTATCGTCTATTCAATTTTAGCTGGTGTGTTTGTTTATTTAATAACAAACAAAGGAAGTATTTTTAACGCTTTAAAAGCCTATAGCTTCACTCCTAGTTATGGAATTTGCTTATCAGGCATGGTTACTTTACTCGCATTTTCGCGAATGATGGGCAAAGGCGCATTTTGGCATTCAGTAATGGGCGATGACTACGTACGTGCAGTAAAAAACATTGTTGAAGAGGGTATAGAAACGCTTGGCTATACTCTAATCTTTATTTCAGCCATTGAGCTTGTACTCATATGCCGAAAAAGAATGGCTAAAAATCACAAACATTGCACTGATGAAGTAACTCAATAGCGTTTCTCCATTTTTATTGGTTACTTTTTTTGCACTAAATTTGCTAATTGGTTTAATAAATCAATATACTGAGCCTGTTTTTATCAACTCGCGTTTAATTGGATATTATGACTAAAGATATATTGCTGCATCCGTTTCTTCTTTCAATTGTAATGATCACAATTGCATTTGTACTAAAAGTACTTGTTGATAAGCTGGCTAAAAATCGCGCAGAAAAAAAAGAAAAAGATATTCGTTACATCGCACACAATATTAAGCATTTTATTAATTTTGTAATGATGATATCGCTGCTATTTGTGTGGTCTACCGAAATTCAAAACTTTGCACTTTCTATTGCTGCTTTTGCTGTAGCGATTGTGCTTGCAACGCGTGAGTTTATTCAGTGTGTAATAGGCTTTTTTTACCTCGTAACAACCCGCCCGTTTAGAGTCGGTGATTGGATACAAGTTGGTGATTATTTTGGTGAAGTAGCTGAAACGGATTGGATAAAAACAACCATGCATGAAATTGATATACATACTTATCAATTTTCTAGAAAAACCATATACATACCTAATAATAAGCTGATTACCAGCTCTATTAAAAACTTAAACTTTGTAAAACGCTTTGTTACACATCATTTTATTATTGTCCGAAGAGAGAGCTTTAATCCGTACCCTATTCACGACACACTCACTGAGCAAGCTAAGCTGTATTGCGAAGAGTTTCAAGAAGTAGCAAGCCGTTATAATTCGATGATTGAGCGTAAACTTGATGCAAAAATATCTGGCCCAGAACCAGTAATTCACTTTGGTACAACCGATTTAGGTGAATTTAAAGCAAGCTTTACCTTGTTTTGCCCAACAGAAAAAGCGCTTGAGATAGAGCATAAATTAACAGAGTGCTTTTTTGCATTATGGTATAAAGAGGCTGAAAAAAATAAAGAGGATGAAGGAGAGGTATAAACCCCACCTTCATTAAAACAAAGAGCGCGAACTTACTTCGCGCTCATAGAGTCCAGCTTAAACGTAAAAAGCGAGGTGTAAAAACCTCACCTACAATAAACATCAAGCACGTAGGTGCGAATTCACTTCGCGCTTGAGTAATACTTAAGCTGTACCACCAACTGTTAACCGATCAATTTTAAGGCTTGGTTGGCCTACGCCTACCGGTACGCTTTGACCATCTTTACCACAAACACCAACACCTTTATCAAGTGCTAAGTCGTTACCAACCATAGATATTTGCTGCATTACTTCTGGTCCATTACCAATAAGCGTTGCGCCTTTAATTGGTTGGGTAATTTTACCATTTTCGATTAAATACGCTTCTGATGCGCTAAATACAAACTTACCTGAGGTTATATCAACTTGTCCGCCGCCAAAGTTAGGCGCGAATACCCCTTTTTTAACTGAGCTGATAATATCGGCTTGGCTGTGCTCACCACCTAACATGTAGGTGTTAGTCATGCGAGGCATTGGTAAATGTGCATACGACTCACGGCGTGCGTTACCGGTAGGGCTTACACCCATTAAACGCGCGTTTAGCTTATCTTGCATATAGCCTTTTAAAATACCGTTTTCGATAAGAACGTTGTAAGCGGCTGGTGTGCCTTCGTCATCGACATTAAGTGAGCCACGGCGATCGGCCATTGTGCCATCATCGACAACTGTACACAGCTCAGATGCTACTTTTTGGCCAACCTTACCGCTAAACGCAGACGCGCCTTTACGATTAAAGTCGCCTTCAAGCCCATGCCCTACCGCTTCGTGTAAAAGCACACCAGGCCAACCATTACCAAGTACAACTTCCATCGTGCCTGCAGGTGCATCAATAGCCTCAAGATTTACTTTAGCTTGGCGTACCGCTTCTTCAGCAAATTCCATCCAACGCGGTTTACCGTCAACAAGTTCTTTAAAGTAACCATAATCTAAACGTGCACCACCGCCTGCGCCACCGCGTTCACGGCGACCATTTTTTTCAAGCAGTACTGAGCAGTTTAAACGAATAAGCGGGCGAATATCGGTCGCAAACGTACCATCACTTGCTGCGATTAATACTTCTTCGTAAACCGCTGACATTGAACTAATTACTTGCTCTGCATCGGGTGCTAGTTCGCGAATATAGTTTTCAAGTTCGCGTAATAAGCTCACCTTGTCGGTGTCGCTCATACTCGAAATTGGCTGATGCGGTGCAAATTGCTCTTTAGCTTTAACATCACTAAATACTTTAATCGCTCTATCTTCGCCAGCATCTGCAATGCTACGAGCCGCTGTAGCCGCTTTATTTAGCGCTTCAAGATTTATTGCATCAGAGTAAGAAAATCCTGTTTTTTCGCCGCTTACAGCACGTACACCAACGCCACGTTCAACGTTATAAGAGCCTTCTTTAACTAAGCCGTCTTCAAGCACCCATGATTCGTGGTGACTTGATTGAAAATATAAATCGGCGTAATCCACTTTATGCTGATGTATGTAAGCGAGCGTTTTTTCGAGCTCTTCTCTATTTAGCTGGCTGTCGTGTAGTAAATGCTGTTCAACCGAATTCATAATAAATGCTCTCTAAATCGTTGATGAGACTGCACGGGCATATCTCGTCTAATTTTTTGTAACTGGTCTAAATCTGCGTTGCAGCTTATAAAACCGGTGCCTGTTGGCAATTCACTCAGGATATTTCCCCAAGGTGAAATAATAATACTGTGGCCATATGTTTGTCGGCCATTTTCATGTGTACCGTACTGAGCTGCTGCAACTACATAACATTGTGTTTCTATTGCGCGAGCTGCTAATAATGGCTGCCAATGCGCTTGTCCTGTGACGACTGTAAATGCACTGGGTACTAAAATAATATCGGCGCCTTGGCGTACTAGTTCATTGAATAAGCCACTAAAGCGCAGATCATAACATACTGTTAAGCCTATTTTACCAAAGGGAGAATCAACAACAACCACATCGCTACCTGCTTGGGTAAAATCTGACTCTCGATAGCTACCTGTTTGATCATCTACGTTTACATCAAATAAATGTATTTTGTTATACGTTGCAACCAGCTCGCCTTGATTATTATATAAGTGCGATGCTGCATAATATTTATGTTCGTTAAATGGCTCAGGCATTGTCCCTGCATTTAACCAAATATTATGGTGTTGGCACAATTCACTAAGTTGTAGTTTGTATCGCTCAACTTGCTTAGCAACACGTAACGTATCGTTACCACTTTTACTAAACACTAAAAAAGCCTCAGGCAAACAAACAAGTAATGGTCTTGTTGCGGGAAGTGTTTTAAGTGCACGCTTTAAGCTTGCTATGTTGTCATCAGGGTTTAGCCCTGAACACATTTGCAGGGCAACTATTGTGGGAGTGCTTAGTATTTCAGTTTTGTTCATTGCGTTACTGTTATTTGTGCATCTTTAAGTTTTAAATCGACTGATGCTTGTGGCTGATTTTGCGCAGCTTGAGGAAGCGTAACTTCACGACTTTTTCTGTCGAGTTCTTGAACAATGGGATCGTTCATTTTACCCGTTACTTTAAAGTTGATCTCTGAGATGACGCGCGCAGAATGAATAACTTTATCAATTGCTAAGGCAGCAAGCCCTGTTACTGGGTTTACCATCCATGCAACTATAACCGGAATACTCGAGGTTACCTGCGGCGCTACAGCAAGATCATAATCTATATCAAGCGTGTTTAAATTTGCATAACCTTTAATGGTTAAATCGGCGGGTACGCCGTCCATTTTGGTATCTTTAGTGTAAGCAATACCGTTTTCTAACTGCATAGTGCCTTGCATGCTGTTATAAAAAAAGCCCTTTGAAAACACATCTCTAAAATCAAGTTTCAGCTTGCGTACTAATGAATCAAGGCTCAGTAACGAAAATACGCGTGCCCCGCCATCGCTAACTTCAGTTAAGTGACCTTCTCCTAAATCCCAAGCTATCTCGCCACTTAAACTTTTCACATCAAAATCATAAGGTGCTGCTTGCCAAGTAAGATCATAATTTAGATCGGCTTTTGAGTCTTTAATCGCGGAGGTTATATCAAACTCACCAAACAGTGCGCCTATGTCATCACTTTTAAGCTCGCCACTTAGCGTTGTTAATCCATTTTGCCACTGCCCTTTAGTGCGCAGTAAATGATCGCCTTTATCGACTACAAGTTCTGATATTGATAAACGCTCTCCATCACCTAATAATGACGCACTCACTTTATCAAGTTGGTAGCGGTCAATTTTGCAATCACTACATTCAAACTCAATGGCAGGTATTTTAGTAAGCCAGCTCAAGTCTTTCTCAGGAAGTACATCTGTTATTTCAAGTGCTTGCTCATTGTGCGGTGCAAAATTAAGCCTTAAGTAATCGGCATTAATTCGTATGGGCTGGCTAGGCTGTGATGTAGGGATAAAAACCCCAGCTCTAAGTTCTTTAGCATTTAGCTTTAGGTATAAATCGTCTTTTGATGGTGCTAAACGCATTTCAAAATCATTAAAAATGATGTTACTCGCATCAAGCATACCTATATTTGCGACCACCTCATTAAGCGGTGGCATAATCCCTTTTGATTCTTGATCTGGGTTTGCTTTACCTGCTTTAATTATTTGATCAATCAGATCAAACCAAGGCACTAATTCACTCTGCTCAAGATTTATATTTACGCTTAAGTCTTTTTGGTTTAATCCTAAATCTTGTTTTCCGAGCACAAAATGGACATTACTAAACTGTGATTTTCCATTTTCTAAAATAGCATTAAAGTAAAACTGTTGATTAGCGTTTGCTGTAATGAGATTAGAAATATCATCACCTTGAACTACTGCATCAAGTGCCCACGCTTGTTCGCTATTTTTATTATAAGGTGCGGGTAAGTTACTCGTTAAGCCAAGTAGTTCTGAGTTTACCTGTGCACGGTAATTAAAGCCTTGTTCGGTAAAATTAAGTACTAAACCAATATCAACATCGCTTTGCCCACTTAAATAATTTTTTAATATACCTTGTCCACTATCTATTAGTGTATCAGCGTCAATTTTGGCGTTTATATCTATGTTTGCTTGGTAATTTTTTGCATCACTTTTACTGCTGTAATCAATAATTAGCGGCATGCCCAGCCACTTCGCAGTCGCATTTTTAAGTGTGATATTGTCGTTTTTAAAATTAAGCTCGCCAGTTAAGTTTTTAAGCTCAATCCCTGGCGTTGCTATAAATACTGGCAAGTCATTTAAATTAACCTTGCCGCTAACACTGGCCCCACCTTTAAATTTTGAGCCTACTAAAAGCTCAATACTGGCATCGGCTTCGCCTTTGCCCTGCACAACTTTAAAAATTTCAGCAAGAAGTTTAGCAATAGGTGTCGCTGCAAAAAAGTCATGTAACTTTTCCATTTGTGCTTTTTTATCAATTTGCACAATAAGTTCATCAGCATGCATTAAATCTGCAATGCTTACCTGTACACTATTACCAATATCTAAATTAACCAACTTACCTTGCTGGCTATATATGTCCATACGCTCATTATCAAAATGTAGCTGTACGTCGGCATTGGTGACCAAAGGCCAATCAGGATCAAACTCATAGGTTGCGTTGTCTATTTGCGCTAATACACCAAACTGGCCACTGCCATCGGTGAATGGAAAACCAGATAAAGGACCTGCAAATAAGACTTGTGCTTTAGATACTTCTCCGCCTTTAATTGCCCCATTTAAATAGCTAACGAGCTCAGGGCTCATCGCTTTTAATGGGAAGTAATGACCTGCAATTTTGGCATCTGGGGCGAAGGCTTCAGCGTAAAGATCTAATCGAGGATCATCTGTTAGACTAATTTGTAATTCTGCAGCAAGAGTGACGTCATCATTATCAAACCATATATTGTCACTACTTATATGCCAGCCATCATCTCGCTTAGCTAAATCTAGCTCTACATTTAGCTGATTATAATTTATGTCGTTACTAAAGCTTTCGCCTGTAACTAATGTGCCATTTTCGCCAAATAAATTTATTCGACCACTACTTTGATTAAGTAAACCATTTACTCTAAGTCCTTGTGCTGCAGGTACCGATCTTAATTCTTGCCAACCAATATTGTCAGCCTCAAACCATAATTGCCATTGCTGTGTATTAGAGAAATTTAAATAAGCTTGATCTATTTGCCCGCTAGGTTGGCGCTCTAAAAATGGTTCAAGTGCATCAAAATTACTTAGCCCTGCTAGGTTACTAAGTAATTCAAAATCAACTTGATGGAGCCACACTTCATTTTTCGCCCCTAGTTGAGCTTCAAACTCTAAACTTGGCCATGCTTTATCGTTACTATTAAATGTTAAACCGGTGCTTTTTAAGTGCCAGCTATTTTGCTCGGGATATAGATGGAATCCACCTTCACTCAAGCTAACTTGTTGGCTTTGCTCTTCTCGCTGCCAACGCACAAAGCTTGGTAGCCACTGCATTTTTATATCGCTTACAAAACCTTTATCTAGTTTTAGCCACGCTTGTAAATTAATATCGCTATGCAGTTGTTGCTTTTGCGTATTTATATATTGCGCTAACCAGTTAGATACATCGACCTTATTAGCCTGCACATAAATGTCGCCCGCAACTTGCTCTAGGGTATCGCCAGTAAGTGCTATTCGCGCATCAAAATCACCGACCGAAATACCCGGCAATGCTAAGCTCCCACTACCAAGATGCTGCTCATCTTCATTTTGCCAAACAATATTTTTGAGGAGTAACTTACGCTCTTTACCGTCTTCTAGAACAAAGTTAATACTGGAATTTTCTATTGCAAAATGACCCGTTTTACCCAAAAACAGTTCTTCAATTAGCTCTTTTTGCTCAAAAGAGACTTCGTCGTTGTCACCGGTTTTAAATAAGTTGGTGATATTTACACTGGTATGAAAACCATTAATAACAAAATAATTAGATCTAAGTTGCAGCGCTTTTAAGCTTTCCCATAAGTTTAGCTCTAAGCTGGTTTTAGCAATGGTGAGTGATATTGGTGCAGTTTCGTTATCTTTAAACGATAAATTCTCTAATACTAATGCAGGACCACTGCCCTGCCAACTAGCTGATATTTCACCTATAGATAAGCTTATTTCAAACTTTTCGTGTAAATAGCTTTCTATATTCCCTTTGTATTCGTTTGCATACGGAAGGGTATATTTTAAAATTGAAACAATAACGGCCAGTAATACCAAAATTATGGCGCAGGTCTGCCATAACTTTCTAAAACAAAAAAAACAGACCGCTTTTGCTTTCATTACATCATTACCACATCAAACTGTTCTTGGCTGTATAAGCTCTCTGTTTGAATATTGACTTGCTTACCAATAAATAGTTCAAGCTCGGCAAGGTTATGGTACTCATCGTTTAGTAAGGCTTCGCTCACAGCAGGCGCTGCGTACACCATAAACTTATCGGCAGCGTATGCTCTATTAACGCGTACTATTTCACGTAGTATTTCGTAGCAAACCGTTTCAACTGTTTTTTGCGAACCACGACCAGAACACGCAGGGCATACATCACATAAAATATGCTCTAAGCTTTCGCGTGTACGTTTACGTGTCATTTCAACAAGCCCAAGTGCTGAAAGCCCATTGATATTTGTTTTAGTGCGATCTTTTGCAAGTGCTGATTCAAGTGAATGCAATACTCGGCGCTTATGATCCTCACTTACCATATCGATAAAGTCGATAATGATAATACCGCCTAAATTACGCAGCCTAAGCTGGCGAGCAATTGCAGAGGTTGCTTCTACGTTGGTATTAAAAATTGTTTCTTCTAAATTACGATGTCCTACAAATGCACCAGTATTAACATCAACAGTCGTCATTGCTTCTGTTTGGTCAATAATTATATAACCACCAGATTTTAGTGTAACTTTACGATGTAGTGCTTTTTGAATTTCGTTTTCAACATCAAACAAATCAAATATAGGTCGCTCACCGGGGTAGTACTCTAGTACTTGAGAAAGCTGTGGAACAAACTCTTCAGTAAATAACTTTAGCTCTTCATGAGTAAGTTTAGAGTCAACGCGAATGCGTTCCATATCTTCGCCTACATAGTCACGTAGCGTTCTGAAGGCAAGCGTTAAATCTTCGTGAAGGATGCTGGCCTTACTGGTTTTTTTGCGACGAGCTGTAATTTTTTCCCACAGTTTTCTTAAAAAACCGGCATCGTGTCGTAATTCTGCTTCGCTAGCGCCTTCGGCTGCTGTACGTACAATAAAGCTGCCATTTTCATCGCCATATTCTGCGACTATTTTTTTAAGGCGTGAGCGCTCTTCTTCAGTTTCAATACGCTGACTAACCCCTACATGGGTCGCATCTGGCATAAACACTAAATAGCGAGAAGGAATAGTTATATCTGTGGTGAGTCTTGCGCCTTTAGTGCCTAGCGGATCTTTTACCACTTGCACCATAATGTATTGGCCTTGACGAACTAACTCTCTAATGTCTTGTACTTTTTTTATTGGTACGTCGTCTACGCCTTCAACAATAGAGGCACTATTTACAATGTCGGATGCATGTAAAAATGCCGCTTTTTCAAGGCCGATATCAACAAAAGCAGCCTGCATACCCGGAAGTACACGGCTTATTTTTCCTAGGTAAATATTGCCTACAATACCTAGATTACCAATTCGCTCTAGCTGTATTTCTTGCAGTACACCGTTTTCTATTAGGGCAACACGGCTTTCGCTCGGTGTGACATTGATCAGTAATTCTGTACTCATGTTACCTTCTTAAGAATGTTTTTAATAATTGTTCGGTTTCATATAAAGGTAAGCCTACAACAGAAAAATAGCTACCCGCAATGTGAGTTACAAAGCGACCACCTAAACCTTGGATACCGTAGCCACCGGCTTTATCTTGTGGCTCATTAGAATCCCAGTAGGTATTTATTTCTTCATCAGTTAAAGTTTTAAAGGTGACATCTGTGCTTACAACACAGCTAAGCACATCATTTTGCGTCGCAAATGCTACTGCGGTAAGTACTTGATGTGTGTTACCTGATAAACGTTTTAATGTGTGTATAAAATCGTTTTTATCACGAGGTTTACCCAGTGATTCATTATCGATAACAACCACGGTATCACTACCAAGCACAGGGCGATCGGTATATCCAAGCTCTACACCGCTTTGGGCTTTCAAGCGAGCTAAACGCTCAACAAGTGCTCTAGGTTGCTCGTTTGGAAGTGGACTTTCATCTGCATCAACACTAAATTGTGTAAATTCGACACCTAATTGGCTTAATAACTCTTTACGACGGGGAGAGGCTGATGCCAAATATACTGCGGTAGTCATTACCTGATCCTAAAATGTCTGCGATATTTACGAAGTAGTAAAAACACCCAAAACCAACTAACCATTCCGGTTGCTACTGGCCATAAATACTGTGGATTAAAGTAAACCCCTAACAAAAAGTGATTTAGCCAAAACTGCATTAAATGATACAGCGTTAAAAACAAACCAATTAATAAGCTCTGTTGCCAAAGCGAAAAGTTACGAATTTTTTGAAAGTTGCTCGCGGTTACAAATATACATATTGAAAATGTAAGCGAGTTCACACCTAACGGTGAGCCAGATGCTAAATCTATTAATAAACCAACAACCCAAGCAGTACCAATATTTAAACGATGCGGTACTGCCAACGACCAATACATAAGTACAAGTAAAACCCAGTCAGGTCTAAATGGTTCAAACGAAAAAGGGAGCGGCATTAATGCCATTATTAACGCAAAAAAGATGCTTAGCGCAATTAACAATGAATAACGGTTAATCATCGTTGATTTGCTCCTGTTGATTACGCCATAAAATAACCAGCAAACGAATGCGATCTAATTGCGCAATAGGTTCTGCAAAAACTTGTGCAAATGGGCGGCCTTCATCACGGTTTATTTCGGTTACTACAGCCACAGGGTACCCCTCTGGGAATGTGCCACCTAATCCTGATGTAACAAGTACATCGCCAATTCGCACATCTAAGCTGTGCGGAACGTGAGAGAGCTTAACGACGTTAATTTTACCTATGCCCTCAACAACCGTTCGTACATCGTTACGCAGTATACGCACAGGTGTGGCATGCGTAGTGTCGGTCATGAGTAATACGCGTGACGTAGTTGACCCTACTTTAGTTAATTGCCCTACTACACCCATCTCATCAATGACGGCTTGGCTTTCACTAAGTCCATCGGTGGTACCACGATTTATAACAACTTGATGGCTATACGGGTTTGAATGCACAGAAAGTACTTGAGCAATAATTTTACGATTTGATTGCTTTGCTGATGAGCCTAATAAGGCGCGTAGTTTTTGATTTTCTCTGGCTAGAAATTGATACTGCTGAAGTTGCTCACTTTGTAGCATTTGCTTTTTTTTCAGCGCTTCATTTTCAGTAAGAAGTTGCTCTCGTGTATGCAGGCTTTTAGCACTTAAGCTAAATAATTCGTAGGGTAAATTAGCAACATAAATTAGTGGGCTAACTAAGGTATTGAGGCTGGTACGAACAACGGTACCACCTTGCGTATATCTATCTCCAACAATGAGTGCGATACTCAAAAGCACTGCGACAAAAAGTCGCAGTTGCAAAGAGACTGTGCGTCCAAACATTAATTTCATTAGTCGTAACTAAAAACGTCACCACCATGAACATCGATCATTTCAAGTGCTTTACCACCACCACGTGCAACACATGTAAGTGGATCATCAGCAACAACAACCGGAATACCCGTTTCTTCCATTAATAAACGGTCTAAATCTTTTAACAATGCGCCACCGCCAGTAAGTACCATACCGTGCGCAGAAATATCTGATGCCAGCTCTGGTGGTGATTGCTCAAGCGCAACCATTACTGCACTCACAATACCCATTAATGGCTCTTGTAGAGCTTCTAGGATTTCGTGTGAGTTAAGTGTGAATGAACGCGGAACACCTTCAGCAAGGTTACGACCGCGCACTTCAATTTCGATTGGCTCATCAGTTTTAAACGCGGAGCCAATTTGATGCTTAATATTTTCAGCTGTCGCTTCACCAATTAAGCTACCAAAGTTACGGCGCACATAATTAATGATAGCTTCGTCAAACTTATCACCACCAATACGAACAGATGATGAGTAAACAACGCCGTTAAGTGAAATAATAGCAACTTCAGTTGTACCACCACCAATATCAACAACCATAGAACCGGTTGCTTCTGATACTGGTAAGCCTGCGCCAATAGCTGCTGCCATTGGTTCTTCAATTAGGTAAACTTCACGAGCACCTGCACCCATTGCAGATTCACGTATTGCACGTTTTTCTACTTGAGTAGCACCACACGGTACACAAATTAGTACACGCGGACTTGGACGCATAAAGTTATTGTTATGCACTTGTTTAATGAAGTGTTGTAACATTTTTTCTGTTACAAAAAAGTCAGCAATAACACCGTCTTTCATTGGACGAATTGCTTTTATATTACCCGGTGTACGACCTAACATAAGCTTTGCTTCTGTACCTACAGATGCAACACTTTTAGGTCCACCAGCACGCTCTTGGCGGATAGCAACAACAGAAGGTTCATTTAATACAATGCCTTCGTCTTTTACATAAATTAGGGTATTGGCTGTACCCAAGTCGATCGATAGATCGTTAGAAAAAATACCACGGAGTTTTTTAAACATGAGGCTGGATGACCTTTGAAATACGTTCTTATATTAGCTGCCTCACTTTAACATGCTCAACTATATGAGCAATATAAAGCGCAGCGCCTTTGTGAATTTGTGAAAAAAGGAAGCAAAGCTTCCTTAATTGAGTTTTATCGTTCGCGAACTAAGCGAAAACCAATGTAGTTAGATCTAAAATCAGGCGCTAAAATTAAACGCGTAGATGCACGAGCAAGGCTTGGTGCAAAGTTCCACGCTCCGCCTCTTACTGCTACATCAGACTCACCTGATTCTTTATCGGTCCATTCCCATACATTGCCTACGGTATCGTATAATCCAAATGCATTTGGAGAAAAAGAACCTACTGGTGATGCACGTCTGTTTGACCATTCACTACCACACCAACCACAGTTAGCTAGGTTTTTACCAATTTCGTTACCCCAAGGGTATTCTGTTTCAGTTCCTGCACGTGCTGCGTATTCCCACTCAACTTCGTTAGGTAAACGAAATTGCTGTCCTGTTTGACCAGATAACCACTCAGCATAAGCTTTTGCATCGTTATAAGTTAAACATACAGCAGGAAAGTCACTGCCTTGCTCAAAACCAGGATTACGCCAATTTAAATTTGCTTCCCATACTGGTTCGCCATTTAAATAATACGCACACCCTTTATTTTTTTCCGCTTGAGTTTTATAACCTGTATTTGCTACAAACTTTTCGTAGGCACCCACGGTTACTTCTTTACTTTGCATTGCGAAAGAATTTGCTATTACTTTTTCAATTACTGGACGTTCATTAGCTAAACCATTGCCGTTAATATCGCCCATTTTAAATTTGCCTGCAGGAATAACGACAACTGGCGTTTCAACGTTTGCATTTAATACATTAACGTTTTCACTAACCTGGCGTGTTGTTACTTCTGGTTGCTCTCGAGTATAGGTCGGTGCAGCAATCGACTTAGGCTTTTTTACTAAATTTGCATTAATTGTTTGCGCTTTATTCAAATCAACACGTGCTTGATAAGGTTTATAACCAAGTTTACGTATTTCAATGTTATGAATGCCCGGCGGTAAACGTGTAATCAAGCGTGTTGAGCCAAAGCTTACACCATCGATAAACACTTCATCGTCGTATACGTTTGATCGTAATGTTAGCTCTACCGATTGATCCTTCTTCTTATTAAGGATAGAAGGGTAATCTTTTTTCACCGATGCAGGTTTAACTGAATAATCACGTACTGGCTGCTCATTTAAACGAGAAACCGACACTGTGTTGCTATTATCCGCGCTATTACTGAATGTTAACTGACTATCAGTAAATGTATTGTTATACGCTGGTTGATAAGCAGCCGTAAGTGGCGTGCCGTACTCAGAACAATAGCGGTTATCTATGCTTAATAAGCTACATAAACGGCTGCTATTAACTTCGCCGCGCATAGTTACACTTAAGTTAACGTTGTAATTACCTTGACCGCTAAATGCACTGTTAACTACATGGCTACTTAATATTTGTACTTGAGCGCCCGCCAAATTGCGTTTTGGCTCAACAATGCGCTCTTCTGTTAGATTTGCAAAAATTTGATCAACAAAGCGTTTAGTTGCTTTTTGTAGACCCATTTGCTGACCGCGTTGCTCACATGCTGCTAGCGTTTCTGTTCGCTTACAGTTAATAGTGTGGTTAACCTCAAGCGTACCTTCACGTGTAAACTCGTTACGTAAACGCTCTACGCGGGCCGTAGTTAACTGCTCTTTTAAACTTTCTAATGTATTTAAAAGCGTATGCTTAGCAACACGAATTTGTTCTATATCTTTACGGTGGGATGCAATTGCCGCCAACTGCATAGAAATGTCATCTTTATTTTGCTTATGATCAATCACCGCTTTTTGATAGCGTGATTGAGCCGCACTAATATTAATAGTGGGATCATCAATTAAACGACGGTACATTTCGTTCATCGCATCGAGCGCTTGGTTTTTTTCTTTATCTAGCTCTGTAGAACGAGAACGAAGTAGCTCTAATTGATTTTGTAACTGACTTTCTTCTTTAAGATGTTTTTCAAGTATTCTTGTCGAGTTATCGTATTCTGTCTGTTTAACACTAATCTCTGAGTCAATTCCAGTCACTGTAGCTGTGTCTTGTGCAAATGCACTACTAGCTAACAAACTAGCTGAAATTAACAGAGATAAAGGAGTAATTCGCATATATTCCAGTCCCAAAAAGCGGCAATTATTTGGTCGTTATTATTTTTTATAATTAAAGCCTTATGCTATGTACTTGCAGCACAAAACACAAGCTTTGTTCAATTATTATATTAGTTTACAACTATTCGCGTGTTTCACGCCAGTAAATAACCCGATCATTTCCTCTAAAGCGTCCAAATTGTAAAATAGTACGAGGATCAAGCTGTGTTCCATCGCCCTGCCAATCCCACTTTAACCAATCATAAGTATTATATTCTAAGGTAAATTCACCCAAACCATTTGGCTGTGCATAAATACCATTGTTTGCAGGATACACTCCCGCTTCTAGCTGGCCAGATACACCAGTCCCATATTTATAGGTTAATTGTGGGCTGCTAGGTGATATTTGAGTGATTTGGGTATGATCAAATACACTACAGTTATCTTCAGCGTTATTTACAAATCCACTGCCGTTGTAATACTGAGCCTGCATAGGAATAAGTAAAGGGTCGAGATCGGAGCCTGCGTTATTGCCAAGGACTAAACGTCCAAACCTAAACTCTATCGGTAATGCATTTAGCCGTACGCTATTACAACCACCCGAGCATGCTGTTTGTGTATTAGGTTTATCATTTGCATCAATGAGTGTTGCTCCTTCTATGTTAGAAAGCGTTGCCATTAAGCTCACCATAGCGAACGGTCCATCTGCTTGCCCTACACCTAATCTTTTAAGTGTCGTGTTGGGTTGGCTCATTTGCCATTGGCCGTCACTTATATCTCCCCAATTGTTATTTCCTAGGTTTACTAAGCGGCTAGTAAAATTAGTTGCAGGTACATAGTTACCTACTTCATTATTTTCGGCATTAACGCCTACACTCGATTTATCAAAGCCCTCTTTATAATTAGCCATTAGCTCACCATTTTGATTTTGTGCTTGTACTGTAAAGCCAAGTTCAAAAGGTTGATCAAGATAAGTTAAATTACTGCCGTATTGCGTGCATTGCGCGGCAGCTTGAACCCCCACTACCTGAAACTGCGAAGGTGCAAAACGACCAACGTTATATAGCTCACCTTTTACATCTCCCGCACCAAAGTAATCGGCATCTTGAAGGCCTGCTGTTAAATCAATTATGCCAACTTTGTCGTAATTATATTGCGATATAGATTCACTCAAACTACCTGTGTCATTAAAGGCAATAGTACTCATAGCTTCAAGCGTACCTTGAATACCTGGCGTAGGCGCTTTAAGTAATGCCTCTACAAGCGGTTGCTCTGTAATAAAATGCTTAGCTATACTGTTATTTGTAATATTGCTGTAGTTGTCTGGGAAACCATCGTTGTTAGTGTCTTGCCCTGTTTGCCACTGCACCGCATTCATTTTTAAATCAAATACTTCGCCCGTTAGTCTAAATAAACTTCCATCAGCGTCTGCTGCATAACCATCACTTGCTACCTCCATGGCTAATCCAAATGGTTTTACGACATATTCATTTGAACTACCCGTTAAATTTACTGATAAATTAGTTAGTGGGTCTAAAATTAAATTGGTATTTACATTTAAACTCAACTTTCCTGCATCGGGGTAATTTATAACAATCGGGGCTTTAGACTCACTATCAAAGTTAAGTATGAATGATTTAGAGGCTTGCTCTACCGCAAAGGTATTATTGTTATTACTAAGTGAAACCGTATCGGAGCAACTTGCACCAGTACTGCATGTATACGATAAATCTAAGCTTACATCGCCACCAGCGGGAAATGCAGCTTCGCATACGCCCGTAGTGGTATTTGTTTTTACCGCTTGAATAGATAGCGCTTTTGCATTAAATCCAGTATTTGAAGGCTTTGCTGATAACTGAGTAGGAATTGTAGTATTTCCATCTGTATCATTATTAAAAATAAATCCAGCATCAGAAAACGTAACTTTGCAGCCACTCAAACCAACATTATTACCACCGATATAACAACGAAGAGGTGCAGAAGGATCTGCAGTGTTATATCCAAATGTAACACTGCCTGTGGTGCGTTTAGCAAATTCGACAACCGCTGATCCTGTAAAATTAATATTCTCCCCCGTAACCCAACTTTGCTGACCACTATTATCTGGAGAAAGGTTTAAACTAGAGGGTTCCGCAAATAATAAATCGCAGGCATCATTAGCGCAGGCTGTTAGTGTCATTTCTTTAGCTTCACACGTTAGACCTTTGTTATCGCTTATTGTTAAACGATAATGATCCAGTGTTTCTGGTGTATAAATACCACAAAAACCAGGGATACTTTCGGGTACTGGTAGAGCGTCAAACGTTGAACTCCCTTCGGTAATAATTTGAGTAGCCGATGTAATTGATCCCTGATACGTTACATTTTGAGCGATTCTTACCTCACCAGTTGCAACAATATAGCCCGCAATATTTGCATCGGCTGCAATAGCAACCGCACCATCCACATAAATAGCCAAGTACGCGCCAGTTTCTACTACTATATTGGTTTTACCTATATTCAAAAATGAAGTTGATAGAAGTGAGGTTGTATCTTTTAAAAAAATACGTGTAGGCGCTGTTACTCTGTACTCTGTTTCCAGCATACTTAACTGCAACTCATCGTAATAATAGTCGCCAGCTAAAGACGTAGGTACGGGCCCTGTTGAGCTACCATCATTTGTAACCGTTGGCACCTGCGCCGCTTGATTCGGTTCTAAAGAGTTATAACCACCAGCAACACACGCCTGACCATTACACAAAGGAGGGCTCGTCAGCGCTGTAGAAATTAAACTTGTGGTGGTGACAAACTGCGCATTACCATCGGTTATTTCTACTCCCTGCACCAGCTGCACTTCACCATTGTTATAAGTAGAAATAGCGCCCGGGAATAACGTATCACAATCTAAAATATCACCATTAAATACAAAGGTACTGGTCATGGCGAGTATTGATGCTTCCTCGTTTACGTGACGGCGCTCGTTATCGCCATCACGATCTTCGTCAACAACTAGCCCTAACCTGTCAGTTCGCAGGTTACAGCTGCGTAGCCACCCGCCATCATCTTCTTGGCGTGAGTTTTTACTTGCTACAACTAACGGAGCCACACTAAAGTTATTAGTAAAACTAAAGTAATTACAGCCATTGCTCCAGCCGTCAACTTCAAAGCCTGTGAAAAAAGTTTCCCACGATACCTCAACGCCATTATCGTCAGAAAATGTGCGGTTACTTCCGGGCTCTACAGCCATATAGGCAACAGTTTCGGTTTTTATGAGCCCAAGTGCTGTTTCAGATGCTTCTAAAGCAATATTAACGCCGCTGGCAGATAGAGAATTACTTTCTACTGCAACTGTTAAAAACGGAATTAATGCCTCAGAAGGTGGATTGCTGTCTATGCTATTGAGTGTTTGTAACGAATGGAAAAAGTTTGGCCTTTGAGTAAACGGTTCAGCAAATGTTAAAGGCTTATAGCCTTTAGGTGTTAATGGAGCAAAGCCAGACTTAGAGCCATACTGTAATTCGAGCAATAGATCAGTATTACCTACTTCCATAATTGTGCCGTCTGGAAATTGATGCACACCATACTCAATGGCTAAATAGTGCGCTCCCATACTAATATGCCCGCCATCCTCTCCTGAAGGTTCAAGCGGTAAGGCCTCAAAGCTAGTTGTGGTTATATTACGTATTCTTATTATTGCAGGGTTTCCGCCTTGGTTTGTTGAGAGCATAAAAACAGCAGGAGGCGTTATATATTGCTGTTGAAAATTAACTTTTGTCCAAACAGGCGATGTATATGTATCTTGCAGCTCTATATAACGGCCTTCGATTTTTGGAGGCACTGCATTTGCGTAATTACAAAGTAACACGCAGCTAAAAAATATAGTGACCAATGCATTTTTCATCATGGTAAAGTTTTAGCCTCCACACTGAGCGTTCTTTGTGTTTGCCAATAATCTTTTCTGCAGCTACTCCCTGCAGGGCAATCAATTGCGGCGCATGTTGCACTGCTTTGTAAGTAATATATATTCACAAGCCCGTTGGTTGTACTGCTATCAGGTAAGTCTATATATTCATCGCAACTCACCACTACTTTACAGTTAGCTAAATATGCAGTTTGGAAGGTTAAATCAGTAGTAACTGATGTACAGCTTTGAACTGAGCTATTTGTTGGAAATAGTTGCGTTAAACCACTTTCTAGGCCGCTTTGTGCTGCCATAAAAGCGCGAGCCCCATAATACTCAATCGTATTTTGTTGAGATGCACCAGAAAGCACTTTAACTAATGCTAATCCTAGTGCTAATAAAGCAACAATAATTACCAAAGAAACAATTATTAAGTTCCCTTTTTGTTTACTGAGTAAGGCTTTTCCGTGAGGATTTTTTTTAAGGTACATTAGGAATATGTACCTCATGGTTAAAGTTCATTACTTCAGTATCGTTAAATTGCATTTGCGCATTCACATTAAGCACAGCGTTTCTTTGTAGGGAGAGCGCATCAAGAGTAAAAAATAAATCGCTCGCTAAATTATTGGCAATGTAAATACCTAATAAATCACGTTTAACACCACTGCTTATTTGTAAGCTCACGGCATCTAATTGATTAACAGTAAAACCGTAATTGGTATATCTATATAAATACTGCCCTTCAACGCAAAAACTTACAGGTTCTGAAAGTAAATAAAGGCGTTTACTCGGCGACTCTTGGGTAAATGCTTTGCTAAATTGCCACTCATCAATTTCGCTCGCTGAACTGTTAAATGCTGATACTTGCAAGCGCTTATTATTGTTTTCATCGTATATATCAGCACTGCTTAATGGGTAAATAGTTGCCCAATCTCCAGCTTGCGGCTGCGTTAAATTATTAAGTTCAAAATCAACAGCGCTAACATTAAAAGGCGCTACGGTAGGTAGGTAATTTGTATAGTGAGTGGCCGATAAAAACGGCGTAAATTCTAAACACTGCTGAGCACTACAGGCCCCGCTAGTGCTGTTATCGCAAGAAAGCCTTAATGAATTAGGCGTAGCGTGGCGAAGCTCTTTACTAAGTCGCGTTATTAAAAAGCGGGCCTGGGCTACTGCTTCTTGACGTTCAACACCTTGTGAGTAAATACTGACCCCAGCACCAATAAATGAAAATGCACTTACGGCTAAAATACCAATAATAACCATGACAAGTAACAATTCTATAAGTGTAAATGCATTTTGGTATTTAGCTCTTTGCATTAGTAATTCCCTTTATATGCACTAAAGCCGTAAACACCACCTAAAGGTGATGTTACTTCAATAGTAATACGCTTAAAGGTTGTGCCATCGTTGATGGTCAATTCGTTAAAGTCGCTATCGTACTCAACAGTAACAACTAAATTAAAGTCGCTGTACTCACTTAACACCTCACCTAAGCTATTAGTAATAGGCTGGTTAGACAGTGCAATATAGTCATCTACATCGTTATAACTGGTTCGGGTTTCTAGGTCTGCCCCTAAGCTATCGACGCCTAAATTGCCCTCTGCGGTACAAGGCTCTGCACCTAAGGTTGTTTCGCCGCAACGCCTAAAAGGTGCACTTCTATCGCTGCGCTCATCAAACGATTTACTTTGAATTTCGTTCATTAGTGATTGACCAAATTCAGAGGCTCTTAAAGCAATAATTGGCTCTGCACTTTTTTTTGCTTGCGGGGCAATGAGCGCGGTAATAATGCTTAATGCAATAGCAAACATGACTATTCCAATAATAAGCTCTATTAGAGTAAAACCTTTTACTTTAAGGGCACGCATATATAAGCCCTTCACCACTTATGCATACGCCAGCTAATCCAACATCTATTCGACACTGCGAAGTGCAGGTTTGATTTGATTTACCTAAAGGATCAAAACTAATTTGGGTAAATATATTCGCGTTACTATCTAAAGCACTAAATGCTATATCACTTCTTTGCGTGTTTATTTGTACCACTAAATGATCGGTGTTATTAGCATCGGCTCCACCGGTACATGTATCGGGTGTGGGGGGAGCAATAAGTGTGGAGGTAATATAAAGAGTATGGCAACTTGTTGTCGCTGTATTTTGCATTGCACGTAGCTGCACTGTTCTAAGTGCATTTAATGTACGGTCTCGATATGAGTATGCATCTTCTGTTGAGCTGCCCAGAAATTTGGGAACTGCCGTTACCGACAGTATTCCCAATATCACTAGAGTAATAATTAACTCAATGAGTGTGAAGCCACGCAATCGTTGCCTACTACTGCTTATCATTTAATATTAACAATCGCTAACATCGATAGCGACTGTTGCTGGAGTATCTTTGTTTAAAGCTGGAGTATAAGTAACTTTACAAGAATCTGTGACTAGGTAGCTATTTGGATAAATAATGACTGGAGTTGTAGCATCATCCCCTCCTGACAAATTGAAGTCAGTACTATCAGCGATAGTAGGATCATCGGTTACATCTGCAAAATCTATATCTAAAAATGCCTCAAATGCATCAATAGTCCCTACTGGGTAGCCAAATCGGATTGCTACGCCTTCAACAATAGGTGTTGGAGTATCTGTTTCTGCTTTATTTTGTATATTAGCAATAAGTGCCTTACCATTCACGATATTCATACCGCTGCGAATAGAGCCTTGTAAGCCTTCGAGTGTTGAAGCATTTGCATCACCTTGCAAGTTTAAAAAACGAGGTGCTGCAGTAACAGCTAAAATGCCCAAAATAACAATTACGATGATCAATTCAACAAGTGTAAAACCTGCTTGTTTATTCATTGGTAAACTTTTTAACGATTGCGTTTTCATAAATAAGCCTCTTTTTAATTACTTAGTTTTTAAATATTTTTACTTTGCCTGTTTTAGCAAAGTATGAAAAACCTGTTAAACCTGATATTTCACCCGTATTGGTAGGTATACTTTTAATATCAATGGTATGAGTTAAATAATAGACGCATTGCGTACTTTCTGCATTGTACCTAACTAAAAAACTTACACTTTTTATTATCGATATTTCACTACTTGAGGTACTACTTGGTGCATCTTGTAAAATTACATTTAATACTTGGCGGCATTTATGAGCATTTATAGACTCTGCGCGAGTATCTTTTTTTTCTGTTCCATCACCCGTTGGTGTACCTAGCGATCCATCAACAGCAACTATCACTCCTCCATAATTAACGAATGTTATATGTGACTTACTATTTGGTCTCCCTTCTAACTCCCATTGACCTCTAACCATGCCAACAGCCGATGAAAAACTACCCGCAATAGCATCTACGCTTGCATTATGCGCTTGATTTTTAATACCTATATATTGAGGTATAGCAAAACTCAAAATTACTGCCAGTAAAATAACAACAATAACTAACTCAAATAATGAGAAACCTTTTGAGTAAGCTATGGTTGTGTTCACCTTAATTCCCTTTAATTGCCGACATCATGTTCCACATCGGCATAAAAATACCCAATGCTAAAATCAGCACCATAATGGCAACAAACACAGTTAAAATAGGTTCTATTTTGGCGGTTAAACTACGTAGGTCGTAATCAACTTCACGCTCATAATAATCAGCTGCTTCTTGAAGTAACTCATCAACCCGACCTGTTTCTTCACCTACAGCGACCATCTGTAATACAAGCTGAGAAAACAGCTCAGAACTTTTTGAGGCTCTAAGTAAGCTATCGCCTTTTTCTATATCTTGGCGCATAGTAATAATCGCTTTTTCCATATAGCTATTATCTACGGCGTGCGCTGTTAGCGATAACCCCGTGGTCATAGGTACGCCAGAGCGCAATACCATAGCTAAACTTTGGCTGTAGCGCGCAAGCAATGTGCGTTTTAAAATATCTCCAATAAATGGAATTTTTAATTTATATTGATCCCACTTAAAACGTCCTGGTTCTGTGTTTAAATAACGCTTCCACGCAAATACCGCCCCAATACCCATTACCAACAATAACCACCAGTAATTAACAAAAAAGCTGCTAGTACCAATTAATATTTGAGTCATTAACGGCAATTCGGCATCGAATTTGGCAAACATGCTAGCAAAGGTAGGAATTACAAAAATATTTAAAATAACCATAGCTGCTACAAGAGCCAAAATAACAAAAGTAGGGTAGCGCATAGCTGCTTTTATTCGTTTGCGAGTTTCCTGTTCTTTTTCAAAGTAAATAGCGAGTTGATAAAATGCATCTTCTAATCGGCCAGAACCTTCACCAACCATTACCATTGACACGGTTAAGCGGCTAAATACCTCGTTATGAATTGCCATTGCACTGGATAAGTCGCGGCCTTGCTCAAGTTGCCTGGTAACTTCCATCAATACATTTTTAAATTCTTTATTTTGTGTTGTATCTGCCAATCCAATCATTGCTCGTATAATTGGAATACCCGCTTTTAGTAGCGAATACATTTGTCTAGAAAACATAATCATGTCGTCTAGCGTTATTTTTTCGACAAATAAATTATCAAAAATTTTAATATTATTTTTTGTTTCAACTAAAGAAATTGATATTGGTATAAATTGACGCTTCATTAAACTATCAGCTACGCCAGCTTGGTTACTCGCTTCTAATTGGCCTTTTACCAAAACACCTTTGCTGTCTTTCGCTTTATAGCTATATAGTTGCATCAATATCCCCTACTATTTCTGGGATATATTCAGCCACTTTAAATACTTCATCTAAAGAGGTAATACCTTTCTTAGCGTAATTTAATGCCATTGCTGAGAGCGGCGAAAAGTTTGCGCTATTTTTAGCGGCTTTCGCAAAACCTTGTGTGTCGTTAACTCGTAAGGCATCCATCATTGCATCATCCATTTCGAGCAACTCAAAAATACCTACACGCCCTTTATAACCAGTGTGATTACATGCTGTGCAACCTTGCCCCTTAGAAAATTGAGCATCTGTAATCTCTTCGCCTAAATATTTTAACCAACTTATTTCTTGGCGATCTGGCAAGTACGGTACTCTACAGTCATTACATACTCGCCTTACTAATCGCTGAGCAATAATCGCTCGCAGTGAACTTGCCACTAAGTAAGCCGGTGCACCCATATCGATTAAGCGCATAGCGCTGGTAATTGCATCATTGGTATGTAACGTTGATAGTACTAGGTGGCCTGTTAAAGCGGCCCTTAATCCAATATCTACGGTTTCTTGGTCACGCATTTCGCCAACCATTATGATGTCAGGATCTTGCCTTAGAGCGGTCCGTAAAATACTGGCAAAACTTAGCCCTATTTTATTATTTATTTGTACCTGGTTAATACGGCCAATACGATACTCAACGGGATCCTCTACGGTAATAATTTTACTTTCTTGTTGGTTTAACTCACTTAATGCACCATAAAGTGTGGTTGTTTTACCCGAGCCTGTTGGCCCAGTAACTAAAACCATGCCATGTGGACGCTTTATAATGCTGCGCACACGTTTTAATATGTGCGCCGGCATGCCTGTTTCATCTAACGATAATAATCCTGCAGATTGATCAAGCAAACGCATTACAACTGATTCACCATGCTGAACCGGCATGGTAGATAGGCGAACATCAATACTATGGCTGCGCACTTTTATATTAAACCGGCCATCTTGAGGGAGGCGTTTTTCAGATATATCTAATCCCGACATAAGCTTTAAACGTAGCACTAGTGCCGATGCTATTTTTACTTGGTTAAGAGTGTGCTCTTGTAATATTCCATCTACACGTTGACGAATGCGAAGCAAACCTTCATCTGGCTCAATGTGAATATCAGATGCGCGAACTTGCACAGCATCCTCAAATATTGATTGCAGTAACTTTACAACGGTTGCATCAGATGTCTCATCACCTAAAGAGTTTAAATCAAACTCTTCTACGTCTTGATATTCTTCATGGAGTTGTGCTGCAAAGTTGGTAATTTCATCTGTACGACGATATACGTTGTCAAACGCAGCCATGATTTGGCTTTCTTGTACAACAGCTAAATCTATTCGTTTAGGAGCAAGCATAGTCGCAAGTTGATCAAGCCCCCTTAAATCAGCAGGATCGCTCATCCCAACCAAAACAGAGTCACCATTGTCTTCGATTACTAGTGCTCTGTAACGACGCGCATATACCTCAGATAAAAGCTTAGATACATCGTGTGATATTTTTCGCTGTGATATATCTAAAAAAGGTACCTGTAATTGCTGCGCTAAAAAGCGTAATAATTGTGGTTCACTAATAAACTCAAGGGTAATAAGCGTCGAACCTAATTTACGACCAGTCGCCGCTTGAACATTTAATGCTTCACTTAGCTGTGCTTCGGTGATCATGTGTTCGTGAACAAGTAAATCGCCTAAGCGCATTTTTAAACTAGGTCTCATACGGCCTCCTTTAGTGCAACTAAACGCTGTAATGCATGCTGAGTCATAGCGGTATTTAACCCACCTAAATCTAGAGCTACTTTATAAAGCTGTTTAGCATCGAGGTACTCTCCCAGTGCATCTTTTGAGGTTGCAAGTGCAAGCCACCACTTGGCTTGACTAGGCTGGAGCTGTGTAAGATGTTTAAAGCTTTCAAGTGCTTTATGGTGCTTACTCGCACTTTGCGCAGCAGTACCTTGCAGCACCCAAAAATCAAGATTCGCCTGGGATTCAAATTCATCACTTAAAAGCAGTAATACTCCTTCATACTGTTGTTGCATAATGAGTATTTTGCTTAGCATTACACGCCATTCAACTACGTTAGGGTTTTGGCGAATACCCGCTTGCAAAACCTGTTGCGCCGAATTTATATCTTGTTGTTTAAAGTAAGTTGCAGCCAGTAAGTTTCGGGCCTCAACATGTAAAGGCGATTGCGCTAAAATAATGTTTAAATCACTAATAGCTTCGTTGTATAAGCCAAACTGTATTGCCTGTTTAGCTGCTGCTAATTGCTCGACCAATAAAGCCTGTGGTGACTTAGTTTCTGCCGCGCTTTTGATCATAGTATTTTGTGGCTTAGTTTTAGTCACTGAAGTAATTTTTGGCTTGCTGACAATAACTTTGCTAGCCACTAACACATTATCTTTAGCTAGTGCAGGGCTTTGTTTAACCTCGGCAATTACAACCGGCTCAGCCGTTGGTTGAGAAACCAGTAATGTTGCTTCACTCAACTTGGATTCAGCTAAATCATTCACTTCTGGTTTTATTTGCTCAACTTGCACAGCCTTCTTCACAACTTCTTGCTCAACTAAAGGCTCTACAGTGCTTTTTTCATCTTGAGAATCAGATAAATTAGAGCTCAAAACCGCGACCATTTTTTGCTGTGGTAAAACAGACTCACGTTGAGTTTCTTTTTTGTCGGCGGTCGGTAAATACAGGTATGCTAAAAAAATGACACTTAGCATAATAAGTAAAATTACGGCTTTAAATACAATGTTTTTTACATCATATATTGGCTTTACGCTTATACCTTCTTGAATATTCACTTGTTTAGCTTCACGTTGCTCAATATTTTTAAGCATATTATTTATAACGCTCATAACCACTGCCTCCATACCCATATGGCAGCAATAGCTAAAACACTAAACATTAACGCGCTGTAGCTCCAATATTGGCCTGTTCGGTATTTTGCGCAGTCTTCGGTATCTTTTATGGCAAGCTGAATATGGCGATTTGTTATTGTATTTAACCCTTCACCGTACGCTTGTAATAGTGCTTTGTGGCATAAAATATTAACTAATCTAGGAATTCCACGGCTTGCTCTGGCAATCTTAAGCCCCATACTATTATTAAATAAAGGAGGCCTATTAAATCCTGCAACTTGTAAGCGATGATTAATATAATAAACAACCTCAGCGCCAGTCATCGCCCGTAATTTATACGAAAAACTAATACGTTGGCGTAACTGCCTTACTTTATTGTTTGCCAGTTTTTCATCAAGTTCAGGTTGCCCAAATAACACCACTTGAATTAGTTTTTCGCTTTCTGTTTCTAAGTTTGTAAATAATCTCAGCGCCTCTAGAGTCTCCCAACTCAAGCATTGCGCCTCATCTATCAAAAGTACTACGCGTTCATTATCTTCTTGTAAGTCGAGTAAGTGATGATTTATAAGCTGCCCTAGTGCTTGTTGATCCAATGCTTTATCTACATCCATACCCAGCTCAATTGCAATCGCCCATCTAAGCTCTTCAGGGCTTAAATAAGAGTTAGGTAAATAAGCCACAATGTAATCTGGCTCAAGTTGGTTTAATAGCTTTCTACAAAGCAACGTTTTACCTGTCCCAACTTCACCGGTGACTTTAATAAACCCTTCACCCATCTCAATGGCTGTTGTTAGCACTTGCATCGCTTCGTGGTGCGGTTCAAGTGCACAAAAAAATTGTGTGTTAGGGGTTAGCGTGAAAGGCATTTCACTTAAATTAAAAAAGCTTAAATACATAGTTAGTTTTCATACCATGTTTTTAAAAGCTGACGGCTTTCACCTTGTTGTTTTTTCCAAGTATCGGGCATAACAACGGTTGGTTTGATTAAAATAATTAGTTCTTTTTTCTCTTGGCGTTTACGAATACTTTTGAATAAGTTGCCAAATATGGGGATATCACCCAGCACGGGTGTTTTTGATTCTTCATCCTGTGTTGACGTTTGCATCAAACCACCAATAACCACTATTTCGCCACTTTGAGCGCGAATAACGGTATCTGATTCTCGAATGTTGCTCTGCGCTAGAGGTAATTCAAAACGTTGATCGTCTAAAGTAATTACCTTTAGCTGCTCTTCTGTTTCAGTTACTGAAGGGTGAACATGCAAAATAACTGAGCCGTACTTGTCAATTTGCGGCGTTACATCAAGCGCAATACCAGAAAAGAACGGTGTTAAATCAATCTCAGGCGAGGTAGTTGTAGCAGTACCTGTTACCGTCGTACTTGATACATTAGTAACAAAGTATTCGTCTTGCCCTACTTTTATAACTGCTTTTTGGTTGTTTGTAGCCGTAACGCGAGGGTTAGATAACATTTGCACATCACCTTGGGTTTCTAGCAAATTAATAACCCCGTTAAAGTCACCTTTTTGAATTGTCAGCGATGACGCTCCGCCAATGGCAGCCGAAATACTATTACTAATTGTAGAACCCGCTGTTGTAGCAAACGAAATACCGCCTTCTAAACCACTGGCTATGCGCTCCCAGTTGACCCCTTGTTGGTATTCATCTTTTAAGGTTACTTCTATTATTTTTGCTTCTAGAATAACTTGGCGTTGTAGGTTTTCTTGGCTTTGACGTAAAAACTCTTTTAGCTGACTAATTTCGCTTGGTAATGCATTTACGGTTACCAAACTAGCTTGTGGGCTTGCAACTACATAGCGCCCATCGCTTGCGCCAATTAAAGACTTAAGGGCAACTTCTAATTCCTTCCAAAAATCGTTTTTATTAATTGTTTGGATTCGAGAACCATTCAAATCTAAGCTTTGATTATCGCCGCCAAATTCACTATTTTGCTGGTTACTATTACCTGAACTTGAACCACTCGAACCACTGCCACTTTGTGCAAATTGACTCACCCCACCAGCAACAACACTCACTGTAGACTGACCATGGCGTTGCATCATTAAATAATTTACAGGTATTGTTTCTGTGCGCATTTTGGCTGGTAGTACTTGTACAATTCGTCCTTCATTAACAATATCTAAAGGATACATACGCTTAATAACATTAATGACTTCATTAAACGTAACGCTTTTAAGATTTAAATTAATTGTGCCATTTACCTCAGGATGCACAGCAACACTAAAAGGGGTATCGTCTGTTAAGCCTGCAAAAAAAGCGCCTATTTCGACATCATTTGCTGCGACATCAAAACGCTTTATAGATAAATCATCACTTATAGTTTGCTCATTATTTATAGATGACAATAAGCTTTGTGTAAGTTCGCTTGGCATTTGTAAAGGCGCAATTACTTTAGTCTCTTTAGGTCTTTCAGATAACTCTTGCTCTATATGATTTTTAACCTCTTTACCTGGTTTAAAGCTATGGCACGCAGTTAAAAATGTAGGTAACAATAGAAGAACAAGCCACGGATGAGATAAATTATTTTTTAATTTCATAGTCATATAATTCTAATTTTATTTGTTTATCATCATTTGCTAACACAACCTGTTTTGAGTTAATGCTTAGCACCCGAAAATCATCTACAGCATCACCAACTCGATAAATATGGCCTGAAATAATGGCCTTAAATGCTGTACTGTTTTTAATAATAGATTGCAATTTAAGTTCTGTACTTTGCTTAACTGGGCTATTGTTACTCACAAACATATTTGGCTGAGTCGGATCGCTAAGTTGCGCAAGCGCACTCGGCGCAATAATGTAAAAAGCCAAAGTACAAATACTATAACGCGATAAATTTTTCATTAGCGCTCACTGTAGCAATTTGTAAAGTTAATTCAGCCTGAGGGTACTCTAGTACCTGATAACTAAACTCTTGTATTAATAACTTATCTTGATTATTTTTTAATGCGGCTAAATATTTTTGTAAGCTAAAGTAGCTACCTTGCAAAGTAACTACCATCTGATGCTCAAAAAATAATGTTTGCGTATCATGTTCACCTAGTTTTTCTACATCGATAGCCCGTGCTGGTTTTACATTAAAGCTACTCACTTTTACGTCGCTACTATCTACGAGCAAATCTTTTAAAACGGCAGGTACATTTTTAGCAGCTACAAAGCCTTGGCTAAAACTATTAAGTTGATTATTTATTTCGGCTAATTCATCTCTGGTTTGTGCAATTTGACCGCGTAAAACCTTAGTGTAGTCGTAGTTTAGTGCTTGGTTTAACATGGAGAGTTGCGCATTTATCTGCTGTAACTCTTGCAGCGTTGTATTGTGCTTTGAACGTATGTTGGCAACTTCATCTTGCTGTGGAAAAATAACGAACCAGAGACCGAGGTAAATCACTATAAACAAACCAACAAATAAGGTGGAATACTTCTCACGTTTTTGCAGCGATGCAAACTGAGCTTGGTATTTGACCCATAATGGCCAACCTTTATTTTTATTATTCGGGCTACTTGTTGTTTGGCTCATGGTGTATCGCCCTCATCACTAAGGTCTGTCGCTACATTAAATTCACTCACACCTGCTTGCGTAGATAACTCTAAAACTGAAAACTCTTTATCAATAAAAAATGGCGACTGTTTTAAATTATCAAACCAAATTGGTAAGAATTTTGATTGCGATGTTTGACCTTGAAGCGTCACACTCTGCCCTACAAACTTAATGTGGGTCAGCCAAATATTAGGTTCATGATACTTCGCTAAATCGTGCATTACCTGTGCGTAGTCAGTTGCAGACTGATCTGAACTTTGCTCTAAATAGCTAAATATTTGCTGCTTGTGCAAAACCTCTTGCTGAAGTGTTTTTAGCTCATTAATAAAGAGTGTTTTATTTTGCTTCTCTGCTAACTGCTGTTTTACAACTTCTAACTGAGCTTTTCCTTGTTTGAGGTATTGCCTATTTTGTTCTAAATCAAGCTCACTAGAATATGTTTTATAACTGTAAAAAGCCCACGTGATTGCAATAATTAATAGCGCACCTAACCACAACGTAATCATTCCAGACAAAGGGACTGGGTCTCGCCGTACGCGTAAGGTTTTTTGATAAAAGTTAATCCGGGTTTTCATAGCACAGACTCAGGATCTGTTAATTGATAGGCTGCCCCAAGCGCATAATAAAAATTTGGCTCTAATTGCTGCGCTAATTCTAAGTTAGGCTCAAAATCTACAACTTTTACTTGTAAAAACTCTGCAAGCCCGGCTCTAAGAGTTAATGAAGATAAATCATCGCACTGTAACTGAATGCTGCGAATTGGTGGTTGCTTGAGCTGGCTTTCAAAAAAGTCCATAGAACGCTGAATTTCTAATCCTAACGCTTCTACCAATTCTTGATTTTGATCTTTATCTGAAATACCTAAAAAACCATTTAATCGTCTAGCTAATACTAATTGCCCATCACGAATAATTAAGATTCGAGGTTCATGATTAGCATGTTGCACAATCAGCATATGCGCCTCTTTGTATGAGCCAAACAAGGTAACTAAAACCATTTCTTCAGAGGTCATTGCACGCAAAACAGGTTTAGTTTGTTCAAAACTGTCTATAAACGGAAGTAGTTGCAGCTTATTCGTTATAAACACATTCATTTTGCTGCTTTGCATCGGTAATGTTATTGGATAATCAATAAAATCAGCCACAATATTTTCAGGCGCTATATCAACTAAATCTTTTGTAGTCCAAGGGAGTGACTGAATGATTTCTTCATCACTAAGGTTTGGTTTATCCATTTGCACTATTTGATAAAAGTAGTGCGGTATGACTAAATTAACGGCACAAATATCAGTAGAAACCTCATTTGTACAAGCAACAATTGCAGCGGTATAATCGGTTTGCTCAGACACATTTACACTGTGAGAACTGTGAACCATCCATTGGTCGCGTTGTTTTTTTAAACATACTGCGTTAACAGTATCTGCGTAAGTTGCAACACCAATAGCTGTATTTGGATCTAAACTACGATTTAACCATGAAAACAGCTTTTCTTTCATATAGCTACTATTGTTAATTGTGTATGAAATAAGTGTCGTACATTTTAACTACTTTGCCAAATTGAAAACCCAAAAAATGCATGAAACATTCAAAATAGATGAAAATAACTATATTCAACAAATACATAGCTCGTTTCTAAAAAAGAGAAACATTTATTTAGGTATAAAACGTGATGATTTGCTCCATCCGCTAATAAGTGGCAATAAATGGCGTAAATTAAAATATAATTTAGCGTACATGCAAAAGATAAATAAAACAGAACTTCTGACTTTTGGTGGTGCGTTTTCAAACCATATTCACGCCTGTGCAGCTGCCGGAAAAGAATTTAATATAAAAACTCGCGCGATTATTCGCGGACCAGAACTTGATAACAACAACCCAACAATCCAATTTGCAAAACATTGTGGTATGAACCTACATGTAGTTAATCGTATAGAGTATCGAAAACGCCACGACACCGATTACCTTAATGCTCTGCAAGAGCGCTTTCCAAATGCTTATATTATTCCCGAAGGTGGTACAAACGAGCACGCCTTATTAGGATGTAAAGAGTTAGTACAAAGCTTACCTGAGCATAACTACTTAGTGTGCCCTACCGGTAGTGGTGGCACGCTTGCTGGATTAATAGAGGGCAGTGCTTCAACAACACAAGTGATTGGTGTAGCAGTATTAAAACAAGCTAATTATTTAAATGAAGAAATAAAAAAGCTGAGCGCTAAAGCTAATAATCAAAACAACTGGCAGTTACTCACAGAGTTTCATGGTGGTGGCTATGGTAAGTTTTCACCTGAGTTATGGCAGTTTTGCCAAGATATGAGCCGCACACACAACCTACCGCTTGAGCCTATTTATAGCGGAAAAATGATGTATGCATTGTGGCAACTTATAGAGCAAGATTATTTCCCATCTGGGAGTAAAATTATTGCGGTTCATACTGGCGGGCTTCAGGGCTTGAATGGACTTAAATATAGAGGGTTAATTTAATTAAATACCGCTTGCGTAAACTCTTGAAGTGGCTCGGAAAAGTAAAACCCTTGAGCTCCCACCACTCCCAATTTGGCAAGCGTAAGTAGCTCTTTTTGAGTCTCTACGCCCACCGCGTATACGGGTAGATTTAAAAGACTAGCGGCTTCGACTATCATTTTTATTTTCTTTTGATTTTGAGTTTTTTCATTTAATAAATGAACCAGTTCGTAAGATAACTTAAGTCCACATACTTGGTTATAATCAACTAGCATGGCTACTTTCTCACTGCTTTTTACATTATCAATCACAATGTGTGAATGCCCTTTTTTAATAGCATTAAGTGCATTAGTTATCGACTCTCTATGAGTAAAAAATTCTGCCTCACTTATTTCAAATTGTAATTTAGTATTTAACTTGAGCTCTGCCATTTGATTGGCTAACCACTCCCAAAATACAGTATTAAACCAATTTTTAGGGTGTAAATTTACACTAACTGTTAAAGCCGAAGACTCACTGAGCATTAGCTTTTTGACTTGTGTTATTACTGCTTTATCTAATATTAAAGCGTCTTGATTACTATAAACCTGATTAATAAAATAACGAGCAGCTAGTAAACCAAGTTGGCTATGCCTAACTCTGATAAGAGCTTCATGTTCTAAAATTTCCCCGCTAGAGAGCTCAAATAAAGGCTGGAAGAATAATATAAATTTATTCTTTTTAATATTTTCGATAACTTGCTTACTAGAAAGTGGTTTTTCTTGACAGTAATTTAACGCTAAGCGGTGAGAATGCTGCACTAAGCTGTTTTGCGATAGCATAAGTGCTGATTTTGCTAACTGATAAACCGCAATTTTATCTGCGCCTAATCGATAGTCACACGCACCTATTTTAATGTTTTTATGAGTCATACTTTTTTGATGATTCTGGCATAGTAAAAACACACTTTTATGGAGCTTTTCAACGTAGCTATCTAACTCGAGAATAGGAATGTGTGGCAAGGTTACGGCCAAGTAACTGGAATTTAGTATTTTTACCGACACATCTTTAAATTCAGTCAATTTTCTAGTGATTAACACTTTAAAAATAGCTTCTTTATCGGTTTTCTTATCAAAGTTACATTCAATGAGTAAAAATAAGCTATGTGATGCTGTATTACCCCCATACAAAGAACTTAATTCGCATTTTTTTACTTGTTTAATTAATCGTATTTTATTTTGTTTTTGTTTAATAATTTTAGTAGGTTGTATCATTGTATTTTTAGGCGTAATTTTGCGGCTTACATTCAATAACCCCCACCAGCGATAAGACCAGCTAGCTGCGCCTAATATGATCAAGTTTAGCAATATAAATAAGTAACTTTGTGTTACCCAAGCAGGATAATGATAGAGGCTCAAACTTAATGTTTTATAAGAAAAAACTTCGCGCTCTATATTTACTAAATGCCTAAAATGCTCTGCAGGCTTTGGCACTTCCAACACAAAACCTTCACTTTTAGCTAATGCGGCCAACACTTCATTGTTTATAGAAGGAGATAAATTCAGCTCGTAAACTTGTTTAACGAACTGCTGGCCAGAAGCATGAACTTTTTGATGTAATGCATCATTTAGAACGAAATTAAAACTAATAAGTATCATTAAAAATAAGACAAAAGAGATACCTTTGAAGTACTTTAAAAGCCAGATTTTACTCTTTTGCATAGCCTGCCACTCGTTAAATTATTAACTAAAGTGTTGTTCAATATCTATAGAAGTACAAGGCTGTAAACTAAGTTTAAACGTTTATTAATAGCGCTAAACAAAAAACACTCAGATAAACGAGAACTTACAAAAACAAACAACTATGCCCTTTATTTTATAAATAGATAATATTGAATCCTCAAGCTTAAGCGCGTTTTGTTTGTAGTGTGTGCAGCGAAGCGATGTGCTTTGTTTATGGTGCCTAACTCACTAACTTCTGACATTGATAATTCAACCTTTGCTGAAATAAACATATGGGGAAAAGAATGTATGAGACTTCATATAGCACCCGGTGAGTCAAATTCTATTTTATGAAGTTTCTTTTTAAGTTATCCAAAATAGGCTCAAGCCAGCGGACAATATTACGATAGGTACTTAATATGGATAATTATTAAATCACTTTAATGGCTCAGCTATTTATTTAAACAGCGGATTATAGTTTCACGTAGATTTTGCGCTTTAATAGGCTTTGCAACATGGGCGTTCATGCCAATGGATAAGTATCGTGTAATATCATCTTTCATAACATTAGCTGTTAAAGCAATTATTGGAATATTTGCGATTGCTTTGTCACTATCGCTACGAATAATTTTACTCGCCTCAACCCCGTCCATAATAGGCATATGAATATCCATCAAAATAATATCGTACGCTTGTGATTTCACGGCTTGAATACATTCTAATCCATTGTCGACCAAGTAAATTTGAGCATCAGCCTTCTCTAGTATGTTTGTAACGATAAGCCTGTTGATCGAGTTATCTTCCACAACCAATATTTTTATACCTGTCAGCGACGCTTCACTTACGGTGTTTACTATAGGTACTTCATTGAGAGGGCCTACTACTTTACTTTCAATCGCCTCATACAAAACACTCGTGTATACAGGTTTCTGCAAAATAGTTTTTATACTTACTTTTTTGGCTGCATTATTAAGTAAACTTTCGTCACTCATTATAAGCACAATCGTGTTGTTATAAAGTTGAGGATTAATATTGAAAATACGTATTAAAAAAGTTTCGCTACTCATTGATGGCATTGCCCAGTCGACAATAACAACTTTAAATTTCTCTTTATTGTGTTCAATAATATCAATAGCTTGTTTAGCAGATTGACAGGCCGTACATACTAGCCCCATAGCCGTTAGCTGATTTTCAATTACCTTAAGATCATCTTCATTATCATCTACAATTAATACCTCGAACGAATCAGTAAAAGTTAGGTCGGGAGTATTATCAATCAATGCTTGGTTATTCAATTTCACCTTAATCGAAGCTATAAATTCACTACCTACACCTTGAGTACTTTTTACCGTTATATCCCCACCCATCGATTGGCATAAACGCTTACTTATAGTTAAACCTAAACCTGTACCGCCAAACTTCCTGGTTGTAGAGCTGTCAGCTTGAGTAAAAGATTCAAATAAATCGGCAAGGCTTTGCTCAGCAATCCCAATACCGGAATCCTTAACAATGAAATACAAACAAACGCTCTTAGGATCAGCTAACGATCTTTTTGATTCTATTAATACCGATACAAAGCCGTGTGTAGTAAATTTAATTGCGTTAGAGCATAAATTTAGCAGTACTTGGTTTATTCGAACTACATCACCTATTAAATCGAGTTTAACCTCTTTACCAATGACAATATCAAATGTGATCCCTTTGCGTTGAGCTAGCTCATCAAAAGTTGCTTTGATGTAGTCAACAACCGAATTTACAGAAAAAGGAAATTCCTCAAGGTTAATATTTCCAGACTCAATTTTTGAAAAGTCTAAAATATCGTTAATAACTACAAGAAGTTGATCTGAAGAATATTTAATTTTATTTAAATAATGCTCATATTCTCCAGGCAAACCTTTTTCGAGCAAAATGTTGGTTAAGCCAATAATCCCACTCATAGGAGTTCTGATTTCATGACTCATATTTGCTAAAAATTCAGACTTAGCAGATGTCAGCTTTTCGGCCTCTTCTTTGGCTTGCAACAGTTCTTCAGTACGCTGTTCAACGCGAGACTCTAATCTTTGCTTTTCTTCATCAAGCTCTTTTAAAAGTTGAATGCGGCGTTGATTTAAAAACAATACGAAAACTAAAAAGCTGCTAAGAATAAAAATAATCGCAGTAGCGCTGTAAATTAATGTTTTATTTTGCTCAAAATAGGTTGGCTCGTAATAAGATATAATCGACTTTTCTGGCAAGCTTTGTGGAGCTATATCGAACTTGTTTAATTGACGCCAGTCATAAGCGTAAACACTTAGCCCTTCACCACTTATTTCACTTAAGCTTTTATTTTCATTGTATAAAATTATCGAATCGGCAATACGTTCGCCTATTTTTTCACCCGACAACACATACCCACCAACAACACCTGAGCCTAATAGTACCTTCCAATAACTAAAAACGGGCGCTGAACTTGCTTTTGCTAATTGCTCTACGAGCTGATAAGGGCTAAGGGATTTATTATCGTAATGTCTGAAAATGGGTGTAAACAATATAATTGAATCATCTGGCGCATTTTTTACTTTAGTGAGTAGCTCTGGCATTGAAAGATCAAACCACTTCTCTACGTCTAAATACGAAAAGTCACGGTTAATAACCGAAAAGAGCCCTCGATAAAAGCTCATCCCAATATCGTTTTTTGTATCTAATATAACGATTAATTTTTTAGGCTTCATTAAATTAACAGCGCTTGCTGTTGCTTGCGCGTAATCTAATTTAGCTTGGATCACTGCTCCGTTAGTATTTTTAGGCAAACTAAATTGAGCGCCTGGTTCCAAATATATTCTTGGAGCATTTATAAAAAAGTCATCTAATTGCGATAAAAGTACTGCTGCAGAAGGAGACTGAGTAACAATGATATCGATGTGCTTATTTTTATATTTTTGTTTGAGGTAGTCCTTCATTAACTGTTTTTGATTTGCTTCATCGAATCGGTTTACATCCATATTTTCAACGAAGAGTTCATAACTAAAAGAACGTTCTATAAGTTTTTTACGCAGTCCAGAATCAACACTTTTGTGCCAAGGCATATCTTGGTTTGTTGAATTTATAAATAAAACATGAGTAACACTTGAAGAAGGTTGAGCGTTTGAAATTGGACTCACAAATTGAAAAACAAGAAATAAAAATAAGATATTAGTTTTCATGTTTCTCATTGTGTAATCAAGGTAAAAGTCTTTTAATGGTAAGTGTTAACGATATATATATCAATTAAATAAAATGTAAATATCACCATAATTTAACATGTTTACTAATACTATTTCATTTTATTGCTTAATGACGATATTCATTGATAGTTCTGGGTTGCCCTCACTACACAACTCGTATAAAAAAGCCCCGTATGAACGGGGCTTTTCTATAATACATCTTTACACTGTAAAGGTTGGGACACTAAAAAGGGATATCGTCGTCAAAATCAATGGTTGGTTCCATTGGGTTTGATGCGCCACCTTGCGGAGCACTTTGTGGTTTAGGAGCGAAACCACCTTGCTGTTGTGGTGCACTTTTTTGCTGTGGTGCATAACCACCTTGCGGCTGATATTGATTACTTTGCTGCTGTGGTGCTGGAGCCGGTTTTGGTTGTGCTGCTGGTGCGGCTTGTTGCTGCGGATTATAGCCACTTTGCTGTGCAGCTTGGCCTTGGTTATTTTGACCGTAACCACCGCTTTGTTGACCACCTTGCGGCTGATTACCTTGGTAACCACCACCTTGTTGTCCACCTTGCGGCTGATTACCTTGGTAACCACCACTTTGCTGATCGCCACCACGTGCGCCTAACATTTGCATTTGACCAGTAAAGCCATCTACAACTATTTCTGTAGTGTATTTTTCTTGGCCTTGTTGATCGGTCCACTTACGTGTTTGAAGCTTACCTTCAACATAAATTTGTGAACCTTTACGACAATATTCACCAACAATTTCAGCTAATTTGCCAAAGAACACAACACGATGCCACTCAGTTTTATCAACCATTTGGCCAGTGTTTTTATCTTTATAGCTATCCGAAGTTGCTAAGGTAATATTTGCTACACCATTGCCGTTAGGCATATAACGAACTTCAGGATCTTGCCCTAAATTACCAACCAAAATTACTTTGTTCACACCGCGTGCCATGGAACCATCTCCTATAAATGTTAGATTAAACCAGCTACTTTACGCGCTTGGTCTAGGTCAAATTCTTTATCATTAATCTTTAAATAGCTGCGACTTTCATCGCGAACCACAGTTGCTTCTATTACGCCTGGTAAAGCAACTAACTGAGAAGCAAGTGTTTGAGCATGCTCTTCAGAATCTAATTTGGTCATTAAACTAATAACTTTACTTTTGGGTGGGACTTGCATTTTCCACGCAATAATAAGCCATATTAACCCAACAAGTGCCGCTGCCGCAAACACAGCTTGCGTCGTTGTAGTTTGTGCTACATAACCACCTAACATACCGCCTAAAAAGGCGCCTAAAAACTGACTAGATGAGTAGCCACCCATTGCTGAACCTTTTTGGCTTGCAGGTGCTATTCGCGATACAAGCGCAGGCATAGTGGCTTCTAAAAAGTTAAACGCCACAAAATAAAGCAGCATACACACAGCAATGCCTACTACACTATTAACCCATACCGACATTGCTAGCATACTAATAGTTAACAAGGCTACTGAGCCAATAAATGCTTGTTTTTCTTTCTCTTTTTTAATGGCCACAATCATTATTGGTACCATTAATAAAAATGCTAAAAATAGCACTGGAATATATAAATACCAGTGATGGTCGGCAACTAAGCCATCTTTAATTAATTGACTCGGCAGTACGACAAATATTGTGGTTAGCGTTAAGTGTAATAGCAATACACCTGCATTTAATCGTGCTAACTGAGGGTGCTTAATTAGTTTTTTAATGTCGCTAAAGCTTGCTAATGTATCGCCTTTGGGCGCTTTATTTACCGCATTTGGCACTAGCATAGTCACTATAAATATACCAAAAACAGCTAAAATAGCAGTCAACCAAAATACACCCGCAATACCCCACGAAGCTGCGACAATTGGCCCAAGTAGCATAGCAAAGGCAAAGCTCATTCCTATGCTCATACCAATAACGGCCATTACTTTTGGTCGTTGCTCATCGCGGCTTAAATCAGAAGCAAACGCGAGTAGTGCACTGGCTATTGCGCCCATACCTTGTAGAGCGCGGCCTACGGTAACCATTTGAATAGAGTCAGCTAATGCAGCAACTACAGAGCCAATAGCAAATACGACTAAGCCACCAACAATAACCTTTTTACGACCAATCTTATCGGATAATCGACCCATAGGTATTTGTAATACGGCTTGCGTTAAACCATACGCACCAATGGCAAAACCAATCCAAATAGGCGAAAAACCTTCAAGCGATTGTCCATAAATAGCCAATACAGGCATCAGCATAAACAAGCCGAGCATTCTAAATGCAAACACACTCGCCAGCGATACTGCGGCGCGTTTTTCTCGTGAATTAAGTGAAGATGCGGTCATTATCTGCGTGATCTTACTCTATGAAAAATTGAGGTTGGGATTCTACCATAAGCTTGGCAATAATTAATCGCCTATAAGTAAGGATTTTTCATTGATCAAGGATTAATATTGCTTCGTATTATGCGATACTGAGTAAATAATTTTGGTAATAAACGAGATAGCATGGAAAACATTGAAGTCCGAGGCGCCCGTACGCATAATTTAAAAGACATCAGCCTAACCATCCCACGTGATAAATTAATAGTTATTACTGGTCTATCTGGTTCGGGGAAGTCATCACTTGCATTTGATACACTTTATGCAGAAGGACAACGCCGGTATGTTGAATCACTTTCTGCGTATGCAAGACAATTTTTATCGCTTATGGAAAAGCCTGATGTAGATCACATCGAAGGCCTCTCTCCTGCAATTTCTATTGAGCAAAAATCAACGTCTCATAATCCACGATCAACTGTGGGTACTATTACCGAAATTTACGATTATTTACGACTTATGTTTGCCCGCGTTGGCGAACCACGATGCCCTACACATGATTTACCACTTGCTGCGCAAACCGTTAGTCAAATGGTAGATACTGTTTTGGCACTGCCTGAAGGCAGTAAGTTAATGCTGCTTGCGCCAATAGTAAAAGAGCGTAAAGGTGAGCATGTTAAGTTATTAGAGCAGCTATCAAGCCAAGGTTATATTCGCGCCCGTATAGACGGTGAAGTATGTGACTTATCTGATCCACCAACACTTGAGCTTCATAAAAAACATACAATAGAAGTTGTTGTAGACAGATTTAAAGTAAAAGATGGCTTACAACAACGCTTAGCAGAATCGTTTGAAACTGCGCTTGAAATGTCTAATGGCGTTGCACATGTAGCATACATGGATGATAGCAGCGCTGAAGAAATTCTATTCTCAGCAAACTTTGCCTGCCCTACTTGTGGCTATGCAATGACTGAGCTAGAACCGCGTTTGTTTTCGTTTAATAACCCTGCTGGTGCGTGCCAAACCTGTGATGGTTTAGGTATACGTCAATATTTCGATCCTAATCGCGTAGTGCATAACCCAGAGTTAAGCCTTGCTGGCGGTGCAATTAAAGGCTGGGATAAACGCAGCTTTTATTACTATCAAATGCTACAAGCCGTTGCTGAGCATTATAGTTTTGATTTAGATGTGCCTTATCAAGATTTAGACAGCGACTCGAAAAAAATTATTTTAGATGGCTCTGGTAGCACTAAAATTGCGTTTAATTACCGTAACGACCGTGGCGATTTAATTACGCGCAATCATGAGTTTGAAGGCGTGTTAAACAACATGAATCGCCGCTACCGCGAGACCGAGTCAAACTCAGTACGCGAAGAGCTTGCTAAATACCAAACAAGCCAAGCATGTCCTAGCTGTAATGGCTCGCGTTTACGCGAAGAATCTCGAAATGTATTTATTGGAAAAACCAACTTACCTGCAATCACGTGCATGAGTATTGGTGAAGCTATGGAATTTTTTGAAGGGTTAACGCTAACCGGACAAAAAGGCCAAATAGCTGAAAAAATATTAAAAGAAATTCGCGACCGTTTATCGTTTTTAATTAACGTTGGCCTAAATTACTTATCACTTGAGCGCAGCGCCGACACACTATCAGGTGGTGAAGCTCAGCGTATTCGCTTAGCAAGCCAAATTGGTGCAGGCCTTGTAGGTGTAATGTACGTACTAGATGAGCCATCTATTGGGCTGCATCAACGCGATAACGACCGTTTATTACAAACACTGGTCCATTTGCGCGACTTAGGTAACACCGTTATTGTGGTAGAGCACGATGAAGATGCTATTCGTGCCGCTGACCATATTATTGATATTGGCCCAGGCGCGGGTGTTCATGGTGGGCATATTATTGCTCAAGGAACACGCGACGATATTTTAGCAAGCAAAGAGTCTGTTACGGGCCAGTTTTTATCTGGCGTACGTAGAATAGAAATACCAAAAGAACGTCACCCAACAAATGACAAATGGCTAGAGCTATTTGGCGCAACGGGTAATAATCTTAAAAATGTGGATTTAAAAATCCCATTTGGTTTAATGACCTGTGTGACAGGTGTATCGGGCTCAGGTAAATCAACGCTAATAAACGACACTTTGTTTAAACTTGCTCATACAGAGCTAAATGGCGCAACCACTGCCGAAGCTGCTCCATATAAATCAATTAGCGGTTTAGATCATTTTGATAAAGTGATCGATATTGATCAAAGCCCGATTGGTCGTACTCCGCGTTCAAATCCGGCAACCTACACAGGTATATTTACCGGCATTCGTGAGTTATTTGCAGGTACACAAGAAGCGCGCTCACGTGGCTACAAAGTAGGTCGCTTTAGCTTTAACGTTAAAGGCGGACGCTGTGAAGCTTGCCAAGGTGACGGCTTAATTAAAGTTGAAATGCACTTTTTACCTGATGTGTATGTACCGTGTGATGTATGTAAGAGTAAACGCTATAACCGCGAAACCCTCGAAGTACAATACAAAGGTAAAAACATACACCAAGTGCTTGAGATGACTGTTGAAGACGCTCATGATTACTTTGATAAAATACCGGCTATTGCCCGTAAGCTTAAAACGCTGATGGACGTTGGTTTGTCGTACGTGCGTTTAGGTCAAGCCGCTACTACTCTCTCTGGTGGTGAGGCGCAACGTGTAAAATTAGCGCGCGAGCTATCAAAGCGTGATACTGGTAAAACGCTCTACATATTAGATGAGCCAACAACAGGCTTACACTTTGCTGACATTGAACAGCTGCTTGTTGTGCTTCATCGCTTGCGCGATCACGGCAATACAATTGTTGTTATTGAGCACAACCTCGATGTAATTAAAACAGCAGATTGGGTTATCGATTTAGGACCTGAAGGCGGTGCTGGCGGTGGTGAAATACTCATTGCAGGTACGCCAGAAGAAGTAGCCGAATGTGAGCGTTCACATACAGGGCATTACCTAAAAACTCTATTAAATAAATAGAGGTTTAGTTGTTACAAATCAATCGGCATTAAGGTTATTTAACTGTCGAGATTACATTTGATTAAAAATAGCGAGAAGACTCACTTCTCGCTATTTTTTTTGCTCTAATTTTTCATTTATCAACATAATACAAATCCGCAATAATACTTAATCATTTTGCGGGGCTAAACGTGTCGCTACCTGTGTTAAAAAATTCTCATTTACGACTGCATGGATGCAGAAGGTAGAGCAATGCAGGAGCAATTGCCGAGAACAACTAAATAGCGAATTTTTTGCCTAGCTATCAACACGTTTTTCCATCCTCAAAATAGATCACTTAATTAAGCGAATTGGTATAACAATCGAAAATGTTATTAAAGAAAAACAACACACTGCTACAAACTTAATCTAAAAAGATAGACACGCCCTAGTCATTCCAGCTTATCTGTATTATTTGCATGTCTTTATATTTCGATTCTGTAAATAAAATCTGATTGTTATTACTAATAAAAAATGCGATGGGTTTAAAATCAACGTGCACATCTTTTACTGTTTTATCTTCTAAATTAAGCCTAGCAACTCTTGAAATAGCATCAGAGTAGTAAAGGTAATTACCATTAATGGCAAAAACTTGTGCTTGTCGCGCGTCTTTAGGCAATTCCCAACTCTGTTTATTTGATAATTTAATTAACTGATTATTAGTAATTGCATAATTAGTACCGTCAGCGCCTGAAATTAATTTGTTGGCTTTAACATCCTCTAATATAGTTGTGTCTCGCGTTAATAAATTAAACTGAGAAAATAGATTTTCTGAACCACGTCGCTCTAAATAAATTATACTTTCATTATCTTTAGACCATACATAGCTTAGTATTTTTCGCCCTTCAAACTCAGCTATGGTATAGAGCTTGTTCGACATAACGTCAAAAAATGCAATATCACTATTAACTCTTAATAAAACACGATCTTGCTTACTCGATACCCTTAGTCCGCCAATAGCAAAGGTAGATTTACCTTCATAAGTAAAGTTACTAAGTTGCTTTGTAAGTCCATTTTGAGATAACCACAACTGACTGCTACCAGAGCGCTCGGATACAAAAATATGCGCTGGCCCTTTCTCATTAATGACTTCTGCAATGATGTAGTCGTCTTCATCACTTTTGTAGAGTGCTTCATACTCAGGAGTATCGCTAAAAAGATTAGTCGCTTTAATTAACGAAAATGTTTGTGTTTTATTTGCTGAGTAAAAAAGGCTATTAGCAGATTGAACTGCAATATAATAAGGTGAAATTGCTGGGGTAACCGTTAGTGTGCGTTTAATAATATTATTTTCATCAAACACAATGGTTGAAAGATCAGAGTCTTCAAAAACAATCACGCCTTTATCGTCTGCAAGCCAATCAAACGCGAAGCTAATTATGCTTTTCTTTGCTTTAAATAACCGCTTGGTTTCATGGGTCTCAAAGTTGTAGCTAAATACAGAAAAAGGCTTACCCTTTTGACTAAGTACATATGCTATTTTACTACCAGAATGAGATAAGCGCGGCATGATTACGCCATACATGATGCCTGGTGGTGGGATCACTATGAATTCTTTTTTAAGTTCTAAATCATATTTATATAAACCTGAACCCTCATGCTCATTTTTATATTCGGTGTAATAAATATGCTCACCACTTTCGTCTACTTGCGCATAACCTGTGTATCTAAGGTCGCACTTTTTAATTAATGTAGCCTTTCCTATAACAGGAAACTGGCTTAAATCAACCAGTACCATTTCACACTTTTGCTGCTTTAAGTTTGTCGCTTGTAACAACACAGAGTGCTGATTTAACTGCCACGATAAAATGGATACTTGAAAGCCAGGATAGGTAATTTCAACTTCCCTTTGATCAGATAGTCGCTTTACAAATGCATGCATTACGTCATTTTCAGGTTCAACATTTGTATAAGCTAAATATTGTTTATCTGAGGACATCTCAGGATGAACCTCACTGCCTATATTCCACGTGCTTGCTACCTTATTAACCGTGATCTGTTTAATCTTTTCGCTAGAAGGTGCATTAATAAAAAACAACCCAAACCATACTAAAAAGCACAGGCAAATAATGGCGAATAAAGAATAAATCAAAAACTTTTTACTATTCGTTCTTTGAACTGGTTGCGAAATAGTTGCAGTAGCTATCTCTTCATTTTTGGCAGAAATACCCGGTGAGTCAGGCAAAATGTTTGCAGGCTCTTTCGAAACGTTTGCTTGCGTTAAACGCTCAGGTATTACTGTTAGGCTATATCCTTTACGGTAATGCGTTTTTAAAAGCGGCGCTTTTTCAATTGGGTGGGCAAGTTGCTTTCTTAACTCTGATATTGCACGGTTAATCGCATTATCGTCAACAAAGCTTTGTTGCCACACACTCTCAATAAGCTCTTGGCGGGAAACGATTTGTTGAGGCTTATCTATAAAGTGGAGTAATAACTTTACTAAAAGTGGATCTAATTCCCTTTCTAAATGGTTTGAAGTAATCACACAGCGATTACTAATAAATTGCCAAGGTCCGATTTGATAATTCATAGTCTTTACGTATTTTTATTTTTATAAACCGTATCACATCTACACTTTATTTTATAGAAAAAGCATTTTAAACCTTATATTAGCATTATAAGGTTTAAAGCTAACACACTAAATTTAAACAATTATTTAGCTTTAAAACCTTATCTATTAATTGCTCATAACTAGATAAGCGACTCTTAATAAATTCAGCGATATTCTTTAAACCGTCATCAACAAGCAGCTTAGTAAAAAATCATTTGTGATTCTAAATTGGCTGCAGCAAAAAATATAAAAGGTTTAATTATGAACAGCACAATGAAAAAAGTACTACCGGCTTTACTACTAGCAACTGCTTTTAATACTACTTCAGTTGTTGCAGCTGACACTAAACAAAACACCGTTCAAAATAATTTTGAGAAATGCATGATTGGTGAAAGCATAAAGGCAATTAACCCTGTTAATCAAAAACTACAAAAAACAAACAAAATAGACGCTTCTGAGTCTTTAAAAAGTAATGTTGATAAGCAAACGTTACTTTCTTCAATAGATGAAAAAATTTCAGCTGAGCTTGACTCTTCAATGAGCAAAATAAACTCGCAAATTGATAAAAATCTTTCAAAGGTAACATCGTCAATCACTGCATATTTCAGCAATGTGTTATCGAACTAAAAACAATAAAATTAAAAGTTATATTAAGGAATTATCATGAAAAAATTCACAAAAAAATTAGTATCTGCCAGCGTATTACTTAGTTGCAGCCTTTTAGCAAATACAGCACAGGCTCAAAGCTCTGTATGGCAAGTAAGTAATGGCAATGACTCACTATTTATTGGCGGTACAGTTCACATACTACCTAAAGCTGAAATGCCACTACCCGCTGAGTTTAACCATGCTTATGAACAAGCAGATACAATTATTTTAGAAGCACCGTTACCTGACCCAGCCGACACCAATGCACAAATGCAAATGTTAGGTGCGCTATCGTATACAAATAACGAAACGTTAAGTCAAAAGCTAGAACCCGAGATTAAGGCTTTACTTGAAAATAAGCTTAGCGAGTTTGGCGCTAACCTAGCTAAGTTAGATGGTTTTCGCCCTGCTATGGTTAGTATTGTCTTAATGTCGATGGAGCTTCAAAAGCAAAATTTAATGGGTGAAGGGGTTGATGCTTACTTTACTAAAAAAGCGACTGAAGATAACAAAACAAAAAATTACTTAGAAACAATCGAATTTCAGTTAGAGCTTTTTAAAACAATGGGTCAAGGCAACGAGAACGATTTCATTAAACGTAACTTAGCCGAGCTTCACAACTATGGCGATATGTTTAAAGAACTTTTAGCTGCCTGGCGCAAAGGTGATACAGACACACTGAATAAAGTAGCACTTGAAGATATGCAGCAAAATGATCCGAATAGTTATAAACAACTCATTACAGATAGAAATAATGATTGGTTACCAAAAGTAGAAGCCATGTTTAACAACGACAAAAATGAGTTTGTACTTGTTGGAGTTGGCCACCTTGCAGGACAAGATAGTTTACTTACCTTACTTGAAAACAAAGGCTACAGCGTTTCTTTAGTCAGTGTTGATAGCACGGCAGATATAACAGTAAGAGGCGCTGAATAATGGATAAAACAGATAAACTAGCGATATCGCTACTGTTTCTATTTGGGTCTATCATGTTGATATGTGCTATATAAAAAATGCCGCTAACAAGCGGCATTTTTTTATTTTAATAAACTTACCCGCGAGGAATAAAACCAAGCGCATCGTATACCGATTTCAATGTTTTCTCAGCACGTACACTTGCTTTTTCAGCACCTGATTTCATTATGCTATTAAGTAGGTTTTGATCTTCTCTGATCTCTTTAAAACGGGCTTGAATTGGCTCAATCATATTTACAACTGCATCTGCTGTATCTTTCTTTAAATGGCCATACATTTTATCTTCATACTCAGGAACTAGGTCTTCTATTGAGCGCTTAGTTGCAACACTCAATAAAGTAAGCAAGTTTGATACACCAGGCTTTTCTGTGCGATCAAAATAAATACGTGCTTGTTCATCTGAATCAGTTACTGCTTTTTTAAGCTTTTTCACAATTTGCTTTGGCTCATCTAATAACATGATATAACCATTTGGGTTTTCGTCAGACTTAGACATCTTTTTAAGTGGGTCTTGCAAGCTCATTACGCGTGCACCAAACTCAGGAATGTACGGCTCTGGTAATTTAAATACGTCGCCGTATAAATTATTAAAGCGTGTGGCTATATCGCGAGTCAGCTCTAAGTGTTGCTTTTGATCTTCACCGACGGGTACTTGATCAGCTTGGTATAATAAAATATCCGCAGCTTGCAATACCGGATATGAAAATAAGCCCACGTTTACGTTATTTGCATGCTTAGATGACTTGTCTTTAAACTGAGTCATTCGATTAAGCTCACCCATTTGCGCGTAACAATTTAATACCCACGCTAACTGTGCGTGCTCAGGTACTTGTGATTGTACAAATAAAGCAGATTTTTCAGGATCAATGCCACATGCCGCGTAAAGAGCAATACCATCCAACACTCGAGAGCGCAGTAATTCAGGCTCTTGGCGAACCGTAATAGCGTGTAAGTCTACTAACATAAAGAAACTTTCGTGGTCTTCCTGTAACTTTAGCCACTGGTTAATAGCGCCAACATAGTTGCCTATTGTCATACCACCGGTTGGCTGAATGCCGCTTAAAACTACTGGTTTACTCATGATTTTCCTTTATTTTGCTTAATTAATAATATTTAACGCTGCGTTAGAACAGGTATTATATCTAAGAAGTGATCGCATAGGTACTGTGGATTATAATCCTTAAGATTTTCACCTTGGTTATAGCCATAACTAAGTGCAATTACGTCTATATTAGCGGCTTTAGCTGCAAGTATATCGCTTTTAGAATCACCTATCATTATTGCTTTATTAGGCTCTGCATTTAGTTTTTTGCAGGCAAATAGCAATGGCTCTGGCGATGGTTTTTTTGCCATATCGTCACCGCATACAATCACATCAAAATGACTCGTTAGTGCCAGTTTATCAAGTAGTTTTTCTGTAAATATTCGAGACTTATTAGTGATTAGTGCTTTAGGCATACCACGAAGTGCTGCAAGCCCGGTTTCTACATGTTGGTACAAAACACTATACTCACCAACTTGTTGTTCATAGTGCTTATAAAACTGTAATATTGCTTTACTACTAAGTGACTCATCTAGATGTTCACTCACTTGCATATCGCCACTCAAAGCGCGTTTAACGAGGACTTCAACCCCATTACCGACCCAGCTTTCAACCAAGCGTTGACTAACAATAGGGAAAGCAAGACTGCTCAAGGTTAAATTAATAGCAATATACAAGTCGTAAACGCTATCAACCAAAGTACCATCTAAATCAAATAAGGCGACGTCGTACTTCATTATTTTACACTTCCAAGCTGTTTACGCATTTGGTCAATCACAACCTTGTAATCTGGTTGATTAAAAATAGCTGAGCCTGCAACAAACATATCAGCACCCGCTTGTGCTGCTGCAGCAATATTATCGACTTTAATACCCCCATCAACCTCTAAGCGAATATCTCGGCCTGACTCAATAATACGCTGTTTTGCTTGGCGTAATTTTTCAAGCGTATGAGGTATAAAGCTTTGCCCGCCAAAACCTGGGTTAACCGACATAAGTAAAATGGTATCTAGCTTATCAATAACATGGTCCAAATAACTTAGGCTTGTTGCTGGGTTAAACACTAAGCCTGCTTTACAGCCGTGATCTTTTATTAACTGTATTGTACGATCGACGTGCTCACTAGCTTCTGGATGAAAAGTAATAATTGATGCGCCAGCCTCTGCAAACAATGGAATAAGACTATCTACAGGCTTAACCATTAAATGTACGTCGATAGGTGCTGTAATGCCGTAATCTCTTAGTGCTTTACACACCATAGGACCAATTGTGAGATTAGGTACATAGTGATTATCCATTACATCAAAGTGAACCACGTCAGCGCCCGCTTCGAGTACTTTATCAACATCTTCGCCTAGTTTTGCAAAATCAGCAGACAAAATAGAAGGGGCTATTAAATATTTTTGCTCTGGGTTAAACATGATTAACTCCATCAATAAATAGTGTATTGCGTTAATGTAACTTAATTGAAGATGTTACCCAAGTAATATGGCGTAATAGCCCCTATTTCAGGTAACTTTAAGTTTGATTTTTAATCAATATTTGCTATGATTAAAAAAGTAACAAATTATTGGATTTCATCATGCGTGCTTTTAAAACTGGGATATTAATTGCGTCGGCATTACTGCTTATCGGGGCGTTTAGCTTTGGTTCAAGCTCTGAGCAAGAATTAAGCTCAGTAGGTAATTGTCATAATACACAAGTGGTAAGTGCTCAAAACACATTAACTACAATCACGTGTATTAAAGCTGAAGAAGAGTCATCGTGGTTTTCGTGGTTAACTGGCGATAGCCGTAGTGCTCAGTTTCATTACCTCGATTTACTAGAGCTACTTACTAGCTCTGATGATTCTAAAAACACTCCATCTTTAAAACCTTTATTTTAAATAATGCTGCAATTTTTTAGTGCGTTGCAAAGTGTGCTAGCAGCATTTTTTGGTGTTCAATCTGAAAATAAACGCCAAGTCGATTTTAAACAACACTCTCCTATCTCTATCATCCTAATTGCGATTGTACTATTTATTGCTTTTGTTATCGCAATTTACGCAGTGGTTGCTTGGGTGCTAAATACATAGCCATCAACTCGTCAACTTTATTTCTAGAGCCACCTTTGGGGCTAATAGTGCGCTTTACTTGAATTTGATCAAGTGATGCTTGGCTATAAATTTTTCGAGTCCATACGGTATCGTGATTAGAGATAAGCACTGGTGTATCATTTTCAAAGGCAGCCTTCTCAGCCAGATTAGCCAAATTAGCCTGATCATCTAAATTAAACCCCCCTTTAGCGTAAGACGTAAAAGAAGCGGTTTTACTTAATGGTACATAAGGTGGGTCGCAATAAATAACTGCATTGTTAGGCACTAACTTAAAAACGTCATCGTAATCTAAACAGGTGAAGGTTGCTTTTTGTGCTTTTTCAGCAAAAAAATACATTTCTTTTTCAGGAAAGTAAGGCTTTTTATATTTACCAAAAGGCACATTAAAAATACCTTTTAAATTATACCTACAAAGTCCGTTGTAACCATGGCGGTTCATGTATAAAAACAATATTGAACGTTCATATACATCACGACTTTGATTAAACTGCACACGATATTCGTAATAAGCATCTGCGTGATTATTCAAATCTACAAATAACTTTTTAGCGTCACTAATCAGCTCATCTGGAGAGCTTTTTAGCTCTTTGTATAAGTTAATTAAGTCTGCATTTATATCGTTGAGAATATAGTGTTTAAAGTCACTATTTAAAAACACAGAGCCTGCACCAACAAAAGGTTCAACCAACGTATCAGCATGCTTGCTAGCTTGGTTTAATCGCGCATTAATATTTTCAACTAGGCTGTATTTTCCGCCGGCCCATTTAAGGAAGGCTCTACTCTTTTGCTGCATTGGCTCTTTACTTCAATCTGGTGTTGCGCGATTTTACACTAAAGCAGTGTGTTTTACTGATCAACGAGTGCTATTTCTTGCTTTATTTTACTAATTTTTTTATAGAAAGGTTTATTTTTTCTAACCTCAGCAGATAAAGTATCCATTGCTGATTTTGCTTCGTTTATACTTTCAAAACTGCCAAATGTAACAACCCACCATATTTTATTATTTCGCTTTGTTTGGTAAGTATGAGTTTGCTGCTGTAGATTGAATTGAGCAATAAAATTATCGCTAACTTCCTGCTGAGTTACGGCTAATAATTGAATAACACTATTTGTATCTATTTGCTGCATGTACCATATATTATCTTGGCTGATCTGAGTTTGCTCTACTGTATTTACTTTTAGAGCTTTAGATTTAACGTCACTTGATACACTGCTTTTATTATTAGTACTATCATCAACATCATTGTCTAATACGTTAACGGTGTTGCCAGGTTCGGTAAGGCTTTGCATGATGGCAGGCACATCATTAATGTGTACACGCTCTGCTTTAATATCTGGCTCAACAACTTTGGGGTCATTTAAGTTAATTATTGAGTCATTTTTCTTTATAGCCGGCTCACTTACTTGCTCTATAGATATTGCTGTATTTATTACTTGTGTTTCTTCTTGCTGATAATACTGTTGCCACCACTGTGTCATATCCGACTTATAAAGCAGACCAATAATTAAAAACATAATCAGCAACATCAAAATCAATAAGTGTAATCGCCAAGACACTTTGTCTTTTACAATAATATCGGCTATGTGCTCACTAGGTTGCCAAGCAAGCAATAAGCTGGGATTACCGTGAGCCTCAGCTAAAAAAGTACTAAATACAGGGTCTTCATCATAGGGTAAGTCTGTAAAGTACCACTGCAATAACATCTTGCTTTCTCGAAGCGTTAGCGGCTCCAAATAAATTTCAACAGCGTTATTTAAAGCCAGTTTAGACTGTGAAGCTATTATAATATATAGCGTATTTGGGCTGTTTTTAGAAAGTAACTCAAGCTCAATTAACATCTCATCAGATAATTGCCTACCGCCATCAAGTACCCATAAACATGGCCCGCATGGTTGCTGCTGCAGTAATTGGTAATAGTTTTCAGGTAAACTTAAGTTATGATCAATCAGGGGAGAGTTAAAGCTTTGCTCTAATAACTCACTCATTAGCTGAGCGTCAGTCATTTGTGCACTTACTTGCACAAAGGCTTTATTAAAGTCGTTGTATTTATCTGTAATGAAGGTTTCGAGCATATAACTTTTACCTAGCCCAGAAGTGCCAAGTAAAACAATTAAATTTTGCCCGTACTCAAATTGCAGTGCGATTCTATCCACCAAAGCCGCACGGCTTGGTAAAATTTGTGACTGCATTTACTGCTCGATTAAGTCTCTAACTTGATCATCAGATACATTATCAACTAATGCACACTGGCCAAATTGGGTAGGTAGAATAAAGCGGATAGTGCCTTTTTTATTCTTTTTGTCTTTACGCATATGCGTTAAAAACTGCTCGCTAGTCATTTGCTTTGGAATTTCTGTTGGTAAATTATATAGCTCAAGCAGCTTAATAATTCGATCAACTTCATCTGCGCTTAAATCTTGGCGTGTCTTGGCAAGTTTAGCTGCTAATACCATTCCTGTTGCAACAGCTTCGCCGTGTAACCAAACGCCATAACCCATCTGTGCCTCAATTGCATGGGCAAATGTATGGCCTAAGTTTAACAAAGCCCGTAAGCCATGTTCTTTTTCATCTTGAGCAACTATAAGCGCTTTTATTTCACAACATCTAAAAATGATATGCTGTAAGCATGCTTCATCTAGTTGCTGTAAATTAGTCACATTTCGCTCTAAATAGGCAAATAATTCGGTATCGTAAATCAGACCATACTTAATTACCTCAGCCATACCTGCTGCAAACTCTCGTGCAGGTAGAGTGTGTAATGTTTGCGTATCAATAAAAACCGCTTGAGGCTGATAAAATGCCCCTATCATATTTTTACCTAACGGATGATTTACTGCCGTTTTTCCACCTACCGATGAATCAACCTGTGAAAGCACTGTCGTTGGTATTTGAATAAACGGTACGCCGCGCTGATAACAAGCCGCTACAAAACCAGTTAGGTCACCTACAACACCGCCACCTAACGCAATTAAACACGTATCTCGGCCACAGTTATTTTGTAGTAAAAATGCTGATATTTTTTCAAACCATTCCAGTGATTTATATTGCTCACCGTCAGGAATAATAAAAGATAGCGGATTTAGATCAGCTAATGAATCAAGTAACCTTTGCAAATATAAAGGCGCTATTGTGTCATTAGTAATGATGATAGGCCGACAATCACCAATGTGGTGAACCAGGCGGCCATTATCTTGAAGTGCAGATTGCCCAATATAAATAGGATAACTTCGCTCGTCCAAATTAACAGTTAATTTAAGCATGCTTGGCTATTCCTTTATTATTGGTTTTTAAAAATCTAATTTCTCGATGATTTGGTTAGCAACAACTTTAGCGCTTTGCTCATCGGTACGTACAACAAAATCAGCAACTTCTTTGTATAGTGGCTCGCGTTCTTCTGCTAAGCGCTCTAGTACGTTACGAGGTGCTTCTTCAGTTTGCAGTAATGGGCGACGCTTGTCGCGTTGCGTGCGTGCAACTTGCTTCTCTATAGGTGTCTCTAGGTATACAACGATACCTCGAGCCGAAAGCTTGTTTCGAACTTCTTTGCTCATTACTGAACCACCACCGGTAGCAAGTACAATACCTTGCATCTCGGTTAAATCGCCAATAACAGACTCTTCTCGAAGTCTAAAGCCTTCTTCACCTTCAAGATCGAATACCCATGCAATATCTGCACCTGTGCGGCGTTCGATTTCTTGATCAGAATCAACAAATTCAAGGTGTAATTGGTCAGCGATGTGACGACCAATCGTGCTTTTGCCAGCCCCCATGGGGCCAACTAGAAATATATTACGTTTCTCAGCCATATCTTTTAGTACAAACAAACTCTAAAATTTGAAATAAAACCCCGCCTAACGACCTGGCCCCAAAATTAAGGAGGGGATTATCTCAGTAATTGCGGGGGTATTTCAAGTCAATTAGCATAAAAAGCCATATAACGAGCAATTAATCTAAATAATCACCCGTTGGTTAACATAAAACCACTGTATTTTAATCAATTTGTATTTTTGGTGTCACAAAAATAAGTAATTCACGCTTTTCATTAAACTCACTTGTGGTTTTAAATAGTCTTCCTACGTAAGGAATGTCACCTAAAATTGGCACTTTACTCGTAGTATTAATGATCTGCTGCTGGAAAATACCACCGAGTACTACGGTTTGTCCATTCTCAACTAACACTTGAGTTTGAATCTCTTGGGTATCAATAGACACTGCTTCACCTGTTCCCGTTTGTACAGTATCACCACGTGTGTCTTGAGTAATAATTAAGTCTAGAATTACTTTATTATCAGGTGTGATATGAGGTGTTACTTCTAAGCTTAGTACCGCTTTTTTAAAGCTTACAGTAGTAGCACCACTTGAAGCTGACTCAGTGTAAGGGATTTCAGTACCTTGCTCTATTCGCGCTTTTTGCTGATTAGCCGCTATGATACGCGGGCTAGCAATAATTTCGCCTTTATTCTCTTCTTCAAGAGCACTTAGCTCTAAATCAATTAATGTACCGTTAGCCAATTTTGCTATGTGCAAACCAATACTGGCCGCAGGATTAGAAATTGGTAAATTTACATTTAATCGATCTGAAATACTTGGCGCATTTGAAGTTGATGTCGCATTATAAATACCTTCAGCGCCTTCAAGGGAGCCAGAAATACCAACACTACTGCCTTGATCACTAAAGCCCCAGCGTACGCCTAAGTCTTCAGTAACGTTATCGCGCACAGTTACCATTCGAGATTCGATTACAACCTGCTGTACCGGAATATCGAGTGTTTCTATCATCCGGCGAATGTTTTCTATACTCTTTACAGTATCTTTTACCAATAAAGTATTTGTACGCTGATCAACCGATACACTACCGCGGGCAGTTATAATACTGTTCCTATCTGTTTTTAATAAGTCAGCAAAATTTTCGGCTTTAGCATAGTTTAATCGAATGTATTCACTATAGAGTGGTTCTAAGTCTTCAACTTGCTGTTTAGCTTTTAAATCTTTAGCTTCACGTGCCGCAAGCTCCTCTGCAGGCGCTACCATTAAAATAGAGCCATCCATGCGTTTGTCTAGCCCTTTAATACGCAATACTACGTCAAGCGCTTGATCCCACGGTACGCCATCTAAGCGCAGTGTTATATTACCTGTCACTGAATCACTGGTTACTAAGTTAAAATCGTTATAACCCGCAATAATTTGTAGTGCTGCTCGCACAGAAATATCTTGAAAATTTAAGGTCATAGGGCGACCTTGATACTCAACGCCACCATCTAAATAGGCGTTTTGCGTTTCATCTTTTTCTACCGTCAGCGTTAAAATATTATCTATTTGCTGGTACGTAAATGTAAACTGAGCGTTTGGCTCAATAACGACACGACTTAATCCGTCTTCTTTAAAAGTCTCGATATTACTTACAACAGTACCAAAATCTAATACATCTAATTCATAAAGTAGGTCATCTAAAATATCGGTGTGATGAAAGTCAGCGTAAATTTTACCGCCACTTTCATGGACTTCAATTGCAGCTTGAGTGTCTTGTAAAAATACGAGTACTTTCGCTTCGCCCTTTTCACCACGTCTAAAATCAATTGATTGGATACGGTTGATGTAATTTCCACTTACGTCACCTGAGTCCATCGCTACATCTTCATTTTCAGATTCTGTAAGAGGATTATCAGACACGCGTATTGATACTAAGTTGTTATGAACTTCAGTTTCATAAATTTTTAATCTATCTAAGTTTACCGTTACCTTTAAACCACTGTTAGTTAAAACATTAGTAACACTGCTAATTCCAGCTTGATTAACTTCAACATCGTTTAAACCAACCTCTAACTCTGCGGTATCAAAAAACATTTCGATTCGGGCTGGGCTATTAAACACCTGAACTTTTGGTTCAAGCGTTAACTCTTCATCAAAAACAAGCTGTAACTCAGTTTCGCCTTTAAGTAATGGATTATAACGAACATCATAAAGTAACGGCCCTGCAACGGCTGAATTTACAGTGACTAAAGCAACAGCAGCCAGTAATGTTCGTGAAATACGATGAAGCCAAAGTACATCCTTATGCATGCTATTTTTACCTTTTTTATTATTAATTTGCGCCATCTGTTGCCGCCTCTAACATTTCTAATTTAGTCAAGCGCTCTTTCCAACAGCCAGACCCATCAGGGATTAATTCCACTAACTCTATATAGTCGTTACTTACTGCTTTTACTTTGCCATCATAACTACCAAGGTAATTCCCTACCGTTACACGATGCAAAGTAGCGTCAGCTGCTGTTATTAATGCCCATATTTGTCCACTAGAACCAATTGTGCCTTTCATTGCTAAGTTATCTAGCGGGTATTTTTCTAACGGTTCGCGGCGACGCTCTTGATCTGGGTGCAAACAGTTTTTTACTTGCGTTAATTTATTTTGGATTATCTCAGGCTGAGGCGCTACAAACGGGCTACGTAGCTGACCAGCACTGTACTCAAATATTTCAAACTTTGTCAGCTCAGGAATTGATTCAACCTTTGGTGTTGTGCTTGCTTTTACTTGATCAATAAATTCTTTTTGCTCAGACGTATCATCATTACAACCACTCAAAACAAACACCATTACTACAGGTACTACGCGAAGGAGCTTCATTTTTTAACCCCTTCTTCATAACGATATGTTTTTGCAACAACACTAAATGTTAACTGTTTATCGCCCGATGATAAAATAGAAAAGTCATGTAAGCTTACAATTCGTGGTAACTGAGCTACTTTACCCACAAACTCACCAAATTCATGGTAGGTCCCTATCACTTCTATTTTAATCGGTAATTCAGTATAAAATTCTTTCTCGACTTCTGGTAACCAACCTATTTTTAAAAAAGTCAGACCACTTGTTGTGCCAACATACGACAAATCATCAAGTAAACCAGGGGTTTCGTTAGAGGTAGGTAAACGTTTTAATAATTGTGAAAACTTATCTTCCATTTCAATCATTTGTTGACGGTAGATCTCAAGCTTACTCGCGACTGCGTATTTAGTGCGATAAGTTGTGCGTAACTCGACCTCTTTCGCAACTGCACTGTGGTAACTATCAATTTCATCAGAAACTAATAGGCTATAACTAAAAAACAATACAAGTCCGGCAACAAACGTACAGCAAATTGCTTTAACTGCAATAGGCCAATCGCCAATGTTATCGAGCTCTATTTCATTCCAATCAATTTCACTCAGTGCTTTAAAATCAAGGCTCATCGCTAACCTCACCAATTTTATCAAATGGTTTTACATAAAATTCCATATTAAAATCACTAAGTAAACGCGAAGATTGATCGCCTGCAACAATGCCTTGCATTGAAGGATTCTCTAGTAAATATGAGCTTTGTACTTGGCGCAGCATTGTTGATAAACGGTTATTAGATTCACTGCGTCCCAATACATGTATTTGGCTACCTCTGCGCTCGAGTTTTGTTAAATAAACCCCACCCGGCACTATTTTGGCAACTTCATCCATTATTTGCGTACCCAAATTACGGCTGCTTTGTAATTCTTCAATGAGCCTCATACGCTGTTGTAAGTTTTCTTTTCTTTTATCTAAACTTCTAATTTCACTTATTTTTTTATCTAGCATGCTAATTTCTGAACTTAAATAGTTATTCTTTAAGTTTTGACCGTCTTTTAATGCACTATAAAAAGAGCTTAATAAGTACATACTCGCAAAACAAAGTATAACGACACCAATAAGTATAGTTACAAATTTCTTTTTCGATTCTTCGCGCTGCGATTCACGCCAAGGAAGTAGATTTATATGTGGCATGTTGAAAAGCTCCTTAATGCCAACCCTGTCGCAATTGCAAACTGCGTTTTGTGACGCTGCATTACATTACGATCTACTTTTGGAGAAATTTCCATATTTTCAAAAGGCTCAGCAACGACAGAGTGAATACCTAGTTCTTCAATGAGTAATCGGTCAATGCCTTTTATCATCGATGTACCACCCGTTAATACAATATAGTCGATTTGCTCTTTGCCACTGGTTGTTAAAAACATTTGCACCGCGCGTCGCACTTGTTGAAGTAACGAAGTTTGAAAAGGGGCTAATACTTCAAAGGTGTAGTTTGGCGGTAAATCGCCTGATGTTTTACCAATTTCAGCTTCATCAAATCCTTTATTATAATAAGCAACGATACTATTTGTATATTGGTCGCCACCAAAAACTTGGTCACGTGTATAAATTGTTTCCCCTGCTTGAACAACGCTCACGAGCATTAAAACCGCACCAATATCAACCACAGCCACACATTTATTAAATGCGTCGCTGGGTAATTGTTGGTAATACACATCCATTGCACGACTTAATGCATAGCTTTCTACATCAACTATTTTAGCTTCTAAATTTGCAGCTTCTAAAGCGCCAACACGCGCTTCTACACTCTCAGTACGAGCAGCTGAAAGCAAAACATTCATTTTACTAGGATCGGCCTCATTCGTCGAAAGCTTCTCAAAGTCGAGGCTCACTTCATCAAGAGGATATGGAATTAAACTATCAGCTTCAATTTCAATTTGCGACTCAAGTTCAGCATCAGTTAACGATACATCCATGAAGATCACTTTTGTAATGACTGTTTGGCCAGAAACAGCCACTGCTGCAGATTTTAACGACTTTGGTAATTTTTTTCTTAATTTTGTAATTACGTTACCAATCGCTTCAATATCTTGAATTGTTCGCTCACTCATTGCGCCTTTTGGCATCGGCTCAATTGCAAGTGCTTCGAGTCGAAATCCAGTTTCAATTTCACGTAAAAGCACAGCCTTAATAGAGTGCGATCCAATATCAATTCCTACCATCATTTGGGACGGTTTTTGAAATAGTTGACTTAGCATGTTTCAACTTGGCCTTTGTTTTAATAATAAACAAGTTATAATTTTTATATGAAAAAATATTATTCATTTTTTAATCAATATATACTAGCAGTCAAAACTCGCAATTGGGAGTCCATTTAGGGAAATATAAGTGATTTTATTAAAACGAACTTTACAATTTTTTATCATTTGTGTGTTAATTGGTCTGATTACTTTGATCAGTCTTTATTACTACGTTAAACCTGATATCCCCAGTGTGCAAGTTTTAAAAGACGTGCAATTACAAACTCCTATGCAAGTATTCACTAAAGATGGGCTTTTAATCAATCAATTTGGTGAAAAACGTCGTATTCCAGTGACTATTGATGAAATTCCTCAAACACTCATTAATGCATTTTTAGCGACAGAAGATAATCGATTTTACGATCATATAGGCATAGACCCTATTGGTATAGTACGTTCGGCTGTTGTTCTTATATCTACTGGCGAGAAAAAACAAGGTGCAAGTACTATTACTATGCAGCTTGCTCGTAATTTCTTTTTAACACGCGAAAAAGCATATATCCGTAAAGTTAAAGAAATATTTATAGCGCTTCATATTGAAGGAGTGTTAACAAAAGACGAAATCTTAGAGCTTTATCTTAATAAAATAGAATTAGGTAATCGTGCTTTCGGTATTGGTGCAGCAGCGCAAGTTTATTACGGTAAAGAGCTAAAAGATTTAACACTTGCACAAATGGCGATGATTGCAGGTTTACCTAAAGCACCTTCAGCTTTAAACCCAATTCGTAACCCAACGCGTGCAAAAGCACGCCGAAATGTAGTTTTAGGCCGTTTACTGACCGAAGACTATATAACACAAGAGCAATATAACGAAGCAACTAGCCAACCTATTACAGCTTATTTTCACGGTGCAGAAATAAACTTATACGCACCGTATATCTCTGAAATGGTGCGCGCTGAAATGGTTTCGCGCTATGGGGTAGATAAAGCCTACAACTCAGGTTTTAAAATTTTTACCTCAGTAGAGTCAAAGGTTCAAAAAGCAGCGCAAAACGCACTTGTAAATAACTTACACAGTTACGATATGCGTCATGGTTTTAGAGGTCCAACTGATGTTTTATGGAATCCTGAAACACAACCAGCTTTAACTGAGCAACAAATACTCAATAAATTACAGAGCGTAAATGAGTTAGGCACTTTAAAAGTTGCAGCAGTACTCAGTGTTAATAATAAAACAGCTACAGTACTACTTAAAAACGGTGAGCAAACAACTCTCAGTTGGGATAGTTTAAAATGGGCGCGTAAGTATATTACTCGCTACCGCCAAAGCTTTGCTCCAAAAGCAGCTACTGATATTTTAACGCCAGGTATGCAAATATGGGTACGTCAAAACGAAGATAACAGCTACTTATTAAGCCAAATACCAGAAGCATCAAGCGCTATTGTATCCCTCGATCCACAAGACGGTAGAATAAAAGCTATTGTAGGGGGTTACAGCTTTGAGCAAAGTCAATACAACCGAGCGATACAAGCTAAGCGTCAAGTGGGTTCTAATATAAAACCTTTTATATATTCAGCAGCACTTGAAAAAGGTTACACGCTTGCGTCTATATTAAATGATGCACCTATAAACCAGTGGGATAAGAGCCAAGGCGTAGCATGGCGCCCTAAAAACAGCCCTGCTGTTTACAATGGTCCTATTCGAATTCGCCGTGCTTTAGCACAGTCTAAAAACGTTATTTCGGTGCGCTTACTACGTGGTGTTGGATTGCAACGTACAGCTGATCACTTACTAAAATTTGGTTTTAAAGACGCTGACATTAATCGTAGTGAATCATTAGCACTGGGTAGTGCTTCTATTACCCCGCTTGAACTTGCAAGAGGCATGAGCACATTTGCCAATGGCGGTCATTTAATTGAACCTTACTTTATCTCAGAAATTCAAGACGCTTACGGCAATGTATTGTTTAAAGCAAACCCTGCTCTTGCCTGTGACGAAGAGCCTTTGCCAACACACAATGCACTCTCAATCCATAATAGTGATGATGAAATGGAGCAAACGAAAAAATGTGCGCCGAGAATTATTTCTAAGCAAAATGCATTTTTAATTGCTGATGCTATGAATAGTGCAATTTGGGGGGGTGGTAGCTGGGCTCATAAAACAGGTTGGAGTGGAACCGGTTGGCGAGCACAAGCGCTAGATCGTCGCGATATTTCAGGTAAAACAGGCACAACTAATGACTCAGTAGATACCTGGTTTAGCGGTTTTAATAGTAATGTGATGACCTCAGTTTGGGTTGGCTTTGATAATCCGGGCAACGCTCTTGGTCGCTCTACATATAATAACAACCTAGATAGCAGCCAAATATCAGGTGCGGAATCTGGCGCTAAAACCGCGCAGCCAGCGTGGGTTGAATTTATGAAAGCGGCACTTGAAGGCAAGCCTGAAGCCCCAATTGAGCCGCCTGAGGGACTCGTTTCTATTCGTATTGATTTAGCTACAGGCTTACTTAGCCATAAAAATGACTACACAAGTCGATTTGAATATTTTGAAAAAGGCACCGCACCTACAAAGTATGTGCTATCTCAGCCTAACGATATATTTGAAGAAGACACTAAAACAGAAGAAGAGCTATTTTAGTAATATGTATGTAATACAAAAACGGCAGCTTATTTAAGCTGCCGTTTTTGTTTAAACCAAATGTTTATTTTAAGTTTTGAACAAGCCAATATAAATCAGAGTGCACACCCGCAGCGGTCACTTCCCTACCCGCTCCTGGCCCCTGAATCACTAATGCGTTATCGCTATACCATTTGCTATTAATTACAAAAATATTATCGCCTGGTGTAAGGTTTGCTAACGCATCGCCATTAGGCACATACGCTATTCCCACTTTAGCAATTACTTCACCTTGTGTGATTTCTAACAAGCCCGTATATCTAAGTACTGAATTTTTAGACTTTGCTGTCACTGCATGCTCTTCGATGAACGCGTCTAGCTGTGCTTTTTTATTTAAAAAGTCATCCCAACTTCCCAGCGCAAGTTCATCTGGCATCAATGCCGATAAACTAATATCGTCAAGTTCAAGCTCAACACCTAGCTCTCGAGCTAAAATAAGTAGCTTACGCTGCATATCTCGCCCAGATAAATCTTCGCGAGGGTCTGGCTCTGTGAATCCCATTTTCTGAGCTTCCAGTAGCAACTCAGAAAATGGCCTTGTTCCATCATATTTACTACATAACCACGAAAGCGTGCCTGAGAAAACACCTTCTATACGTGTTATTTTATCGCCACTATTTTGCAAATCAGCCAAAGCAAAGTTAATAGGTAAGCCAGCGCCTACACTGGTGTTATATCGCCAATGTAAATTACGTTCTGTAATATTACTACGAAGTGCTTTATACCAAGTAGTAGGTGCTGTTCCAGCGTATTTATTAGCACTAATTAAATGACAGTTTCTATCTACAAAGTCTGGATATAACAAGCTAAATTGTTCACTTGCGGTAATATCAATTACAATTTTATGCTCGTAATCGAGCTCATTTATAGCATTCAGTAAATCTGCAGATTGATAGCTATTTGCCTCATGCTGCCATTGAGTTTTCCATTGCTGTGTATTAATACCACTTGCATTAAACAGCATTTTTTTAGAGCGAATTAGACCGACTAATTTAATACCAAAGTCATCCGATAAACGCTCAAATTGTGCCGATAACTGTTTAATAAAAACGTCGCCAACGTTACCAAGCCCCGCAACTATAATTGCGATTTCTTGGCCTTTATTAATTAGCTTATCGTGTAAGGCACTTTGTATATCACTATCTATAAATTGATCGGTAAGCAATAAAGCATAGCCAGTATCTTGATGGACAAAACGAGGTTTTATGCTGTGGAGTTTTAATAAATCTAATGCTTGTAAGCTTAATGTATTAACGTCTTGCTCAGGCGCTACAATTGCACAACCGTTTAAATTTGACTCGCTAATATTTGCCCTACCCGCAAAATAATTAATAACCAGATAAGTTTGTGCTGCAGGTACTACTAAATACACTTCACCATTATGGTTAAAGTGATGAAGGCTATGCTGAATAAGCTGACTAACACTTGCAACCTCACCTTCACTTAATCCTTCAACCATTAATAGGTCAACATTTTGCAACGTGGTTATAAAGCGCTTTTTCTTCGCTGAACCTTCTTTGACTATATCTGTTGGACTTGCTTGTACGTCAAAACTACTGCGAACAGCTAGCTTAATATCTGTGTTTTTAAGTGGCGATAGTGTTTTTGCATGTAATACAGGGTTACCCAAACGAGCTAATAAATTAGCCTGTCCACGGCAAATTTTGCCGTATTTAATCGCTTTTTTTACCTTTCGAGGATCAGTGCTATACACTCCCTGTGTATCAGTCCAAATACATACTTGCTTAGCATTGCAATAATTTGCAAGTAGTGTTGCACTGTAGTCACTCCCATTTCGGCCAAGCGTTACTGTCTCGCCTTTGATATCTGCGGCAATAAACCCAGTAACAACATTTATTTTATTAGGCAAAATTAACTGCCCACATTGCTGCGCATTTTGCGCATGCATTAATTCGCCATCATTTAAGGTAAAAAGAGTACGTGCATCTTCAGCGCATGCCTCAATATTTAGCTGCTGTAAATAAGTAGCGAGTAAACGTGCTGACCACAGTTCGCCATGTGCAAGTAATGCAGCCTCTTTTAGCTGCTCAGCTTGAGCAAGTTCTGCAATATAGCTAAGCTCGGTATTTAGTGTTTTAAGTGCACTTCGTTTTAAATCAGCTTCTAATAACTGCTCTATTAAATCACTTTGATGGTTATTTAACTGCAGTAAAATATCAGCTACTGCTTGAGTATCTTGTTTTTGATAGCTTTGCCAAAGTAATACTAGCGTATCGGTTGTCTTACCCGCAGCCGATACCACCACACAATCACCCGGTTGAGTATGTGTAATTATTATTTTTGCTACGCTTTGGTATCGCTCACTTGAGCTTAAACTCGATCCACCAAATTTATGTATACAGTTAACCATATTAATCACCAAAGCGCCGGACGAGCTGCACTTAATTTAACGTTACCACCAGAAGTGCCTGCTCCTTTGCCTACACGGCCAACATTTTTATTTTGCCCTGGTTTTACAAGTTCAAACACTCGTTCAAAATCAGCGACTAAATCGTGTATATCTTCAATACCTACCGAAATACGAATAAGCGTATCGCCCACACCCGCCTCTAAACGTGCTGTTGCCTCCATACCTGCGTGCGTCATAGTTGCAGGGTGACAAATTAAGCTCTCTACGCCACCTAGTGACTCAGCTAAACTAAACGTTTTAAGGCTAGTTAAAAATGCTGCAGCGTCATTTATATCGCCTTTAATATCAAAACTAACCATGCCACCAAAACCAAGTTGCTGTGCTTTAGCCAGCTCATGTTGAGGATGTGACTCAAGACCTGGGTAGTAAACTTGGCTTACATATTCAGAGCTTTCAAGGTACTTAGCTATTGCCAGTGCATTTTCTTGATGCTGCCTTAGGCGCACATTTAAAGTACGTAAACCACGAAGCGTTAAATAGCTATCAAAAGGCGCACCCGTAATACCAATGTTATTAGCCCACCAAGCAAGCTCATCGCCTAACTCTTGTGTTGCTGCAATAACAGCGCCGCCTACTACATCTGAGTGTCCGTTAATGTATTTAGTGGTTGAATGCACCACAATATCTACACCAAACTTAATAGGGTTTTGTAAGGCAGGCGACAAAAACGTGTTATCTGCAGCCACCAATGCACCGCATTGCTTAGCCACATCGGTAACCGCTTTAATATCTGTTAAACGAAGTACTGGGTTACTTGGGGTTTCTATCCAAATAAGCTTTGGTTTAATTACTAAAATTTGTTGAAGGCTTTCTTCTTTTGTTAAATCTAATATTTCGAGCTTTAGTAGTCCGCGTTTTTGTAAAGATGTAAATAAACGATAGCTGCCACCATAACAATCATGTGGAATTACTAACCTATCGTCACTATTAAGTAGCTGAGTAGCTAAATGCACGGCAGCCATGCCTGTAGCTGTAATTATGCCACGAGCGCCACCTTCAAGCTTAGCAAGCGTCTCAGCTAAAATATCACGATTAGGATTACCGCTACGACCATAATCATACTCACGCTTAGTATCAAAGTCGGCAAACGAATAAGTAGTCGATAAATAAATTGGCGGTACCACCGCACCATGATGTTTATCAGCATCAACGCCGTTACGTACAGCAATGGTCGCTTTGTTTTTTTCGCTCATATTCGTCACCTGATTAATTTGGATGTTTAGACGTCTAAAAGAGTAAGTTATCCGTTTTGATAAGTCAAAGTATTTTAAAGCTCTAGATGGCTAAAAGTAGAAGGGGCCTCTGCGAATAACACATTTTAGCTCACAAAAGTGTGCTTATCTTTACACCTACGATAGGCTTATTAAGATAGATCGGTATCTATTATTTGACTATCTTTTTTAAATCGATAGAATTTCACGCATATTTACACGCTTTTTATACCGTGTGAGAAATTAATAATCTGAGGCAACGATACATCTTATGGCTAAATGGAATGGTGAGTATATTCACCCATACGCAGAACACGGTAAAAAATCAGAGCAAGTTAAAAAGATCACCGTTTCGATCCCGCTAAATGTATTAAAGGTATTAACTGACGAACGTACACGTCGTCAAATCAATAACCTTCGCCATGCTACAAATAGTGAATTGCTATGTGAGGCATTTTTGCATGCTTTTACTGGCCAACCTTTACCAAATGACGATGACTTACGTAAAGATAACGCCGAAAAAGTGCCAGAAGAAGTTAAAAAAATAATGCAAGAAATGGGTCTAGAAGTACCCGTTTTAAACGAAGAATAAATATTACAAAGACAAAAAAACCTCAGTAATTACTGAGGTTTTTTTATGTCTAAATTTTATTGTATAGATTTACTGCATATAGTTTTCAGGTAGCTCAATTTGTGCAACACCTGACTCAATAGCAGCAAGTGCAACAGCTCTTGCTATACGCGGCAGTAAACGTGGATCCATTGGTTTTGGAATAATATACTGCGCACCAAATTCTAGTTTATCTACTCCAGCGGCTTTTAAAACTTCTGCAGGTACTGGCTCTTTGGCAATACTTCGAATAGCACCTACTGCAGCAATTTTCATTTCATCGTTAATAGCACTTGCACGTACATCAAGTGCACCACGGAAAATAAACGGGAAACATAAAACATTATTAACTTGGTTAGGGTAATCAGAGCGCCCTGTTGCCATGATTAAATCGTTGCGTGCGCCGTGCGCAAGTGCAGGATCAATCTCAGGATCTGGATTTGAACATGCAAACACAACTGGTTTTGCAGCCATTAGCTTTAAATCTTCAGCCGCTAATAAGTTAGGGCCAGAAACACCCACAAATACATCCGCATCTGCAATTACATCTTGCAATGTACGCTTATCGGTATTATTAGCAAAAAGCTGTTTGTATTCATTTAAGTCATCGCGGCGGGTATGAATAACACCTTTGCGGTCAAGCATATAAATGTGTTCACGCAGTGCACCACACTTAATTAACAGCTCCATACACGCAACAGCGGCAGCGCCTGCACCTAAACATACAATAATTGCATCTTCAATTGACTTACCTTGTACTTCTAGCGCATTTAACATACCAGCAGCCGTTACAATGGCAGTACCGTGTTGATCGTCATGAAAAACAGGAATGCTACAACGCTCTATTAATGCTTTTTCAATTTCAAAACACTCTGGTGCTTTAATATCTTCAAGGTTAATGCCACCGAATGTGTCGGCAATATTGGCAACCGTATTAATAAAGTCTTCTGTTGTTTTGTGCTTAACTTCAATATCGATAGAATCAAGCCCTGCAAAACGTTTAAACAATAATGCTTTACCTTCCATTACAGGCTTAGACGCTAAAGGACCTAAATTACCAAGGCCTAGAATTGCAGTACCATTAGTAATAACCGCAACCATGTTACCTTTACCAGTATATTTATAAGCATTTGCAGGATCTGCAGCTATTTCACGTACAGGTTCGGCAACACCTGGGCTATACGCAAGTGCAAGATCATGAGCCGTTTCAGCTGGTTTTGTAAGCTCAATGCTAATTTTACCTGGTACGGGATGTGAGTGGTAATGTAGTGCTTGTTCACGAAAGTCAGACATAACGCGATGGTATCCTGCAATTTAAGTTAAAGTGAGAGATGGAGTCTTGGGGTACGATACCCTTATTATTTTTAAATTCCAAGCAATATCAGGTCTATCCTGTTATATGCTATATCCTTTAATTTTAATAGGTTTTTCAGTAACTTTGCAGGATTATATCGACATTTAATAAATAAAAATTCACCTAAAAAGTAAGTTTTAAGGTGCTATTATACCTATCAAAATCTTATAAAATGTATACTTAAAGTAACAGCATAAACTTAGAATAACAGCCTACTACCCTACTTTAAAAACAGATAAGCCCACGTTAGCTACTTTTATCAACCTAGTTAAAAATTGTACTATTTAAAATATAGAGAATATCTATCGATTTGTCTGTAAAGGATTATGCATACTCAGAATAAGAATAGGAAATAGTTATGCAAAAGGAGGGGATAGTTAAAATCAACGAAATAATACCAATCTGCTTATATATGGGGTCTATTTAACGTTAAGAAAATTACGCTAGAACTAGGCAAAAATTTTTGTATCTAGTTGTTCTAAATAAAAAATTTTTAACGACGTTATGGTGCAATTTAATTCGTTAAATTGCTCAAAGATTTATGTAGGTTGGTTTAAGATAATAAATAACAAATTTTAGGCACAAAAAAAGCACCCTAAGGTGCTTTTTTTAACTAAACAGCAATAATTACTTCTTGCTGGCAAGTGCACCGAAGCGCTTGTTGAAGCGATCAACACGTCCGCCAGTGTCTAAAACTTTTTGCTTACCAGTGTAAAACGGGTGACACGCAGAACATACGTCTAAGTGAATGTCTTTACAAAGAGTTGAGCTAGTTTCGAATTTATTTCCACATGAACATGTTGCAGAAATTACTTCGTACTTAGGGTGAATACCTTCTTTCATAGGAACCTCTAGTTAAGGCCGCATCGCTCTCCAAACCCGGAGTTTGGCACCATACGTCGTTAAAACAAATTTGTTGGTGGCGGATTTTATCCAACAACCTCCCCCCACACAAGTATTTATTTATATTTTTGCCAAAAAAGTGAACAATCTCTTTCTCAAGCACTATTGCTAGTAGGTTTTTAGCGTTATTTTTAGTACATTACAGCATTAATTTTACGGGTTGAGTTGTTATGAGTTTTGTTGAAGTTGCTATTAAAGTTCCGCTTCCACGCACCTTTGATTATAAAATAGAAGAACAGCTCAGTGGCTTATCAACTCCTTTACTACCTGGCATGCGGGTTTTGGTACCTTTTGGTAATCAAAAAAAAGTAGCGGTTGTTCTGGGTATTAAAAGCAGTACCGACGTCCCTTTAAATAAAATTAAAAATATTATAGAGGTAATAGACGACGCCCCTATTTTAAGTGCCCAGCATTTAGAACTCCTTAGCTTTACTGCCCGCTATTATTGCTATCCATTAGGCGAAACTATTCATATAGCGCTACCTGGTGCACTTCGCCAAGGTGAATCGCCTGATAAAACCAGTATTAATATGGTTGCCCTGACAGAAAAAGGTGCAAAAGTACCGTCATTAAAAGCTAAAACACAGCTCAACCTATTAAAGCAGTTATCGCAATCAGGTAAGTCATCATTAACGGAGTTAAAAGCACTGGGCTTTAGTAAAAAAACAATAGATAGCTTAATAGATAAAGAACTCATAACACAAACTATTGAGCACGATAACCAATGGCAAAGTGTTGCTCCAACCGTCGGTAGTAAACCAGTACTTAATAAAGAACAAGCGGTTGCTTGCACAGCTATAAATCAAAGTACTGGCTTTAGCAGCTTTTTATTAGAAGGCGTAACGGGCAGCGGTAAAACCGAAGTGTATTTACAGTGCCTAGAAGAAGTACTCAAACGTGGCGAGCAAGCCCTCGTACTCGTGCCCGAAATCGGCCTAACACCACAAACCGTAAACCGTTTTCGCCGCCGCTTTCCTGATACACCCATTATGCTTTGGCACTCTGCACTTACCGACAACGAACGCTTACAAACATGGCGCTTTTGCGAAAAAGGCAGTTGTGCGATAGTTATTGGCACACGTTCGAGTATTTTTCTGCCATTTTTAAAACTCGGTATGATTGTTGTTGATGAAGAACACGATTCATCATTTAAACAACAAGATACGCTTCGCTATCATGCCCGCGACTTAGCTGCTTACAGAGCTTTTCAGCATAAAATTCCGCTTATATTAGGCAGCGCCACACCCGCGCTTGAAACACTTCACAAAGCAATTAATAACAAATACCAGCTGTTAAGTTTAACCGAGCGTGCGCAAACAGCGACTGACAACCAGTTTAAGTTACTCGATATGAAAGGTCAGCCCGACCAAGCAGGTATTGCACATGCAAGCCTTGCTACTATGCGTCAGCACTTAAATCGCGGTAAACAGGTTATGGTATTTTTAAATCGTCGAGGTTTCTCTCCAACCCTTATTTGCCATGAGTGCGGTTGGTTGAGCGAGTGTAAACGATGCAGTACCAGCGCTACATTTCATAAAGCGATTGGGCAAATGATCTGTCATCACTGTGGCGACCAGTACCCTGTCCCTCACCAATGCCCTGACTGTGGAAGTACGCAAATATTTCCTAACGGTAAAGGCACAGAGCAAATTGAAGAGTTTTTATCGACCGAATTCCCTGATACACCTGTTACTCGTATAGACCGCGATTCAACTCGCCGTAAAGGTAGCCTTGAAAAAGCACTTGATGAAATAAACCTAGGCGGCGCACGCATTTTAGTGGGCACACAAATGCTTGCCAAAGGCCATCACTTTGCAGATGTAAGCCTTGTTATAATTTTAGATGTAGATAGCGGCTTATACTCATGCGACTTTAGAGCAACAGAACATTTAGCGCAATTAGTCACCCAAGTAGCGGGGCGTGCTGGACGTTCAGGTGAGCCTGGCCAAGTGTTATTACAAACACACTTTCCAGAACACCCTCTTTTGCAAGACTTAGTTAATAATGGTTACCAAGACTTTGCCCGCTTTGCTCTTCGTGAGCGCGATGATGCTGACTTACCGCCCATTACAAATATGGCCATTGTGCGTGCACAAGGGCATAGTATTAAACTAGTCGTCGATTTTTTGACGGATTTGGTTCCTGTGAATGGGGTATCTGGTATACAATTGCTCGGTCCGATCCCTGCCCCACTTGAAAGAGTCGCAGGTATGTATCGTTTTCAATTGCATATTCAAGCGCAAGATCGTCGCATATTACATCAGTACCTTGCGCAAATGGTTGATTATTTAAGTACCAGTAAACTTGCACAAAAAGTACGCTGGAGCTTAGACGTAGACCCTATAGACATGATTTAGGTTAAGGCCAAAATAACACCATGGCACAGCACGATTATATTAATAAAAAGCCTGCAGGCAGAAACAGTAAAAAAAACGCACCCGCTAAAAAACCATTTCCTATTCTTTTAGCCGTTATAGCCATCTTACTTGTAGGTGGTTTTGCCTACACACTATGGTTTATAAAAAGTAATGCCGATCCAAAACTTGTCGAAAAACAAGCTAACCCAACTGCACCCGCAAAAGTAGAAGTTGTTATTCCACGTACACCGGAATTTATTAAAGAAATTAGAAACCACGAGATTCAAGTTGAAGTAAAAGAACTTGAGCAAAAAGGTCCTTATGTTATGCAATGCGGTTCGTTCAGAACTCATGCACAAGCTGAATCGTTAAAAGCTAAAATCGCATTTGCAGGGCTCATTTCTGAGATAAAACAGGCTGAAGGCAGCAATGGTACTTGGTATAAAGTACGTTTAGGCCCTTATAAAACCAAACGCCAAGCCGAAAGCGATAAAAACAAACTTAAACGTGTAAAAATAGTCGGCTGCGGAATTTGGGGCTGGACTTGAAAATAAACCATTCACCCATATAACCTCATCATAATCGTTTTTTACGAGTTGCCTCTGCAGCTCGATGATGAGGAATAACATGACTACTATCGTAAGTGTTCGCCGCGGCGACAAAGTTGTAATTGGCGGCGATGGCCAAGTTTCACTTGGTAACACCGTAATGAAGGGTAACGCCCGCAAAGTTCGACGTCTTTATAATGGCAAAGTAATCGCTGGTTTTGCCGGCGGTACTGCTGATGCCTTCACTCTTTTCGAACGTTTTGAAAGCAAATTAGAAATGCACCAAGGTAACCTAACTAAAGCCGCAGTAGAAATGGCTAAAGATTGGCGAAGCGACCGTGCCCTTCGAAAACTCGAAGCGCTGCTCGCTGTAGCAGACGAAACAGCCTCTTTAATTATTACCGGTAATGGCGATGTAGTTCAGCCAGAAAACGATTTAATTGCGATTGGTAGTGGTGGTAACTTTGCGCAATCAGCTGCAACCGCCCTTTTAGAAAATACAGATTTAAGCGCTCGTGAAATAGTAGAGAAAAGCTTAACTATTGCAGGCAACATCTGCGTATTTACTAATAACTTCCAAACAATCGAAGAATTATAATAGGAACTATTATGTCTGATATGACCCCAAGAGAAATTGTTCACGAGCTAGATCAGCACATTATAGGTCAGGCTAAAGCTAAAAAAGCAGTCGCTATTGCGCTTCGTAATCGCTGGCGCCGTATGCAATTAAATGAAGATTTACGCAGTGAAGTAACACCAAAAAATATACTAATGATTGGCCCAACAGGTGTAGGTAAAACAGAAATTGCCCGCCGTTTAGCAAAACTTGCTAACGCACCATTCATTAAAGTAGAAGCGACTAAATTTACTGAAGTTGGTTATGTTGGTAAAGAAGTAGATACGATCATACGTGACCTCGTTGATGTTTCAATTAAAATGACTCGCGAACAGCAAACTAAAAAGTTTAAACATCGCGCCGAAGAAGCAGCAGAAGAGCGTATTTTAGATGCACTTTTACCACCGGTTAAAGATCAATATGGCGAAAGCCAACGCGACGATACTTCATCTACTCGCCAAACATTTCGTAAAAAATTACGTGAAGGTCAATTAGATGATAAAGAAATCGAGATTGAATTAGCGCAAGCTCAATCAAACGTAGAAATTATGGCGCCTCCTGGTATGGAAGATATGACCAACCAGTTACAAAGCATGTTTCAAAACATGGGCGGCGATAAACGCACTAAACGTAAGTTAAAAATTAAAGAGGCCTTCAAACTATTAACGGAAGAAGAAGCCGCTAAATTAGTAAACCCTGAAGAGCTAAAAGAACAAGCTATTTTTGCAGTAGAGCAAAACGGTATTGTGTTTATAGATGAAATAGACAAAATTTGTAAACGTGGTGATTCTTCAGGCCCTGATGTGAGCCGAGAAGGTGTTCAGCGCGACTTACTACCGCTAATTGAAGGCTCAACAGTAAACACTAAACACGGTATGGTTAAAACTGACCATATGTTGTTTATTGCCTCAGGTGCGTTCCAAATGTCTAAACCATCAGACATGATACCTGAGCTACAAGGTCGCTTACCGATTCGAGTAGAACTTGAACCACTAACTGCAGATGACTTTAAACGTATCCTGACAGAGCCGCATGCATCGCTTACTGAGCAACAACGAGAGCTCCTTAAAACTGAGCAAGTAACGATTGAGTTTAGTGATGATGCTATTGAGCGTATTGCTAAGGCAGCGTGGCAAGTTAACGAAAAAACCGAAAACATCGGTGCTCGTCGCTTGCATACTGTGATGGAAAGATTGATGGAAGAAATTTCATACGATGCTTCTGAAAAAGCAGGTTCATCACTTGTCATTGACGCCGCTTACGTTGAAAAACATCTAGGCGCACTTGTTGAAGATGAAGACTTAAGCCGCTTCATTCTATAAAACGAATATAAACGTTATACTAAAAGCCTCCAGATTGGGGGCTTTTTAATGGGATATATAAAATGAAACACGTTACAAAAGTGCATTACCACAGCGTGAGTAAAAATTTAGATGTTTATTTTGACGACGATAGCCAAGCAGTCTTTAGCTGTGAATTTTTACGCGTTCACTCTCCCTCTGCTGAAGTGCAAGGCCATGGCTCTGGTCCAATGAAGCTAGTACTTAATAAACAATCTGTAGGTATAAAAAACATAGTACCTGTTGGGCATTATGCACTGCGTTTAGATTTCGATGATGGTCACAATAGCGGACTGTTCAGTTGGAGTTACTTTGAAAAACTACAAGCGCAGCAACAAACGTTGAGCGATGAATATTCGGCACGCGTAGCCGAGCACGAACAAAACAAAAACAGTGTACCAATAAAGTTTATTCCTTAAACCTTATTGGTAACTTTAGGTGGGTATTTTTAGATTAGTTAACCTAAACCCTGGTTAAGATATTTACTATCCAGGGTTCAAGTTAGTTACACTTTAAACTTATCAATAGCGCTAAATAACACTCTAGCTTGCTCAGATACTTCTTCGCTAGTTTGGGCGTTTTTAGCAGCATGTTCAGTTGCATCTTGCGCAATGTCGCGAATTCTTACTACATTTTTATTAACCTCTGATGCCACTTGGCTTTGCTCGTCAATAGCAACCGCTATTTGAGAGCTCATTTCCATTATTGTTTGTACATCTTCAGTAATTGCGCCTAATAACTCACCTGCTTTAATTGCTTGCGAGGCACTTTCATCGCCTTGAGAACGACATTTGTGCATAATACTTACCACTTCTTGAGTACGCTGCTGTAAGGTACTTATAATACCTTCAATCTCACTCGTAGACTCTTGAGTACGCTTCGCTAATGAACGAACCTCATCTGCAACAACAGCAAAGCCACGACCATACTCACCAGCACGGGCCGCTTCTATTGCCGCATTAAGTGCGAGTAAATTTGTTTGATCTGCAATCCCCCGAATTACATCAAGCACTGAACCAATTGTTTCGCCATCTTTTTCAAGTTGCGACACTACATTTGATGCATTCCCTAACGAATCAGATAGGGCCCTAATGTGCTTAACGGTAGAGTCAACTTCACTGCGCCCTTGTTGAGCACTTAAATTTGTTGACTCTGCTTTTTTAGCAGCCGCTTCAGTATTATGTGAAATATCCTGAATCGTCGCCTGCATTTCGGTGGCTGCAGTTGCAACCATGTCGGCTTCATGTAATTGCTCTTGCATACCGGAGCTTGTTGCTGCAGTACTTTCTGATAAATGCTCTGTTGCTATATTAAGCGTATTTAAAGCACCATTAACTTCGTTAATTAAGTTTTTAAAATCGCCTATTAAGCTATTAAAGTCGACCGTCATGGTGGTAATTTCGTCTTTACCTGTTTGCTCTATCATCACGCTTAAATCATTATTACGACGAATATCGTTAATGGTGTGATAAACCCGCTCTATAGGCACAATAATCGAGCGGCTCGTGAAATAAACCAACATCAAAACAATAATGCCAGCAATCACAAAAATAAGAATGGCTAAAAATTGTGCCTGTTCAACGCTTTTATCTACCTGTTGCTTAGTGCTTAATAGTATCTGCGCAACGATTGCATCACTTTGTTCAACACTTTTACGCATTTTTCCAAGTGCACCTGAATTTAAATCTAAGCCCAATTCAACCTGTGCCTGGACCAATGCTTGAAATTGCGTTTGGTAGGAATTTAAAAAGCCATTTAATTGAGCTGTATACCCCGTATCAAATTGAGCCTGAGCGATTTGCTGCTTTAAAGTATCAACCCCTTCATCAAATCGAGTTAAATACTTAAGATCAAAACGTAGCATAAAATCTTTTTCAGCCCGTCTTAACTGTAATATAGAAGATAAGAGTTTGTAATTACCTTGCTCTTTGAGCAAGCTTTCAACCTCGTGTACTGCACTTCTTAGTTCGCCATACAGCCCATCTTTTGGGTGTAATCCAATGCGTTTTTGTAGCACAACAACACTCATAAAGTCATTGTTATAAGTACTTACCAAACTATCTAGATTACTTATTTTTTGGGTTTCGATACCCTGCTCTTGCATAATTACATTCAACTTAGCAATCTTACTTTTAAGCTGGTTATAATCTTGTTCAAATAAGTCTAATGCTTCTTCTTGTTTATAAAAAAGAAAGTTTTTTTCATGTTTACGCAGTTCTAATTCATGGATATTAAGCTCTTCAGCAAGCTGAATTGTTTTATTTAAGCTTAACGTTGTTCTCGCTTCATAAATTATTACGCATAAAAGGACCACCATTGCTAAACCAACAACGACTGCGTTTAACTGTAAACGTCGTTTGATTGTTAAGTTTTGTAAAAAATTCATCGCTAACGCCTTTTTAAAATATGCATTTGTATTATAGCTGATAGCTCAGAAGCGACTCATTAATTTAACTTTTTATTATTGGTTATTCCAAGCTACTTAATTATGATGGCTATAAAGCGACACTATCCCACAAACCTTTGTGTAACGATTGTGTGTTATTCCACTGTTGTTTAACCAACCAATCAATTAAAGGCGCGGGATCGCTAGGGTAATTTATTTGCTTATTTTGCGGGGCGCTATTCCAGTCATCAAGGGCTTGCGGGTTTAAATAGTTCATAACATGCGCCATGCCCATGGCAAACAAAGTTTGTGCATTTGCGGTTTGCTCAAACTGCCCATCTAAAGGCTTTAATAGTAACTTCTTACCTAACTTAAGCGCTTCACTGGCAAGCTCAAACCCCGCATTACCAATAACGCCACTCGTGTTTGCTAAGTCATTTAAAAAGCCAGAACGTGAGGGTGGTCGCAAATGTATATGTCCAAAAGACTGATTGCAGGCATTTGGGTGATAACAATAAAATTCTTTTTCGGGAAAGTCTTTTAAGTAATCAACAATGCTATCTAAGTTTTCAAACGGTAAATATACCAATACCTTATTTAGTACCGCGACAGGGTTCTCATGATTATGATGAGCAATAAAAGGCGGGATTATATTATTTGCAAATGGCTTCCAGTGTACGCCTAAGTAGGTAGATGCTGGTGCATAATGCTTGATGAGTGATTTTCTAAGTACACCACGACCAAATATAGGTACGTTTTCTGACAAAAATGCGGCTTGGTGACTAATACCGATAACGGGTATATCGGCCCGTTTTGCAGCCCATGCTGTGACTGGCTCAAAGTCATTAAGTACAAAATCGTACTGTTTTATATCAAGCGATTTTATATCACTCACCAGCTTACAAACTCGCATGTTTTTAAGTGTTTTTAAATTTTTCACTTGCCCATTTTCAGTACTAAACGATAAGCCCCGATACGCTTTATAATCTGAGAATTCGTGCATATCAAAGTAATCTTTATTTGCTCGCCCTGAAAACACATAATCAACATCAATACCAAGTTTATTAAAGCAACTTGCCATAACCCTAGCCCGCGTTATATGACCATTACCGGTACCCTGCACTCCATACAATATTTTCATACAGGTACCACAAGCGCTAATGCGAATAAGCCACAAACACTGCCAATAATCGCACCTATAATAATATCAGCAGGAAAATGTACGCCTAATACAACACGAGAAATAGCCACACCAGCAGCCCAACTAAGTAGTAGCCATATATATTCAGGGAAAAAGTGACTTAGTATAATCGCAACTAAGAACGCTGCAGCGCTGTGACCCGAGGGCAAACTAAATTTATCACTTGGTACTATATAAGCATTTGTTACTAAGCAGTCGCATGGACGGATGCGGGCAAATCTATTTTTGGCCAATAAATAAATGGGCCTTTCTATAGCAAAACCAACTAATATCGTTACAGGTAATAATTGTTGCTGCTCATTATTACTAAGCCACCACACCGCTAAACACACAAGTATGTAAAGCCCTCCATCACCGCTTTTTGATAATCCAAACGCCATTGTTTTAAACCACTTCGGTGAGTTGCAATTAAACAGAGTTAAAAATAATTGCTCATCTAGCAGAGCTGCCCTTTTAAACATATTATTGTTATCCATCACTTCCCCCTCATTGCATAATATATGAACACCGATTTAGCTTATGTGTTGTAAATAACAATTGAGTGACGCTTTTAAGACACTATTATTGCGATTAATGATTTAGCGCTTGTTTTGTCTAAATTTACTGCGATTAAGTCGTTGTTATTGCTTATAAGGAGGGTATACTGAGGTATAAATTAATGTACCTTTTGAGGATAAAATAATGGATTACAGCACTTCTGATTTATGTGACCACTTTGCTGATGTGGTTGACGTGCTAGAGCCAATGTTCATCAACTTTGGTGGTCGACACAGCTTTGGTGGCCGCATTAAAACGGTTAAATGTTTTGAAAATAATGAACTGATCCGCGAATTACTTTCTCAAGACGGTACAGACTTAGTGCTTCTTATTGACGGTGGTGGCTCAACTCGCCGTGCACTTATTGATATTGAATTGGCCGAACTTGCACTTGAAAACAACTGGAATGGTATTGTTGTTTACGGCGCAGTACGCCACGTTGATGAGCTTGAAGAACTTGATTTAGGCATTCAAGCAATTGCTTCCATTCCTGTTGCAGCTGACAGTGAAGGTGCTGGCGAGGATGCTATAGGCGTTAACTTTGCCGGTGTATCATTTTTTGATGATGACTTTATTTATGCTGATAGTACTGGCATTGTTTTATCTGCAGAAGAATTAGAATTGGAAGTTGTAGAAGTATAACGTGACCTCCCATTTAAAAGTATATGATGAAAGCGCGGTTAGAGCACTTTGCTCTAGCCGCGTAAATGAAAAAAAAGCATGGCAATCAATGGCCTTGCTAGACACTCAAGTAAACCTGCAACAAGCACTTATTGACGCAGCTCAATTTGGCATTCGCTACGTACTTCTTGGTATTTGCGAAGATATTGGCCCAAAAGCAAATTTAGGAAATGGCGGTGCAAACGAAGCATGGTCTGCTTTTTTAAAACGTTTTTTAAACCAACCTCATAATCAATTTATTGCCACTCAAAAAGTACTTTTATTGGGTGAAGTAAATACTGATGATTTAATGGCGCAAAGCAACCAACTTAATAATCAGCAAGCCCAGCAGTTAACTCAATTACGAGATTTATGCCAACAACTTGATGAACGCGTAGAGTCAGTATTAAGCCTTATTTTTAAAGCAGGGCTTGAGCCAATCGTAATTAGCGGAGGTCACAATAATTGCTTAGGTATTATTCGCGCGCTAAGTAAGTCAAAAAACACGCCTGTTAATGCTATCAATTTTGACCCTCATGCCGATTTTAGAGAATGTGAAGGTCGTCATAGTGGTAATGGTTTTCGCTACGCGTATAACGAGCAACATTTAAGTAATTACCATGTTATTGGCTTACATGAATTAAAAAATAATCAAGCAATTATAGATGCAATGAGTGAAGCTAACTTTAAGTTTGATAGCTATCAATCTATACAAGTTAAGCGAAAAATCACACTAACGCAGGCAATTGAAAATGCACTAAGTAATTTTAATGATTTACCACTGGGTGTTGAAGTTGATTTAGATAGTATTACTTATATGCCAGTTAGTGCGTATACATATTGCGGATTTAGCGTGAGTGACACTGAGCACTTTGTGCATTTAGCTGCAAGCCATCGCTACTCTAAGTACTTACACTTATGTGAAGCAGCGCCTAGCCAGCATCCTAACGGGTTAGATGCCGGTGCTGCCCATGTAGGGCAAGTGATTAGTGCACTTGTAAATAGCTACCTACAAGCCAAAGAAAACACTTAACGTTGTTGAACCGATCGCCACTCTTTTAGCCAGCTCATTAAGCCGATACTACTTAGCGGATGACCAAAGTAATAACCTTGTGCAGCATAACCTTTTAAGCTTTTTACAAACTTAAGTTGTTCAAGTGTTTCTACTCCTTCAAAAATTACTTTTGTTTTTTGTTGGCTATGCATATCAACCATTCCACCAACTAAACTGCGTATATTGTTTTGATTACTAAAGTCAGCGGTAAGTGAAGGTGAAACCTTAATATACTCAACCGCTAAACTTGGTAACTTAGAAAGTAGTACTGGGTTATCACCAAGTCCATCCACACATACTTTTAAGCCTATGTTATTAAGCCTTGCGATCATGCCTCGACCTTTGTCATCTAAACCAGCAAAAATATGTAAAGGGCATTCAACAATCAAGTCTCCCGCCTCTAAGTGATGCTCATTTATAACAACATCAACAAATTCAACAAACTCTTCATTTAGCATTTCAGGGCCAAATACGTTAATGCTAAGCGGTATAGAAATACCTTCTACTCTAAGCGCCATTGCAAGCTCAGCGGCTCTCTCCATTACAAATTTAGCAAGCGGGTAACCAAGCCCTGCTATTCTTATGTCGTCAATAAAACGATTAGCAGATAAAATTCCTTGCTTAGGATGCTGCCAACGCAGTAGTAATTCTAAAAACTCAATTTGACCGTTTTCGTTGCAAATTATAGGTTGAAAATAGAGTTCTAATTCGCTCGAAAAATCAATATTTGCTAATTCTTTTAGTCGCGCTTGTTGCTCTCGCAGTTCAATCATCATTTGTTGATGATAAGGCACAACCTTGCGATTTGGGTGGCTATCGAGTGCTAGGTATGCGTACGATATTAAATTATCAAAGTTATTGTCTTGCTCATTACAATCAACATAACTCGCCCTCGCTTTTACCTCTACAGTGCAGTTAGCGACATTAAATGGCTTAAGCGTTGCACCCAGTATTTGTTCAATAACCAACTCATGCAAATGTTTTTGATTCGCAAAACTACAAATAAATGCAAAGTTAAGGCCCCCTAAGTGGGCTAGCTTTTCTTGCCCAACTAAAGTCACTATTTCGTCACTTGAAAGCAGTTCTTTTATTCGATTAGCCGATTGTGCTAACAGTATATCGCCAAAGTCACGTCCAATGTGCTGGTTAACTTGCTCAAATCCTTCAAGACGAATAACGATTAACGCTGCACTTACTTGCTTATTGTCGCACCATGCATAGTAACCTTGACGTAACTGTTTTCTATCTGCAAAAACCGAAAGCGGAGACTCTTCAATAAATGCATCACCTGTAGGTTCTGGCTCTATCACGACTTCTATTTCAGCGCTTTCATCATTTAAAAAGCCAACAATAGCTAATAATAATATCGCTAACACAACCCAAAATAACGGAACTTCCAATAATAAATGAGCTGAAAATAGAACAACAAATAAAAGACCAGCCATTGAGCTGGTAATAATCATGCTCCAATTATTTCGCTCGAAGGCTTGCCATAAATGAAAACAAAATCCAAAGGCAAGTAAAATGGCAAGCCAAGCTGCGCCCGTACTCAAAATAGCCAAACCAACACCTGCTGTGCATAAATAGCTAAATTTAATACTGGCATTTTTAACGGCAAATAAAGTGGCAATCATCGCCATCAATAGTGCACCACTAAAAAATATTGGAAAATTACTGTCGGTTAGTATGTTCAAATTAACGGCATCCGTATTCGCTAAAAAAGTTTAAACCAAGTTATATGTGGGTAAAAATAATACAAACTAATTAATTCTACCCAAAATCCATAAATTTAGCAGTTTATTTACGCCAAATTGGTAACTTAATTGTGATGGATGACTTATTTGCCAATGCGCAATATCAGCTCTTGCGCCAACCTTTAAAATACCACGCTCGTCTAACCCTAGTGCTTTAGCTGCATTTCGAGTAACACCAGCTAATGCTTGCTCAGGTGTTAATCTAAACAATGTGCATGCCATGTTCATCATCAAGTGCACTGAGCACAGCGGTGAAGTACCTGGGTTAAAATCACTCGCAATAGCTATCGGTACTTTATATTGATTAAGTAATTCAATAGGTGGGAATTTAGTTTCTCTTAAAAAATAAAATGCACCTGGCAATAACACCGCGACCGTCCCAGCGTCTGCCATGGCTTTTACACCCTCTTCATCGAGATGCTCAATATGATCCGCCGAAAGGCCATTAAACTGCGCCACCAGCTTAGCACCCTGTTGATTAGATAACTGCTCAGCATGGCATTTTACTGGGAGGTTATGCTTTTTAGCCGCCTGGAAAACACGTTTGGTTTGCGAATGACTAAAGCCTACATTTTCACAAAATACATCGACTGCATCAGCAAGATTATTAGCCACTACCTGATCAAGCATGTCAGTACATACCAAATCAATATATTCATCAGCACGGCCTTTGTATTCAGGCGGTAGAGCATGCGCCCCTAAAAAAGTAGTTTTAATATCAATAGGATGATGCTCACCTAATAAACGAGCTACTTCTAATATTTTTATCTCGTTTTCAGTATCTAGCCCATAGCCCGACTTTATTTCAACGGTGGTTACACCTTCTTTTAATAACGTATTTAAGCGATCTTTTGCATCAACAAACAATTGCTCACGGTCGGCTGCTCTTGTGGCTTTAACCGTACTTGCTATGCCACCGCCTTGTGCTGCGATTTGCTCATAACTTACACCCTGCAAGCGCTGCTCAAACTCTTGCGATCTTGAACCTGCAAACACTAAATGTGTATGACAATCTATTAAGCCCGGCGTTAACCACTGCCCTTTTATACTCAATGTCGGCGTTGCAAACACATCAAAACTGGGCAACGTTGATTGCTCTCCAATCCACGCAATTTCACCATTTTTAATAGCTATAGCAGCATTTTCGATTGCGCCATAAGGGGCATTTATATTGCTATCCATAGTGGCAATATTGGCATCAGTTAAAAGTAAGTCGATTTCTTCTAACTCATAATTTTTTGTTGTGCTTTGCATTTTACAGCCCTTTTTACGCCCAGAGTGATGAAAATATAGTCTAACAACCCACCTTGTATATACAAGGTAATTGTGTCATCTTATTTATATAGTTTATTTTTAATGTAACCATAAATTTAATGACGACACCTAAATTTGCGCAAATAAAACAATTCATTGTTGATAAAATTCGCAGCGGTACGTGGCAAGAAAACCAACGTGTTCCCTCTGAAAACGAACTAAGTAGTCAATTTAGTGTCAGCAGAATGACAGCCCGCCGAGCACTAAGCGAATTAACCGAGGCAGGTATTTTAACCCGCAGCCAAGGGCTTGGTACATTTGTAGCCACATTTAAATCGCAGTCATCGTTACTCGAAATAAAAAACATTGCTGATGAAGTAAAAGAGCGTAACGGCAACTACACCTGTAGTGTACTCATACTTGAATCAATAAATGCAGTCGCACCTATTGCCATTGCGCTTGGTGTTGAGATTGACAGTGTTGTATATCGAAGTGTACTCGTGCATAACGAAAACGACAGCCCCTTGCAGCTAGAAGAGCGTTTTGTAAACCCTGCACTTGCGGCTGGTTACTTACAACAAGACTTTAGCACGCTTACACCTCATGAATATCTATCTAGTGTTGCACCACTTACCCAAGCGAGGCATACCGTAGAGGCTATTATGCCAAACAGCGAAATGTGCCAATGGTTAAATTTATATAACGAAGAACCATGCTTACAAGTTATTCGACGCACATGGTCTATTAACGGCATTGTAAGCTTTGCGCGCCTTGTATCACCAGGCAGTAAATATCGCTTAGGTGGACACTTAACATTTAAAAAATAACAAACAATAGCGCTTACTGCGCTTTTTTTATAACAAATCACCTTGTATATACAACAGGAGCAAAACATGAACAACCGACTCGACACAAGTCGCGTAATACGTGCACCTCATGGCGATAAAATAAGTGCTAAAAGCTGGCAAACTGAAGCTGCTAAGCGCATGCTAATGAATAATTTAGACCCTGAAGTTGCAGAACATCCTCATGCACTTGTTGTATATGGTGGTATTGGCCGAGCAGCTCGTGATTGGCCAAGTTATGACAAAATTATAGAAACCCTCGATAGACTCGAAAGCGACGAAACTCTGCTTGTACAATCAGGAAAACCCGTTGGTGTATTTAAAACCCACAGTAATGCCCCTCGTGTACTTATTGCCAACTCAAACCTTGTTCCACACTGGGCAAATTGGGAGCACTTTAACGAGCTCGATAAAAAAGGCTTGATGATGTACGGACAAATGACAGCGGGTTCTTGGATTTATATTGGCTCGCAAGGCATTGTACAAGGCACTTACGAGACCTTTATAGCCATGGCAAAGCAACATTTTTCAGGTAGTGCTAAAGGCAAGTGGGTATTAACGGGTGGCCTTGGAGGTATGGGCGGTGCGCAACCACTTGCCGCTACAATGGCAGGGTTTAGTGCGCTAGTTGTTGAATGTGATGAAAGCCGTATCGATTTTCGTATAAAAACAGGCTACGTTGATGTAAAAGCAACGAACCTTGAACACGCACTGCAATTAATAACCGACGCGTGCATAAAAGGTGAAGCCCTATCAGTTGGCTTACTTGGTAACGCTGCCGATGTATTTAGTACACTGGTTAAAACAGGTATTACACCTGATGTAGTCACAGATCAAACATCAGCTCACGATCCATTAAATGGTTACTTACCACAAAACTGGACAATGGAGCACGCAGCAAAAATGCGTGAGCAAGATCCAAAAGCGGTAGTAAAAGCGGCTAAACAATCAATGGCAGTCCAAGTTAGAGCCATGCTGGCGCTGCAAAAAGCGGGTGCCGCCACTACTGATTACGGAAATAATATTCGTCAAATGGCGTTTGATGAAGGTGTTACCAACGCGTTTGATTTTCCTGGATTTGTACCCGCCTATATTCGCCCTTTATTTTGTGAAGGTATTGGACCATTTAGATGGGTAGCACTATCAGGCGATCCAGAAGATATTTATAAAACCGATGCAAAAGTAAAAGAGCTTATTCCTGATGATGCACATTTGCATAACTGGCTTGATATGGCCCGTGAACGTATTCAATTTCAAGGGCTACCTGCACGTATTTGTTGGGTAGGTTTAAAAGATAGAGCACGCCTTGCATTGGCCTTTAACGAAATGGTTAAAAATGGCGAACTTAAAGCCCCTATCGTTATTGGTCGCGATCACCTCGACTCTGGCTCAGTTGCCAGCCCTAACCGCGAAACAGAAAGTATGAAAGATGGCTCTGATGCGGTATCGGATTGGCCATTACTCAATGCACTGCTTAATACAGCAAGTGGCGCTACTTGGGTGTCCCTTCATCATGGCGGCGGTGTAGGTATGGGCTTTAGTCAGCACTCTGGTGTGGTTATTGTTGCCGATGGTACAAATGAAGCTAAAGAGTGTATTGCTCGCGTACTTTGGAACGACCCTGCAACGGGTGTAATGCGCCATGCTGATGCTGGATACGACATAGCAAAGAACTGCGCTAAAGAACAAAATTTAGACCTACCAATGTTAGACAAGGAATAATCATGTTCAAACTTACTCTCACTCCAGGCTCACTTAATTTAAACACGCTAAAAAAAATTAATAATTCACCAGTAAAGTTAAGCCTTGTACAGCATGCTGAATCACAAATAGCTGCCAGCGCACAAACCGTTCAAAACGTTATTAATGAGCACCGCACTGTATACGGGATTAACACCGGCTTTGGGTTATTAGCTAATACCAAAATAGCCGACGACGAACTTGAATTATTACAGCGCTCCATTGTGCTTTCACACGCTGCGGGCATTGGCGAATACATGGATGACAGCACAGTAAGATTAATGATCACCTTAAAAGTAAACTCGCTTTCGCGCGGCTACTCGGGTATTCGCCTGCAAGTAATCCAATTTTTTATGCAGCTGCTTAGTAGCGAAGTATATCCGTGCGTGCCTAAAAAGGGCTCAGTGGGGGCATCGGGGGATTTAGCCCCTCTTGCGCATATGTGCCTACCTTTATTAGCTGAAGGTCAAATGCGACATAAAGGAAAAATAATTAGTGCAGCACAAGGGTTAAAAATAGCGGGGCTTGAACCTCTTACCCTTGCAGCTAAAGAAGGCTTAGCATTATTAAATGGCACACAAGCGTCAACTGCGTTTGCACTACAAGGCCTATTTAGAAGCGAGAACTTATATGCACAAAGCTGCGTTATCGGCTCGATAAGCATAGAAGCTGCAATGGGCAGTCGCGCGCCATTTGATGCACGTATTCATGATATTCGTGGTCAGCGCGGACAAATAGACACCGCTCAAGTATTTAGAGAGCTACTCGATACGCACTCTCAAATTAGTGATTCCCACGTCAATTGTGAAAAAGTACAAGATCCATACTGCCTTCGCTGCCAACCTCAAGTGCTAGGTGCTTGCCTAACTCAGATACGCCAAGCCGCAGAAGTGTTGCTATGCGAGTCAAACGGTGTAACCGATAATCCGCTAGTTTTTGCCGATGTAGGCGACATCATTTCTGGAGGGAATTTTCATGCAGAACCCGTTGCAATGGCTGCCGATAACCTCGCTATTGCGATTGCCGAAATTGGTGCTTTAGCAGAAAGACGAATTGCATTACTTATTGACTCAAACCTATCTAAGTTACCGCCATTTTTGGTTGAAAACGGCGGGGTAAATTCAGGTTTTATGATTGCTCAAGTAACCGCTGCTGCGCTTGCGTCAGAAAACAAATCATTAGCACATCCGGCTTCGGTCGATAGCTTGCCTACATCTGCAAATCAAGAAGATCATGTATCTATGGCAACCTTTGCAGCAAGGCGCTTAGATGAAATGGCCAATAATACCCAAGGTGTTTTGGCAATAGAATGGTTAGCATCGGTTCAAGGGCTAGAATTTAGAAAGCCGCTTGAACCATCAAATAAAGTGCAAAGCGCTAAAGCGTTATTACGCGAGCATGTGAGTTATTATGATAAAGACCGCTACTTTGCTCCCGATATCGAAGCTGCTAATACATTACTAAGTGAAGGTAAGCTATGTGACTTCATAGAGAGCAGTCCCCTGCCTTCAGCATATTAAATACCATATTGGTAAGTAAAGCCTAGCGCTTCAATAGCTGAGCCAATAACTTTGCGCTCAGCTTTATCATCACTGGTAAAGCGTGGTAACTCGCCACCATGTTCTGCACACTTCACTGCGTAGTATTCAGCTTTTGTCGGGTGCGCAGGATTAACAACATTATAAATATTTTGCCCTACTTGCCAGTGCTCTATCACCGCAAAGATAGCATTAATTACATCTTGTTGGTGCACCATATTTACTACTTGCTCACTTGATGTATTAAGCTCTTTGCCTGCCACAAAACGACCAGGTTCTCTATTAGGCCCTAGTAATCCAGCTAAACGCAGCACTTTCCCGTCTTGCTCAAGTACTTGCTCTTCTGCCTCATAGAGCTTTATTTGGCGCTCGTTTGTGCATGAAATATCGCAACTTTCGCTATATACACCAGGCTCTTGATCGTATACCCCGGTTGACGAGCATAATAAAAAGCCCTTTGCGTTTAACTCCTTTGAAAGCTTAAGCGCTGCGGTGAGTGTTTCAGGATAATTACTTTCACTGTGCCTGCTACGTGGTGGAATAGCACATACCCAATAAGCATTTTGTAAATCAACTTGATGTCTTAATTGCCCATCTTCAAGTGTAAACTGACGCTCAAAGTCAAACTCGTGTATATCTGTTCTATGCGTTCCTTGTACTTGCCAATCAGCTTTTTGCGCACTTACGCATAACGCATGTCCTAACCAACCTGCACCTAATACTACTAATTTATTACTTTTATTTGTCATTTTTGTATAAGCCTTTATTTTAAACGCATAATTAGTTCTTTCTATCTAACTTTATAGAGATTTTAAGTAAGATATGATTAGATATAATTTCATAAATAATAAAAATATGCGTACTCATGCTAAATAATTTATCATTACGGAAGAAAATATTATTATTGATTGGTGGAACAATTACCGTTTTACTAATTATTGCCTCAACATTTTTTGTTAAACACATTGCCAACCTCTCTAGAGAAAACATAGAAAATGAAGCGCAAAGTTATCTACAGACCGAGCAACTTTCAATGCAAAGTTACTTTGCGATGTACGGAAAAATGGTATCAACCTTTGTTAATAACCCACATTTAATCAACTTTTTTGAAAATTGGGATACTCGCGATCAAGCACTTGAAAGCGCCCCTGGCTACAACGAAGTAAACCAAGACTTTGTCCGTTTAAGCTCAAATGACGAAAACATTTTATCGGCCTTTTTTGCCTCAGCAACCACCGGTGAATACTTTAAAGAAAATGAACGTACAAGTCACTACAACGGCCAGCCTTATTACGCCTACAAGCGTGGTTGGTGGCAAGAAGCCATGCAAGTTAACAAACTTTACGTAGGTCCAATCTCTGTTGATTTAACCACAGGCGTAGCATCCGCAGTAGTACAACAACCTGTTTATAACGCACAGCGTAAACTCATTGGTATGGGCGGTGTTGATTTACAACTAAACAAAATTAACGACATGGTCGAAAATATTCGCTTTAACGGCCAAGGTTATGGATTTTTACTCGATGGAAATCAAAAAGTAGTTCACTTTTCAAAAGCCACTGGACACAAACTTTCAATTACAGATGAAGGTGCAAACGGTAAAGAAGGACTCGATGCGCTTGAGCAACAGTTTACAGATACAGCAGGCTTTAAAGAATTAAATACACAAATGCGAAATAACCTTAAAGGTAGCCAAATGGTTACTTTTAAAGGTGAGCAGTTTTATGTGGTTTACCATCGTCTGCAGCTAGAGCAGCCTTATATAGATTGGTATGTAGGTCTACTTATTCCTACTAGCATGATTGAAGAGCCCGTAAATGCCGCAGTAACCGCAACAACAACTGCAGTAGTTATTATCTTAATTATTATATTAGCCATGATTTTATGGGCTACTCATATGATTTCAAAACCCATCACAACACTTACGCACATTATGCGTGATATAGCATCGGGCGAAGGCGACCTTACTCAAAAAATTGATATTAATAGCCAAGATGAAGTGGGACAGCTGGCCAATCATATGAACACTTTTATTGATAAATTACGCGCCATGATGCTAGAAACCGCAGCGCAAGCAGAACAGCTAAGTAATGCAGCAGCTCAGCTAAGACATGTTTCTGAGCAAACTAATTCTGAAATTCAGCAAGAGAAGCAGCAAGTTGATAGCGTCAGCGCTGCGGTAACTGAAATGGCGACTACTGTGCTTGAAATATCACGTAATGCACAACATACAAATAACGCAGCTGAAGAAGTTCAGGCAATTACAGCTGAAGGTGCAAGCCGTTCTACACAGGCGCAAAAAGTAATGACTGAGCTGGCGTTGCATATTGGCGAAGCATCTAAAGTGGTAGCAGGCCTTGAACAAGAAAGTAATAACATTGGTGCGTTAGTCGATGTAATTAATTCAATTGCCGATCAAACCAACTTACTTGCACTTAATGCGGCTATAGAGGCAGCTCGTGCCGGTGAACACGGTCGAGGCTTTGCCGTTGTTGCTGATGAAGTACGCTCACTAGCAAGTCGCACACAAGAATCAACTGACGATATTCGTAATATGATTTCGCGCTTGCAGCAAATAGCTCAACAGGCCTCAGTGATGATGCAACAAGGACAAGATCAAACCGAGGGCTCAGTACTGCAAACTAAAGAAGTACTTAGCTCACTTCACAATATTGCGCAGTCGGTCACTAAAGTACAAGACCAAAGTCATCAAATAGCAACATCAACTGAGGAGCAAACAGTCGTAGCTGAAGATATTAATACGAGCCTTTCGGCAATTAATAACTTAGTGAACAGTACAGCTGACCATGCGCACACCCTCGCTGACGAAGCTCGTGACTTAAGTGATTTAGCTGCAGCACTTAACAAAACGGTTAACCAATTTAAATTATAAAACACTCATTTAATAGCTGTGTTTAAGCGTCAAACTTAAGCGCAGCTATAACCCTTGTTTTTAATTTATTTAGCACCATATCTTTACAGTTCGCTACTATTTTTACTGTAATTGAGTAATACAAAGTTATTTTTACGAACCAGATCAAATTTTTCGATTTTATACACAGATCTTTTTATTGAGATAGTTTGTTGTTTGGCAGAGTCTGGTATAGTAGCGCACGTAATAAACAGTGCTTTTTGAGCGGTTTAATACAATATTGCTAATTAATATGTTCTAAGTGTTATTTAAAAGCACATATTAATTACCAATTGTTAAAAATGGGTTAGCCGATACTCGGCTGACAAAGAATACATTGTAACGGTTTTATCATGATATCTAATTTATTTACCAAGCTTTTTGGTAGTCGCAATGACCGCACTATTAAAAACTTAAGAAAGACGGTCGCGCTAATCAATGCGCTAGAAACGCAACTTGAAGCGCTTTCTGATGAAGATTTAAGAGCTAAAACAGCTGAGTTTAGAGAACGTTACGATAACGGACAAGGCCTTGACGATATCCTACCTGAAGCTTTTGCTGTGGTACGTGAAGCGTCAAAGCGTGTAAATGGCATGCGTCATTTCGACGTGCAGTTATTAGGTGGTATGGTTTTACATCAAGGTCGCATTGCAGAAATGCGTACCGGTGAAGGTAAAACACTAACAGCTACCCTACCAGCTTATTTAAACGGCTTAACAGGCAAAGGTGTTCACGTAATTACTGTGAATGACTACCTTGCTAAACGTGATGCTGAAACCAACCGTGCGTTATTTGAATTTTTAGGCCTTACTGTAGGCTGTAACGTACCGGGTATGATGCCACAGCAGAAGAAGCTAGCTTATACTGCTGACATTACGTACGGTACAAATAACGAATTTGGTTTTGACTACCTTCGCGATAATATGGCTTTTAGCATTGATGAACGTGTTCAGCGTCCATTATTTTATGCCGTAGTCGATGAAGTGGATTCAATCTTAATTGATGAAGCGCGTACTCCGCTTATTATTTCAGGCCCAGCTGAGGACAGCTCTGAGCTATACACTGAAATAAATACCATCGTTCCTTTACTTGAACTTCAAGAAAAAGAAGACGAAGAAGGTGTTGAAGGCGACGGCGATTACACTATTGATGAAAAGTCTAAGCAAGTTCATTTAACAGAACGTGGTCAAATTAAAGTAGAAGAGCTACTTACTGAACGCGGCTTAATTGAAGAAGGCGATTCGCTTTACTCAGCAGCAAGCATTACGCTACTAAGTCACGTTTATGCGGCCCTTCGTGCCCACAAGCTATACCAAAAAGATGTTGATTACGTAGTAAAAGAAAACGAAGTAATCATTATCGATGAGCATACTGGTCGTTCAATGGAAGGTCGTCGTTGGTCAGAAGGTTTACACCAAGCTGTTGAAGCTAAAGAAGGTGTAAATATTCAGAACGAAAACCAAACACTTGCATCTATTACGTTCCAAAACTACTTCCGTTTATACGAAACATTAGCAGGTATGACAGGTACTGCCGATACTGAAGCTTTTGAGTTTCAATCTATCTACGGCCTAGATACTGTTGTTATGCCAACTAATAAGCCAATGGTTCGTGATGATCGCGCCGACTTAGTTTACCTAACGCAAGAAGAAAAATACGAAGCAATTTTAATTGACATTAAAGACTGTCAAGACCGCGGACAACCGGTACTTGTAGGTACTATTTCAATTGAAAGCTCTGAGTATTTATCACAGTTTTTACGCAAAGAAAAAATTAAGCACAACGTACTTAATGCCAAATTTCATGCGCAAGAAGCAGATATCGTTTCAGATGCTGGCCTACCAGGTACAGTAACAATTGCAACCAACATGGCCGGTCGTGGTACCGATATCGTGTTAGGTGGTAACTGGAACAGTGAAGTTGAAAAACTTGAGAACCCAACTGCTGAGCAAATTGCTGAAATTAAAGCAGCTTGGAAAATTCGCCATGATGCGGTAATTGATGCTGGCGGTTTACATATCATTGGTACTGAACGTCACGAATCTCGTCGTATAGATAACCAATTACGTGGTCGTTCTGGTCGTCAAGGTGACGCCGGTTCTAGCCGTTTCTACCTATCGATGGACGATGCATTAATGCGTATCTTCGCTGGTGAACGCATGACTAACATGATGCGTAAACTAGGTATGCAACGCGGTGAAGCAATTGAACATCCATGGGTAAACCGTGCGATTGAAAATGCACAGCGTAAAGTAGAAGCACGTAACTTTGATGTTCGTAAGCAATTGCTTGAGTACGATGATGTAGCAAACGATCAACGTCGCGTTGTTTACTCTCAACGTAATGAGCTACTTGAAGAAGGCGATATTTCAGAAACTATCACAGCAATTCGTGGTGATGTTCTTGCTAGTGTAATTGATCAGTACATTGCACCACAAAGCCTTGCTGAAATGTGGGATATTCCTGGCCTTGAAGAACGTTTAAAACAAGACTTCTTAATTGAATTACCAATTACTCAGTGGTTAGCAGATGACAATAAACTATACGAAGAAAAACTTCGTGAGCGTATTGAGCAGGCGGTTGAGCAGTCGTACAAGCAAAAAGAAGAGCAAGTTGGCGACTCTGTTTTACGTCAATTCGAAAAAGCGATTATGCTACAAAGTCTTGATCAGCATTGGAAAGATCACCTTGCTGCTATGGATCACTTACGTCAAGGTATTCATCTACGTGGTTACGCGCAAAAGAATCCTAAGCAAGAGTATAAGCGTGAGTCGTTTGAGCTGTTTTCTGAAATGCTTGAAAACTTGAAAGTAGATGTTGTAAGCATCCTAAGTAAAGTACAAGTACGCGCAGAAGAAGATGTTGAAAAAGTAGAAGAGCAACACCGTAAAAGTGAAAATGCTCCTCGCGAATACCAACATGAAGAAGCTGAGCAAGTAGGTGGCGAAGCGCCAGCACCAGAAACAGCTACTGTAATGGCTCGTACAGAACCAAAAGTAGGTCGTAATGACCCTTGTCCTTGTAAATCAGGTCAAAAATTCAAACAATGTTGCGGTAAATTAAAATAGCCCAATATTGTTATTAGCTTATTAAAAAGCGGCGCTAGCGTCGCTTTTTTTTATGGAGTTTTAAAGTAATGACTATAGAAATTGTACATGTAGCTGTTGGTGTTATTAAGAAAAATAACGCTATATTCATTTGTAAACGCGCAGATGAACAACATCAAGGCGGTTTATGGGAATTTCCTGGTGGCAAAGTAGAAGCAGGTGAAAGTGTTTTTGTTGCACTTAAACGCGAGCTTATTGAAGAAGTTGGATTAACAATTCACAGCTCTAGTCAACTTATGGTGATTGAACATGACTACGGCGATAAGTGCGTTAAATTAGATGTACACGTAGTGAGTAACTTTAGCGGTGAAGCACATGGCGCTGAAGGACAACCTAGTGAATGGGTAGCAATTAGTGAATTAGAAAATTATGATTTTCCTGAAGCTAATGCTGAAATTATCGAGAAAATAGTAGCCCGATACGCATAATAAACTAGGTACAAGTGAGCACAATGAACATCTCAATACAAAATAAGCTAAGCGAACAATTAGCATTAAATCCTGAGTTAACTCAAGTTAGTGTGATTGGTAGCGGCCATATAAATAGTACATGGCTACTTACGTGTATTGATAAACAGTTTATTGTGCAAAAACTTAATACTGAGGTATTTAAATACCCTGCTCAATTAGTAAGTAATGCAAAACTAATTGAGCAGCATTTAAATACCAAACAACTACAAAGCAACTACCCCCTTGAAACAGTTAAGCATATAGCCATACAAAACAACGAACACTTAATAGAAATTGATAGCGCGCATTATCGCGTCCTTAGCTATATTAGTGACAGTTACAGCGAAGACGTTGTTAAAAATGCGCAACAGAGCGAGCAAGCGGCTTACGCCTTTGGCGTATTCGCCCATGCATTACAAGATTTTGATGCACAACAACTACATATTGTAATCCCTGATTTTCACAACTTAGCGATGCGCTTTGAGCAATTAAATATCGCAATCACAAATAACTCTGTAAATAGAGTAAAGCACTGCGCTGACGAAATAGAATATTGCTTATCGCAGCAGCATTTAATTACCGAGCTTAGCAACATTGCCAAGCAGATACCGCTTAGAGTGTGTCATAACGATACAAAAATAAATAATATGCTATTTTGTAATACAACTCACAAAGCAAAAGCAGTGATTGATTTAGACACCTGTATGGCAGGATTTAGGCTTTATGATTTTGGCGACATGGTACGCACTTTTTGCTCCCCCGAAGCCGAGGATTCAACAAACTTACGCAACGTTGTTATTCGAAAAGATATATTTTCAGCCATTGTTAAAGGCTATGTAACGCCATTAAAAAGTAGCATGAGTACAAAAGAACAAGAAAGCCTGCTGTTAGGCGCTAAAATAATGCCGCTCATGTTAAGTGTGCGCTTTTTAACTGATTACTTAAATAACGATGTGTACTTTAAAGTGGCTCATGCAGAGCATAATTTAGAGCGAGCACAAAACCAACTCGCGCTTTATAAAAACATACTCAGTAACGAAAAATGGATGCACCAATACTTAATGAGCTAAAGCTTATTTAACCTGATGTAATGGTCTCCTCCCTATACGGCATCTATGTGCCATGATTAAAGTGGTTACAATAATCAAAGGGAAA